>JAJZAQ010000007.1 GCA_021799355.1 Pseudomonadota bacterium
TGCATACGTTAACGCAGCAAATTGATGCAAATCGTGCTGTTCTTGCTGGTTTTTCCGTCGTTTGTGTTGTTCGGCATCCAGGGCTACAGCAGTTTTCAGAGCAGGGAGAATGCCGCCGCCAAGGTCGACGGCCAGGCCATCACCATGCAGCAGCTCGACGCCGCCAACCGGGAAGAAATCGCCCGGTTGCAAAGCATGCTGGGCGGCGCGGTGGACATCAAACAACTCGACACCCCGGAACAAAAACTTCGCACCCTCGACGGGCTGATCCGTCAGCGCCTGCTGCAGCTGCAGGCGCAGCGCGAACATCTGGCCGTCACCGACGCGCAGGTGCAGCAGGCGATCCTGCAGATTCCGCAAATCGCCGCACTGCGCAAGCCCGACGGCGGTTTCGACGTCCAGGCCTATCGCAACCTGATCGCCGCGCAGGGAATGAACACTGCCCAGTTCGAAGCCCAGGTGCGCGAGCAGCTGATCCTGCAGCAGGTCCTCAGTGGCGTGGCCGGCTCCGTCATCGACAGCCGCGCCTTGGCCGAAGCCGCAGCCAAGGCCGCGGCACAGCAGCGCGTCGTGCGACTGGCCTGGTTCAAGCCGGCGGATTTTGCCGCGCAGGTGCACGTGACACCAGCCGAAGTGCAGACCTTCTATCAAAACAACACATCGTTGTTCCAGAAACCTGAACAAGCCAACATCGAATACGTCGTGCTCAGCGCCGATGCCCTCGCCAGTCAGGTGCAGGTGACGGCGGAGCAGGCCAAAGCGTATTACGACGCCCATTTGGCGCAATACACCACGCCAGAGGAACGTCGGGCCAGCCACATCCTGATCAGCGTGCCGGCCGACGCCACCGCAGCACAGCAGGAGGCCGCCAAAGCCAAAGCCGAGGCCATCGCCCGACAGGTCAAGGCGCATCCGGACGAATTCGCCGCCGTGGCGCGCAAGGAGTCGCAGGATCCCGGGTCTGCCGACAAGGGTGGGGATCTGGGCTATTTCACCGCCAGCGCAATGGTCAAGCCGTTTGCCGACGCGGTATTCGGCATGACCAAGGTCGGTGACATCGTTGGCCCAGTCAAAACCCAATTCGGCTACCACATCATCGAACTCACCGGCATCAAACCCGGCGGGCAGCAGCCCTTCGACAGCGTCAAGGCCGACATCGAAAAACAACTCCAGCAGCAAGCCGTGCAAAAACGGTTGTCTGCGGCCGCAGAGACGTTCACCAACGCCGTCTTCGAACACCCGGACAGCTTCAAGGCCGTCGAAGACAAGTTGCACCTGCAGGTGCAGACCGCCGACCACGTCACGCGCCAGCCTGTGGCTGCTGCACCGGGCAGCACCAACCCGCTGGCCAGCAAGGCGTTCGTCGACGCGCTGTTCTCCGAAAACAGCCTGCGTCACAAACACAACATTCAGGCAGTGCAAATCGCACCGAACGTCTGGGCATCCGGCCGGGTGCTGAGCTACAGCCCGGCGCAGACTTTGCCGTTCAGCGCCGTACAGACCCAGGCACAGCAGCTGCTGACCGAGCAAAAAGCCGCCGAGCTGGCCCGCCAGGCCGCCCAGCAAGCGCTGAAATCCCCAGCGTCCCTGTCGTTCGGCGCGCCACAAACCATCAGCCAGACGCAACCCACTGCAGGAGTGCCGGAGCAGGTCGTGGTGAAAGCCTTTGCCCTGAATGCGGCCAAACTGCCGGCGTTCGGCGGTGTCGACCTCGGTACACAAGGTTATGCCATCGTTCAACTCGATCGGGTGATCGACGGCCCCGTTCCCGGCGAACTCTTGCGCGCCGCTGCCGCCGCGGAAAACCGGCAACTCACCCAGGGAGTGATCGACGCCTACATCGAGGCGATGAAAAAACGCTTCGGTGTCGAAATCCTCTACAAGCCCAAAACCGAGAGCGCCCAAGCCGGCTGAGCATCACGGCGGCGCGAAAACCATCGGCTTTTTTGCGATATACTTTTTGTTTTTCGTGGTGGCTGTAGCTCAGTTGGTAGAGTCCAGGATTGTGATTCCTGTTGTCGTGGGTTCGAGTCCCATCAGCCACCCCAGATCGATCAAAAAGCCCGGCGGTCACGCCGGGCTTTTTTGTTTGCAGCGCGAACCGGCTTTCAGGCTGCTTCGGCGACGAAACGGCTCAATCCGGGAGTGAGGCAGTCGGCGAGAGTCGAGGTATCGAGCTCGGCGTAAAACGCGCGCCGCGCGCGCTCCAGACGGGGTTGCAGACCGCAGAAGCCGCAGAGCACGCAATGTCCGCCGTCTTCGCGGAAACACTCGACCAGCGCGGCACCATCTTCCAGCCAGGAAAGCACTTCGCCCAGCCGAATAGCGTCAGCCGCCTTGCCCAGACGCACCCCGCCCCCCGCACCCCGGACAGTCTGCACATAGCCGCCGGCAGCCAGTCGCTGCAGGACCTTGATCAGGTGTTCGCGGGAAATGCCCAGCCTGCCGGCAAGTTCCACGCTCGACCATGGCGCGCGCTCGCTGGCGGCAAGAACGAGCAGGGCCCTCAAACCGAAATCAGCGAAAGACGTCAGGCGCATGGTGGACTCTCCAAAAAGGTATTGCCGATACCACTCACGTGGTCTATAGTGGATTTTATTTTACCTGTTACAGCTCCCGATTCCGCGAGAACCCGGGCAGAGAAGGAGGACGCAGACCATGCCCACAACCCCGCAACCCCAGTCGCAGACGCATGCGCACCGTTCGCTCGGTGAACTCGCCCGCGAGATTTCCGGCGCCACCGCCTTGTTCAGGCAGCATCGTCTGGATTTTTGCTGCGGCGGCGACCAGACCCTGGAGGCGGCCGCCAGGGCACAAGGCATCGATGTCGGCATGATCGAGACACAACTGGCCGCACTCGACCAGCAGTCTGCCGCCGGCGCCCAAACACCTGACGACGTGGGCAGTCTGATCGAACACATCGTCAGCCGCTTCCACGAGGGTCACCGCCGCGACCTCCCCGAGCTAATCGTTTTGGCCGCCAAGGTCGAGCAGGTGCACGCCGCTCACCCCGCTGTGCCCGCCGGGCTGACACAGTTGCTGCAGACCATGCGGGACGAACTCGAAGCGCACATGCACAAAGAAGAGCAGATCCTGTTTCCGCTGATGCGTCGCAATCCTGCGGGCTTTCTCGCACCGCCCATCGCACGCATGCGCCAGGAACACGAGGATCACGGCCGGATGTTGCAGGGCGTGCAGCAGCTCACCGCTGGGTTACGGCTTCCGCCCGGAGCCTGCGCCACATGGCAGGCGCTCTATGCCGGGCTGGGCCGCTTCACAGACGAATTGATGCAGCATGTCCATACCGAAAACAACATCCTGTTCCCGCAGTTCGAGGCGGCCGCCCAAAGCGCCGTTGCGACTTTTCCCGTCGAAACCACACCCATGGAACCTTTGCACCTCATCAACCAGCCGCATGCACACCGCCGCGCCGATCGCACCTATGCTTTTGACGCCAGCGGCATCGCCAAGCGCTTTCGCCATGCCGCCATCTTCGGCGCGTTGACGGCGCTCGAACCCGGAGAAACCATGGCGTTTTTCAACGATCATGACCCGATCCCGCTGCTACAGCAGATCGAGCGGCATTTCGGTGAGCGGGTACGGGCGGAATACGTCAGTCGTTCGGCCGAAGGCGTGCGGATCGACTTTCACGTCCAGACGGCAGCCTGAGGTGGAAAAACGCCGCAGCCGGCTTCAGGCTTCGGCTCGGCACAGCCCGGTCTGCGGCGACTGGATGCGCCGGCCAAGGATTGTCCTGCCCCCTTGGCCTCCTGGTTCCTCGCATGGCCAAAGAGAAACTTGCCGCAATGTGGTAGGGTGGATTTTTGCGTTGTGATGAGGCTGCCGCCATGACCTTGCGCTTGACCCACCGCAGAGCGGGTTTGTCTCTTTGTTTGCTGCTCACCCTGGCCGCCGTGCCTTGTGCCCGGGCTGCCACGCTGCAGCAGGCCGGCGATCTGCTGCAATCGGGGCAATTCGCCCAGGCCGACCGGGCGATCGCCCAGGTGCTGGCCGCGCAGCCCGATTCGGCCGCGGCGCATTACCTCGACGCGCGACTGCTCGCTGCGGAGGGCAAATGGCCGCTGGCCGAAAAGGAACTGGAGCGTGCCCGACGGATCGACCCGGCGCTGCCGTTTGCCCCAGCAACTCAAGTGCAGGCGCTGACCGACGACATTCTGCGGCACCGCTGGAAAAATCCCCCGGGTCTTGCCGGCTATGGGCAGGCGGCGCTGGCGGTGTTGTTTCTCGGTGTGTCGGCGTACCTGGTGTGGGGTGTGCTGCGTGGACGGCGCCATACCTCACGCAGCTGAGAGCGTTCGCCTGGACGCCGGCTCGCTCAGGGCGTCGGATCCTGGCCGCGCGGCGCGAAGTCCAGCGCCGCCGAGTTGATGCAATAGCGCAGCCCGGTCGGCTCGGGGCCGTCGGGAAAGACGTGGCCGAGATGCGCCCCGCAATGCGCGCACTGCACTTCGATGCGCACCATGCCGTGGCTCAAGTCGCGCACCTCGCGCACGACGGCCTGTTCGGTCGGCTGCCAGAAGCTGGGCCAGCCACTGCCCGAATCGTACTTGGTGCGGGAATCGAACAGCGGCGTGCCGCAGCAGACACAGCGGTAGACGCCATCGGCGTGATGGTTCCAGTACGCCCCGGTGAACGGCGGCTCGGTCGCGCTGCAACGGGTGACGCGGTACTGCAGCTCGGTCAGTTTGTCGCGCCAGACGGCGTCATTCGGACGGGTAGAGGTCATGACGTGGTGTTCAGGAGGAGCAAGACAGACAGGCCGGCGGTGCGTCTGCAGCCGGTGGCTGGGCGTAAGCGGCGTGTGCCGCATCGGGAGAAAACGGCTTGCGCAACGCGGCTAGCAAACGGCGCACCTCGCTGAAATCGCCAGCCTGCGCGCGCTCGATGGCGGCTTGCGCATGGTGGTGGCGCAGAACGACCACGGGATTGACCGCATCCATCGCCTGTGCCCGCGCCTGGTCGCTGCGCCGCTCGCGTTGCAGCCGCGCGCGGTAGCGCCGCACCCATGCGGCAAACGCCTGCGGCTGCCGCGGAAACTGCGCGGCCAGCTCCGGGGGGATCGCGGCCTGCGCATCCGCGGACAGCCGGGAGAAATGGCGGAAGGTCAGCGTCCAGTCGCTGCGGTTGGCGGCCATGAGATCCAGCAGATCCTGCAGCAGCACGCCATCGTCGGCATCGACCTGCTCCAGCCCCAATTTGGCCGCCATCTGCTGTTGCACCGCGCGGACGAACTGCGGTCGAAACCCGTCGACCGCCTGCAGCGCGTCGTCGGGTTTGGCGATCAGCGGCAGCAACGCCTGCGCCAGCGCCAGCAGATTCCAGTGCGCCACCGCCGGCTGCCGGCCCAGAGCGTAGCGTCCGCTCCGATCGGTGGTATTGGGGGTGTATAGCGGATCGTAAGCGTCGATGAAGGCAAACGGCCCGTAGTCGATGGTCCAGCCGAGAATCGACATATTGTCGGTGTTCATCACCCCGTGGACGAAGCCCACGGCCTGCCAGCGCGCGAGGAGTTCAGCGGTACGCGCCACCGCCCAGTGCAGCAGCGCCAGCGCGGGCTGCGGCTGACCGGCGCACTGCGGACAGTAGCGGGCGATGACCCAGTCGGTCAGCCGCTGCAGCGCCGCCGTCTGGCCGCTGTAGCTGAAGTGCTCGAAGTGGCCGAAGCGGATGAAACTTGGCGACAGGCGGGTGACCATCGCCGCGGTTTCCAGCTCTTCCCGTCGCACCGGCCGGGTGGAGCCGACGATGCACAGCGCGCGGGTGGTCGGCACGCCGAGCGCCGCCATGGCCTCCGAGCACAGAAACTCGCGGATCGACGAACGCAGTACCGCCCAGCCGTCGCCCATGCGGGAAAACGGCGTTCGTCCGCTGCCCTTGAACTGCACTTCCCATGCCGGATATCCGCCGCTGTGCCGGCCATTCTCCGCGTCGGGCCATTCGCCCAGCAGCAGCGCGCGGCCGTCACCGAGCTGCCCGGCCCAGTTGCCGAACTGGTGGCCGGCATACACCGTGGCCCGGCTGCCACCGCTGAGGGTGTCGACATGGCCCCCAAAGGCTTGCGCCCAGAGCCGCTCCTCCTCGGTGCAGCGCGGCGGCTGCAGTCCGACCAGCGCTGCGGCATCGGCGCTGCAGGCGACGAGCATGGGGTCGGGCAAGGGGCTGACGGCCACCGGCACGCTGAACTCCGGCCCGAGCGCGGCAAAAGGCTGGCACAGCGGCGGCCATGCAGGAGGCGGCACGGTGCACGCAGAGCCCAAGTCGATCGACGGCAAATCCATCGTGGCATTCTCGGAGAAAGCCGGATTCCGCATGTGCGGCAGGGTATCCTTGACGCCGCGTGCCGCTTTGCCGACCACCCGATGCCCGCTCCGACCGTTTCCTCCGATCAACCGCCGCGCGCGGTCGTCGCCCTGCCATTCGGCCGTCTGGGGATCACCTGCACCGAGACGCAGATCGTGCAGTTGGACTATTTGCCGCCCGACACCGCGCTGGTGCCGCCGCTCACCGCGCTCGGCCACGAGGCAGCGCGGCAACTCCAGGCGTATTGCAGCGACGCGGCGTTCGTCTTCGATCTGCCGCTGGCCGATGCCGGCACGGCGTTTCAGCGCCGGGTGTGGGAGCTGCTACGGCGCATTCCCTGCGGCCAGACGCGCAGCTACGCCGACGCCGCCGCCGAACTGCAGAGTGCCGCGCGGGCGGTGGGTCAGGCGTGCGCGGCCAACCCCTTCGCCCCGATCGTGCCCTGCCATCGCATCGTCGCCCGACAAGGGCTCGGCGGCTTTGCCCACAGCACCGCGGCAGACGGTTATCTGCTGGGCATCAAGCGCTGGCTGCTGCAACACGAGGCCCGCAGGCGCGATGCGTGACACCGCCGAATCGGCTCAGTGGCCCCCTGCGCCTGCCGGCTGCGCGGCGCTGATCGACCAGTTCTGCGATGCGCTCTGGCTCGAAGACGGCCTGTCGGCCAACACCCTGGCCGCGTACCGCCGCGATCTGACGCTGTTTGCCCGCTGGCTGGCGCACACCCGCCGCCCGCCGCTGGCCCGGGCGGAAGACGGCGACGTGCAGGGCTATATCGCCGCCCGATTCGCGCACAGCCGCGCGACCTCGTCCAACCGCAGGCTGGTGGTGCTGCGCCGCTTTTACCGCTGGGCGCTGCGCGAGCGACTGCGTGCCGATGACCCGACGCTGCGGATCGAGACGGCGCGCCAGCCGCAGCGCCACCCGCGCAGCCTGAGCGAGCGCCAGGTCGAGGCGCTACTGGCGGCGCCCGACGTCACCACTGCCCTGGGGCTGCGGGACCGTGCGATGCTCGAACTGCTTTACGCCAGCGGCTTGCGGGTGAGCGAACTCGTCACCTTGCCGCTGGTGCGGCTGTCACTCGGCCAGGGCGTGGTGCAAATCGCCGGCAAAGGCGGCAAGGAACGCCTGGTGCCGTTCGGCGAGGCGGCTCAGGAGTGGTTGCAACGTTATCTGCGCAGCGCCCGTCCGGCCTTGCTGCACGGCCGCGACAGCCCGTTCGTGTTCGTCACCGCGCGCAGCGGCGCGCGCACGCGCGAGGCCGCGGGCATGACACGGCAGATGTTCTGGACGCTGATCAAGGCCTACGCCGCCAAGGCCGGGATCGATGTCCCGCTGTCCCCGCACACCCTGCGCCACGCCTTCGCCACGCATTTGCTCAACCACGGTGCCGACTTGCGTGTGGTGCAATTGCTCCTTGGCCACGCCGACATCTCCACCACGCAGATTTACACCCACATCGCGCGCGAGCGGCTCAAGACCCTGCACGCCCGCCACCACCCCCGCGCCTGATGGCGCGCTCACACCATGGCGAACGACAACTTCTGGTCGGCCTTCGTTTTGCTGCTGCTCATCCTCGACCCCTTCGGCAATCTGCCGTTTTTCATCGCCGTGATGCGCAAACTGCCGCCGCAGCGTCGTCTGCCGGTGGCGTTGCGCGAAATCGCCATCGCTTACCTCGTGCTGCTGGTCTTCATGTTCGGCGGCCACGGCTTTCTGCGGCTGATGAATCTCAGCCAGCCGTCGATCGAAGTGGCCGGCGGCGTGATTTTGCTGTTGGTGGCGATCAAAATGATTTTTTCCACCACCTCGGAGATTTTCGGTGGCGGCGAAGGCGGGCGCGAACCGCTGATTTTTCCGCTGGCCGTGCCGCTGCTGGCCGGGCCGTCGGCGCTGGCCACCGTGCTGCTGCTGGCGTCGCGTCAACCAGGAGAAATCTGGACCTGGGTCGGCGCGCTCAGTACGGCGGTGTTCGTCACCGGCGGCCTGCTGCTGATCAGCGAACTCCTGCTCAAATGGCTGGGCGATTCGGTGATGAACGCAGCGGAAAAGCTCATGGGGCTGATTCTCACCGCCATTGCCGTGAATATGCTGCTGTCGGGCATCCGCAGCTATTTCGGCCTGCCACCCTAGGAAAACGTCCGGAGCGCCGATACGATTGAGCCATTCTGCCCGCCGATTTTTGTCCGACTCCGCTCTGTGTTCCCATGCATCGTCTGACCATCACCCCAGAAGACCGCGAAGCGCTGGCGCACTTCCTCGGCCAACTCGTCGATACCTCCGTGCTCACCCGGCGTGAGATTCACGATTTTCTCGATTACTGTGACCTCATGGCGCCGAAAAAAGGCGAGATCATCGCCGACATCGGCCAGGTCGGGGAAAGCCTGTTTTTTGTGCTCGAAGGGCAGGGCTGCCTGATCGCGCAGCTGCCCGAAAGCGAAATGGAAATCGGCAAAATCCTCCCCGGCGAAATGCTCGGGGAAATGAGCTTTTTCGACCGCAAACCACGCGACATCCGGCTGCGTGCCGGCGAGGACACCCGGCTGCTGCGCATCAGCCGGCGCATGTACGATCGCCTGCGGCTGGAGCGTCCGCTGCTGGCCGTGCTGCTGCTGGAAGTCGCCATCATCAGCCTGGACCATCTCTACCGCCGCACTTCGGCGGACATGGCGCAGCTCAACCGCTACATCCACCGCACCGGGCGTTAAGGCACGGCCGGCACAGAGCCACGCTCCAGCGCATCGAGCTCAGCGGCACTGAACCCGGCACGCAGCCGGGCCTGGCGGTTGAACGGCGCTTTCAGCCGGGGGGCGCCGTAAGCGGCGGCGAGTTCGTCTGCAGCCGTCAGCGGATCGCGGCCATGCTGCGCGCAGGCCCAGCGATACCAGCGGTTGCCGATGGCCACGTGGCCGATTTCGTCGGCCAGGATACGGTCGAGGATGGCCGCGCCACGGGCGTCGCCTGCAGCAGCGAGTTTGGCCCGGATCGCCGGGTTGACGTCCAGCCCGCGGGCTTCGAGCGTGCGCGGCACCAGCGCCATGCGGGCGAGCACATCACCTGCGGTTTTTTCCGCCATCTCCCACAACCCGTTGTGCGCCGGAAAGTCGCCGTAATCGGCGCCCAGGCTGAGCAGATGCTGGCGCAGTAGCGTGAAGTGCTCGGCCTCCTCGGCGGCCACGCGCAGCCAGTCCTCATAGAACGCCGCGGGCAGTCCGCGAAAGCGCCAGACGGCGTCGAGCGCGAGGTTGATGGCGTTGAACTCGATGTGCGCGATGGCGTGGATCAGCGCGGCGTGGCCCTGGCGATCGCGCGGATTGCGCCGCGGCAAGCGCTGCGCGGCGATCAGCTCGGGCCGGGCGGGGCGGCCGGGCAGGGCGGCTGCGGGCGGCTCCACGTGCTCCGCGGGATCGATGTGCACGCGGCCATCGCCCAGTGCGGCAAGCAGCGCCAGCGCCAGCGCCGCCTTGTGCCGCGGATCGGGTTGCAGCAGGGCGTCGAGCGCAGCGCGGCGCGCCGACGGGACGTTCCGGAGGTCTTTCATGCGGATTTTTTGATCACCGTCATCGCCGAAGCGATCAATGCCGCGGCCTGACTCATGTCACCGGGCACGATCAGACTGGTGCTGGTCTTGGCGAGATTGGCGTAGGCATCCAGTCCTTGTTGCGCCACCTTGAGCTGCACCGCGTCCATGCCGCCGGGTTTCTGGATCGCCGCGGCGATGACTTCGAGCGCGTGCGCCGTGGCGTTGGCCACCGCCTCGATCGCCGCGGCTTCGCCCTGCGCCTTGTTGATCGCCGCCTGCCGCTCGCCTTCGGAGCGGGCGATGTACGCCTGTCGTTCGCCTTCGGCGACGTTGATCGCCTGCTGGCGCGCGCCTTCGGACGTGGCGATCACCGCGCGCTTTTCGCGCTCGGCGGTGATCTGCCGCTGCATGGCGTGCAGGATTTCATTCGGCGGCGTCAGATCCTTGATCTCATAACGTAGCACCTTCACGCCCCAGGTCGCCGCGGCTTCGTCGAGCGCGTTGACCACGCTGTGGTTGATGAACTCGCGCTCCTCGAACGTTTTGTCGAGTTCGAGCTTGCCGATGACGCTACGCAGCGTGGTCTGCGCCAGCTGGGTGATGGCCACGACGTAATTGGACGAGCCGTAGCTGGCACGCATCGGGTCGGTGACCTGGAAATACAGCACGCCGTCGACGGTGAGCTGGGTGTTGTCCTTGGTGATGCAGACCTGGCTGGGGACGTCCAGCGGGATTTCCTTGAGCGAATGCTTGTACGCCACGCTGTCGATGAACGGGATGATGACGTTCAGCCCGGGTTGCAGCGTGGCGTGGTAGCGGCCCAGACGTTCGAGGATCCAGGCGTGTTGCTGCGGCACGATTTTGATCCCGCGGCTGACGAACAGCACGGCGATGACGGCCAGGATGATGGCGATTTCCATGCGAATCTCCGTTGAAAGCGTAAATCGGACAAGGACGTTGCGGTTCAGGCCGCCTGCTGCCCGGGCGGCACCGGGCAGGGCACGGCACCGGCCGTGGGCAGCGGCTCGACGAGTAGCACATTGCCGTCCTGACCGGCGATGCGGTGCGGCCCGAGGTAGAGCGGGCCGCGGCGTGCGGGCCGCGCGCTCCAGTCGGAGCCGCGGTAGGCCACACGGGTCGTGCCGTCGGCCGACCAGGCGGTGACCTCGACCGTGGCCCCCAAATCGAGGTGATCGTGGCGCAGATCGTCGGCAGTCCGCCGTCCCCAGCGGCGGCGTGCGGCGTACAGCACCACCACCGCCACTCCGCCCACCAGGGCAAACACCGCCCAGTGCAGCGTCGGCGCCAGCCCCAGATGCGCCGCCACGGCGGCGGCCGCCGCCCCCAGCGCCAGCATCAACAGGTAAAACGTTCCGGTGAACAGCTCCATGGCCACAAACAGCCCCGCCAGAACCCACCAGGCCGCCGGGTTGTCCATCATCGTCACTCCAGAGGTTGCACGCCGTCGCACCGGCGTTCATGCAAATTTCCTACACTGCCCACTTTATCGTTTTCACGCCGGAGCCGTCATGCATTTTCGCTTTCCCATTGTCATCATCGACGAGGATTTCCGCTCGGAAAATTTGTCGGGTCTGGGCATTCGCGCTCTGGCGCAGGCGATCGAGAAAGAGGGCATGGAGGTGCTGGGCGTCACCAGCTACGGCGACCTGTCCAGCTTTGCCCAGCAGCAAAGCCGCGTCAGCGCGTTCATTCTGTCGATCGACGACGAGGAATTCGCCACGGCAGAGGAGGGCGTGGAGCCGCCTGCGGTGCGCAACCTGCGCGCGTTCATCGAGGAAATCCGGTTTCGCAACGCCGAAATCCCCATCTATCTCTATGGCGAAACGCGCACTTCGGGGCACATTCCCAACGACATCCTGCGCGAGCTGCACGGCTTCATCCACATGTTCGAGGACACGCCCGAGTTCGTTGCGCGGCACATCATCCGCGAAGCGCGGGCCTACATGGATTCGCTGCCGCCACCGTTTTTCCGCGCGCTCACCGGATACGCTGCAGACGGCTCGTATTCCTGGCACTGCCCGGGGCATTCCGGCGGGGTGGCGTTCCTCAAAAGCCCGGTGGGGCAGATGTTCCACCAGTTTTTTGGCGAAAACTTGCTACGCGCCGACGTGTGCAACGCGGTGGACGAACTCGGCCAGTTGCTCGACCATACCGGGCCGGTGGCTGCGGCCGAGCGCAATGCGGCACGGATTTTTCACGCCGACCACTTGTTTTTCGTCACCAACGGCACGTCCACGTCGAACAAAATGGTGTGGCATTCGGCCGTGGCCCCGGGGGACGTGGTCGTCGTCGACCGCAACTGCCACAAGTCGATCCTGCACGCCATCATCATGACCGGCGCTCTGCCGGTGTTTCTCACCCCGACGCGCAACCACTACGGCATCATCGGTCCCATTCCGCTGGCGGAATTCGACCCGGTGAACATCGAGCGAAAAATCGCTGAAAACCCGCTGACCAGCCATCTGGCGGGAAAGGCCCGGCCACGCGTACTCACCATCACCCAATCCACCTACGACGGTGTGCTGTACAACGTCGACACCATCAAGCAGATGCTCGACGGTCACATCGACACCCTGCACTTCGACGAGGCCTGGCTGCCGCATGCCTGTTTCCATGAGTTTTACCGCGGCATGCACGCCATCGGCCCCGACCGGGAACGCACCAAAGAGGCCATGGTGTTTTCCACCCAGTCGACGCACAAATTGCTCGCCGGGCTGAGCCAGGCCTCGCAGATCCTGGTGCAGAACGCGCAGAACCAGCAGCTGGATTTTTATCGCTTCAACGAGGCGTATCTGATGCACAGCTCGACCTCGCCGCAGTACGCCATCATCGCGTCGTGCGACGTGGCTGCGGCCATGATGGAGCCGCCCGGAGGCACGGCGCTGGTGGAGGAAAGCATCCTGGAGGCAATGAATTTCCGGCGCGCCATGCGCAAGGTCGATGCCGACTACGGCCAGGACTGGTGGTTCAAGGTCTGGGGACCCGACGCACTGGCGGAAGAGGGCATCGGCGAACGCGACGACTGGCTGCTGCGTGCCGACGACGACTGGCACGGCTTTGGCCGCGTCGCCGACGGATTCAATATGCTCGACCCGATCAAGGCGACCATCGTCACCCCGGGGCTGAACCTCAACGGCGACTTCGACGCCACGGGGATTCCGGCAGCCATCGTCACCCGCTTTCTCGCCGAGCATGGCGTCATCGTCGAAAAAACCGGGCTTTACAGCTTTTTCATCATGTTCACTATCGGCATCACCAAAGGCCGGTGGAACACCCTGGTGACCGCGCTGCAGCAGTTCAAGGACGACTACGACCGCAACCAGCCGTTGTGGCGCATCCTGCCCGAATTCGTCACCCAGCACCCGCATTACGAGCGCATCGGCCTGCGCGATCTGTGTCAGCAGATCCACCAGGCTTACCGCGAGCAGGACGTCGCCCGGCTGACGACCGAGATGTACCTCTCCGACCTGCAGCCGGCAATGACCCCCAGCGAGGCCTACGCCAAAATGGCGCATCGCGAAATCGAACGCGTGGAGATCGACCACCTCGAAGGCCGCATCACCGCGGCACTGGTCACGCCGTATCCGCCAGGCATTCCGCTGCTCATTCCCGGTGAGCGGTTCAATCCGCCGATCGTGCGCTACCTGCAGTTCGCTCGCAGCTTCAACCAGCGCTTTCCGGGGTTTGCCACCGACGTCCATGGTCTGGTGACGCAAACCGAGCCCAACGGCAACAAACGCTACTTCGTCGACTGCGTCAAGCAGTAAACGCGAATCACCCGGACGGTCAAGCACGCGGCGATGGGACGCGACGATGGCGTGCAGATCGTGGCCGCAGGATATTATTTGACATAATGCACATATGCTCGCGATAGCAGAGCCGCCCAGAACAGCCAGACACCCCCTTACCAGCTGCCCTTGGGACGGTCCTGATGCATCGCTTTGGCGAGCATCGTGGCGATGGCGTCATGGTGCATTTGCGTCGCCAGGGTCAGCGCGGTGTAGCCAAAGGCATTTTTGAGATTGGGGTCGGCCCCTTCGTCGAGCAGGAGTTCGACCGTCGAGTCGTAACCGAAGTACGCCGCCATCATCAGCGGCGTCGAGCCGTTGGGTGCGGCGGCGTCGATGTATGCCGAATGGTCAAGCAGATATTTGACGATTGCCGTCCGCCCGCGGGTGGCGGCATAGGCCAGCGGCGTCCAGCCGGGTTTGTTGATTTCCGCGCCTTTTTCCACCATCAGTTTGACAATGTCCAGATCCCCCTGCAGACAGGCGATCATCAGCGCGTTTTCGTCCGCGGGGTTGAGCTGGTTCAGGTTGACGCGTGGGTCGTCGATCAGCACGCGGGCGACTTTGAGCGAGTTGTAGCGCAACGCCAGGTACAGCGCTGAGTTGCCCTTGCTGTCCACGGCGTTCGGGTCGAAGCCCAACGCCAGCAGCCGGCGCACGGTGTCGGCGTCATCGATGTTCACCGCGCGGAAAAAGTCAGTATACGAATCAGCCCGCGCCAACCCGGGGGCGCTCAGTGCCCCGGCAATCAGCCCCAAGGTGTGCAAAAAACGGCGGCGACTGTTCACAATCGACTCGAATGAATTTTTATGACTAACTGATTGACTGCAGGAAAAGCCGGTCGAAATTGGTGCTGGTCTGCGCGGCGAGAACGTCCACGGCGACTCCCCGCAAATCGGCCAACGCCTGCGCCACGTGCGCCACATACGCCGGCTCGTTGGTCTTGCCCCGGTGCGGCACCGGCGCCAGATAGGGGCTGTCGGTTTCGACGAGCAGACGGTCTGCGGGAATCTGCACCGCGACCTCGCGCAGTGCCTGCGCGTTTTTGAACGTGACGATGCCAGCAATGGAGATGTAAAAACCCAAATCCAGCGCCTGCCGGGCGACGTCCCAGCTTTCGGTGAAGCAGTGCATCACACCACGTACACGCCCCTGCCCCTCCTCGGCCAGGATCGCCAGCGTGTCCGCAGCGCTGGCCCGGGTATGGATGACCAGCGGCTTGTCCACCTGCAGTGCGGCGCGGATGTGCACGCGGAAGCGCTCGCGCTGCCACTCCAGGTCAGCGACGGTGCGCTCGCCGAGGCGAAAGTAGTCCAGTCCGGTTTCACCAATGCCAATGACCCGCGGCAGCATGGCGCGCCGGGTGAGGTCGTCGAGCGTGGGCTCACGCACGCCTTCGTTGTCCGGGTGCACGCCGACCGTGGCCCAGACCTCCGGGTAGCGCTGCGCGATGGCGTACACGGCGTCGAATTCTTCCAGCGTGGTGCAGATGTTGAGGGCGCGGTTGACCCCCGCCTGCCGCATGTGCTGTAGCACCTCGTCAAGCCGCTCGTGCAGGCCCGGATAGGCCAGATGACAGTGCGAATCGGTGAGCATGAGGCGATCAGATGGTGCTGGTCGGCTTGCCGCTGGCTTCGGCCGCCCCGAGCACTTCCTCGATCTTCACCTTGAGTTGCCGCGCCTTGTCATCGGCAGGAAAGCGCACGCCGATGCCTTGCGGGCGGTGGTTGGCGGCGTTGGCCGGGTTGATCCAAGCGACCTTGCCCTCGATGGGGTAACGCTGCGGATCGTCGACGATGGTCAGCAGCAGATAGACCCCCTCCCCCAGCCGGTATTCGTGCGGCGTCGGCACGAATACCCCGCCTTCGGGAAAAAAGGGAATGTACGACGCATACAGCGCGGGTTTTTCCTTGATGGCCAGTTGCAGCACGCGGGGTTTGCTGCTGGCGGCCGCCGTCGGGCGTAAGGGCGGAGTGGTGACCATGATCAATCTCCTGAAAGCCCCCGAAAACGGTCTGCGTCCAGTCCGCGTCTGACGGGGGTGGAGGCCACTTCGGACAATCCGTCGTTTCCTCCCGGGGAAGAAAAAAGCTGGGCGAATTCTAGTCGCAGCACATCGCCGGCCAGCGCCTGATGCAGCGCAAACCCGGCCAGACGTTGCCGCGCCAGCAGGCGCTGTAGCAACCCGTTCAGCGCCTCAGGTGCAATGCGCCGGGCAAGGCTCGTCAGGGTGTCGGCACGCTGCGGCAGGTACAGCGCCGGCGCGCCGGCCTGCACCCGCTGCAGATCGCTGCACAGTTTGAGCAGCGCCGTCACCCCGGTGGCAGGGTCCGCAGGCGCTGGCAAGGCCGTCGACAGCACCATCGCCGAGGCATTGCGCGCCGCGCCGTCGACCAGGCTCATGACCCATTCCAGCCCCGATGCCGGGTCGGGCTGGTACACCGCGTCCTGGCACCAGGCACGCACCGCATCGATCTGTTCGTTCCCGCCGAGTTGCCGGCGCGCTTCGTCCGCTCCCGGCCGCGGCATGGCCGCGTGACGGCAGCGGCTGCGGATGGTCGGCAGCAGCGCGTCCAGCCGGTGCGCGGCGAGCAAAAACTGCACGCCCGGCGGCGGTTCTTCGAGGGTCTTGAGCAGCGCGTTGGCTGCCGCCGGGTTGAGCGCGTCGGCCGGGTAGATCAGCGCCACCTTGGCGCGGCCGCGATGGCTGGTGTTCACCGCCCAGTCGTTGAGACGGCGGATCTGCTCGATGCGGATATCCTGGCTGGCGCTTTTGCCGGCGTCCCCCGCCGCGTCGTCTTCCCCTCCCTGGTTCAGGCCGAGCACCGGCCAAAGCGCCTGCGGCACGACCGCGGCGAAATCCGGGTGTGTGCCAGCAGCCATCAACGCGCAACTGGCACAGCGGCCGCAGGCCGCGGACCGGCGCAGCGCAGCCGGCAGGCGCGCTACGGCGCTGCCTGGAGCCGCCGGCTGCGCCAGCGGCGCCTCACACAGCAGCGCGGTGGCTGCCTGGACGAGCGCCTGCCATTTGCCGTAGCCGCCGGGGGCATGGATCAGCCAAGCCAGATTCATTGTGAATCAAAACGCTGAAGAATTTTTTTCAAGTGTTGGATGATGTTCTCCTGGACGACTTCCGGCGGTTGTGTACCGTCGGCCACCAGCCATTGGTCGGGCGCGGCCTTGGCCTGCTGCAAATAATGCGTCCGGACGCGGTCGAAGAACTCGACGCTTTGCAGCTCGAAGCGGTCGCGCTGGCGGGACTGTGCCAAGCGCTGCGCGGCGACTTCGGGCGGCACGTCGAGCAGAATGATGTAGTCCGGGCAGAGGCCGGGATGCACCCAGCGCGCCAACGCCTGCAGCCGTTCCGTCGGAATGCCTTTACCGCCACCCTGGTAGGCCAGCGTTGCGGCAGTAAAGCGGTCGCACACCACGTCGGTGCCCTGCAGCAGCGCCGGCTCGATCACCTGCAACACATGTTCCTGGCGCGCGGCGAACATCAGCAGCGCCTCGGTGGCCGCGCGCATCGGCTCGTGCAGCAACAGTTCGCGGATTTTCTCCCCTATCGGCGTGCCGCCCGGCTCGCGCGTGCACAGAACCTTGCGGCCTGCAGCCTGCAAAAAATCAGACACCGCCCGCAACTGGGTGGATTTTCCCGCGCCATCGATCCCCTCGAACGCAACGAACAAACCAGGGCGATAAGGATTGAGTGCACTCATGGAGTTTTGAGAATGTAGCGGGCGACTGCGGCGTTGTGCTGCGCCAATGTGTCGGAAAACTGACTGCTGCCATCGCCGCGGGCGACGAAGTACAGGGCCTTGATCGGTGCCGGGTGCAGCGCCGCCTGCAGCGCCGCCTCCCCTGGCAGCGCGATCGGTGTCGGCGGCAGACCATTGATGACGTAGGTGTTGTAGGGCGTGAGGGTTTGCAGGTCGCGTTTGCTCAGCCTGCCCTGATATTGCGCGCCCATGCCGTAGATCACGGTGGGATCGCTTTGCAGCGGCATGTCGGCGCGCAGACGGTTGATGAACACCGCGGCGATTTTGTCGCGGTCGTGCGGGTCGCCGGTTTCTTTTTCGATCATCGACGCCAGGATCAGCGCCTGCTGCGGCGATTTCAGCGGCAGATCGGGGGCACGCTGCGCCCAGGCGGCAGCCAGGCGCTTTTGCATCGCCTGATAGGCCCGGCGGAGGATGTCGAACTCGGACGAATTGCGCGCGTACAGATACGTGTCGGGGAAAAACTGCCCTTCGGGCGCAGTGCCGGCGGGCGCACCCAGACGCTGCATGAGTTGCTGCGCAGTCAGCCCGGCGGCGTCGTGATCCAGCCCGGGCGCGGTGTTCAGTGCCTGCATCATCTGCGCGAACGTCCAGCCTTCGGGAATGGTGACGGCCAGCAGCGTCTGATCACCACGCGCCATGCGTTCGAGCAGCCGCCACGGCGTCATGCCCTGGGTGATTTCATAGCTGCCGGCCTTGAGTTCGCTGCCTCGGCCACTGAGGCGTGCAAGCCAGTAGAACAAGCGCGGTTGCAGCTGCGCACCCTGCTCGCGGATCTGCCGCGCTGCCGACAACGCCGAGCTGCCGGGGCGCACGGAAAAATCCAGCGGGCTTTCACGCAGGGCGATCGGTGCGTTGGCCCACCAGGCGAAGCCAGCGCCGGCCAACGCCAGAAGGAGCAGTCCGAGCAACAACAGATTTCGCAACAGGCGCACGTTGGAGCAGGAAGAAAAACGCGCCGCTGCCGAGCTGCCCCGGCTGCGCGCGTATCGTGGTCAATCTTTCTATACTAGCCGAGCCCCTCACTCATGGGGGGTCAACGCCGTCAACCGCCATGACCTCGTCGTCCTGTTCCCTCGATTCCCTGAGTGTGCTGCGCATCAGCGGACCGCAGGGCGTGGACTTGCTCCACGCCCAGCTCACGCAGGATTTCCGGCACTGGCCGGACGACCAGGCGCGACTCGCGGCCCTGCTCAACCCGCAGGGGCGCATGTTGGCCGACTTCATCGCGCTGCGTGAGGATGCGCAGCACAGTCTGCTGCTGCTCGATGCGTCGATCGCGGCGCAGACGCTGCAGCGGTTGCGCATGTTCGTGTTGCGGCTGCAGTGCACCCTCGAAGACGCCACGGCAGACTGGCAGCGTCAGGGCCTGCTCGGCAGCGACGCAGCGGCATTCGATCCGCGTTGGGCGCCTCCGCCGCAGCCGTGGAGCGTGCGACGACTGGCCGGCGGCGCCCTGCTGCTGCGCCTGCCGCAGGCCGACTCCTCGGTGCGCTGTCTGCTGCTCACCGCCGGCGCAGACGCGGCGCAGATGGCGTTGCACCGCGACGTCGCCGCGCTGCCGGCACTCACCCCGGCGCAATGGGCGTTGCAGGACATCCGCGCCGGGTTGCCGCACATCACCGCGGCGACGCAACAGGCCTTCGTGCCGCAGATGATCAATTTCGAGCTGATCGGCGGGGTCAGTTTCAAAAAAGGCTGTTATCCCGGGCAGGAAGTGGTGGCACGCAGCCAGTATCGCGGCACGCTCAAGCGCCGCATGTACCTGGTGTCCTGCGCTGCACCGATGCAGCCTGGACAGGAAGTGTTCCACGAAGCCGACGCGCAGCAGCCCTGCGGTCTGGTGGTCAACGCCGCAGCGGACGCCAGCGGGCGCTGGTGGGCCCTGGCCGAAATCAAAATCGCCCTCGCCCAGCCCACCGGTCTGCACCTGCAGGGGGCAGCCGGCCCGGCGCTCGAACTCGGCACCCTGCCCTACGCGCTTTCGGTGCCGGACTGAGCCGCGGCGGCGCGCAAGGCCTGCGCCGCCGACTCCACGGCCTGCGTCGCCTCGGGCAGCGCCCGGCTCATCTTGACGAAGTCGTGCGTCACTCCCGGCCACAGCGTGGCCTGCGTCGCCACACCCGCGCGGCGCAACAGTGCGGCGTAAGCCAGCGCTTCGTCGCGCAGCGGGTCGCATCCGGCCACTGCCAGCCATGCCGGCGCCAGCCCGTGGTGGCTGGCGGCGTGCTGCGGCGCAAACCGCCAGTCGGTGCAATCGTCGGGGCTGCGCAGGTACAGCGCGAAAAACCAGTCGATCTGCGCGCGGTCGAGCAAAAATCCGCTGGCATAGCGCTGCTGCGACACGGTGTCGTGGCCACAGCCCATGCCGGGGTAGAACAGCAGTTGCAGCGCCAGCGGCAAGCCGGCATCCCGCGCGGCCAGGGCGCAGGCAGCGGCCAGCGTGCCGCCGGCGCTGTCACCGCCGACGGCCAGACGGTTCGTATCCACACCGAACAGCGCACCATGAGCCGCCAGCCACTGCAGCGCGTCCCAGGCGTCGTTGAACGCCGTGGGAAAGCGGTACTGCGGTGCAAGGCGGTAGTCCAGCGACCACACCATCCAGCCCGAGCGCCGCGCCAGTTCGCGGCACAGGGCGTCGTGGGTGCGCACGCTGCCGACGACAAAGCCACCACCATGCAGGTACAGCAGCGCGGGCTGCGGCGCCTGCCAATCGGCCGCACGCGCGCCGTACCGCCGCAGCGGTAGCCGGCTGCCATCGCGGCCCGGACAGTCGAGGTCTTCGCACAGCGGTAGCGGTGCCGGCGAAAAATCGAGCACCTGCGCCATCCGGTCGTAGGCGGCGCGCGCCTGCTCGGGGCTGAGGCTGTGCAACGGCGGCCTGCCGGCGCGCGCGATGCCCTGCAGCACCGCGCGCATCGGCGCAGTGAGCTCGCCCGCCGCGTCGCTCGCCGCGCTCATGTCGTCCACGCCCAGAGGGGCAAGTCGCGCTGCTGCGCCAGCGCCATGAGCTGTGCCGCCGTGTGTTGCCGGCACCAGTGGGCGATCTGCCGCCGCGCGCCGCCCTGCGCGGCCTGCTGCAGCTTTTGCGCGAAATGCGGCTCCAGCGCGGCGATGGCCACCAGGCCGTCGGCACAGCGGTACACGCCGTAAGCCGGCAGCGCGCCGCCGAGCATCTGGCCGGGCGCGGTGATTCCCAGCCGGCGCGGCACGGCGGCGAACCGTGCGGCCTCGGACAATGCCACGTCGAGCCAGACTCCCCGCCCCTGCTGGCGCGATTGCAGCAATGCCGCCAGCGCAGCCTCCACGGCGAGCAGCGCTCCGGTCATGTCGGCCAGCAGGGTGCTGGGCAGCTGTGCCGTGTCGATCAGCCCGGCCTCGGCCTGAAACGTCAGATCGTGCCCGGCGAGGTGAGCCTGCCTGCCGGGGTAGCCCACGATGCGCACGCTGCTCAGTTGCGGATGGCGGGCCGCCAGCCCCCGCCGCTCCAGCCCGAGACGCTTGAGCGCCGCCGGGCGGAACGCGGTGAACAGAAGATCGCTGTCGTGCAGTCGGGCATCGAGCGCCGCCTGCCCAGCGGCGGTTTTCAGGTCGAGCGTCTGGACTTTCACCCCGCGATGCATCGCCCGGTACAGCGCTGGCGACAGCTGCTGCATCGGGTCGCCACCGGGAGGTTCGATTTTCACGACTTCGGCACCGAGCGCACGCAACCGGGCCGCGGCCACCGGGCCGGGCAGATTCAGCGCCAGAGTGGTCACCCGCACTCCGTGCAGAGGCTTGAACTGGCGGGAGCGGCGGGCAAGCAGATCGGCAGTCATGGCAGGAGGCAGGACACGCGGGGTGTGAAGACGACGGCAGCATACGGCGCGCGGCCGCTCGTCGCTGCCGACGGGTAAAACCGGTCACCGCGTGGTGGGCAGGTACAGGCTTTCCTTGATGTCTTCCATCACCACATAACTGTGCGACTCCGCCGGCACCGGCAGACGCTTGAGGATGTTGCCGAGCAGATGGCGATATTCCTTCATCCCGTGCAGGCGGAATTTGACCAGGTAGTCGAAATCGCCCGACACCAAATGGCACTCCATGACCTCGGGCATGTGCAGCAGCTCGTCGCGCACGCGGTCGAACACGTCGCCCGACTTGGAAGCGAGCTTGATGGCGACGAACACCAGCAGCGTCTTGCCCACCGCCTCGGGGTTGACACGTGCGGCGTAGCCGGTGATCACCCCGGCACGCTCCATGCGCCGCACGCGCTCGGTGCACGGCGAAGCCGACAGACCCACCTGACTGGCCAGTTCGGTCATGGCGATGCGTCCCTCGCGCTGCAGGATGTCGAGGATGCGGCGGTCGATGCGGTCGAGTTCGTACATGGCAGACAGGCGGCTCAGGGTTCGTTGACAGGGATTTTCGCTGAAATTCTGGCAAAAAACGAGGAAATTCATCCCGTCATGCCCGCTACATTTCACTCATTCCCTTTGTTCTACGAAGAGGCCGGAGAATGAAAGTCATCGTTCTGGGCGCCGGGGTGATCGGCACGACCACGGCTTTTGAGCTCGCCACATCGGGCGTGCAGGTCACGGTGCTCGACCGGCAAAGCGCCTGCGGCATGGAGACCAGCTTCGCCAATGCCGGGCAGATTTCGCCCGGCTATTCCACGCCCTGGGCAGCGCCGGGCATTCCCTTCAAAGCGCTGAAATGGATGTTCCAGCGCCACGCACCGCTGGCCATCCGCCCCGACGGCAGCCTGTGGCAGATCCGCTGGATGGCGCAGATGCTGCGCAACTGCACGGCCGGCCGCTACGCCGTCAACAAGGAACGCATGATGCGGCTGGCCGAGTACAGCCGCGCGCGACTGCAGGCGCTGCGGCAACAGACCGGCATCGACTATGAGCAACGCACCGGCGGCACGCTGCAGATTTTCCGCACCCAGGCTCAGCTCGACGCGGTGCAGCGCGACGTGCGCGTGCTCGAAGAATGCGGCGTGCCCTACCAGGTGCTCGACCGCGACCAGCTCGCGCTGTATGAACCCGCGCTGGCACAGGCGCGCGACCGCCTCGCCGGCGGCCTGCGCCTGCCCCATGACGAAACCGGCGACTGTTTCCTGTTCACCACCCGGCTGGCAGACAGGGCTCGCGCGCTTGGCGTGGAGTTTCGCTTCGGTCAGGCCATCGAGGGGCTGCTCACCGATGGCTCGCGCATCACCGGTGTGCGCGCAGGCGGGCAGACGCTGACCGCCGACCGCTACGTGCTCGCGCTGGGCAGCTACAGCCGGGGCATGCTGCTGCCGCTCGGTCTGGAGTTGCCGGTGTATCCGGTCAAGGGCTATTCGCTCACCATCCCCCTCGTCGATGAAGCCCGGGCGCCGCGCTCCACCGTGCTCGACGAAACCTACAAAATCGCCCTGACCCGTTTCGACCAGCGCATCCGCGTCGGCGGCATGGCCGAGCTGGCTGGATTCGACCTGCGGCTGGACCCGCGGCGCCGGCAGACGCTGGAAATGGTCACGCGCGATTTGTTCCCCGGCGGCGATCTGGCCGCGGCCACGTTCTGGACCGGACTGCGTCCGATGACGCCCGACGGCACCCCCATCGTCGGCGCCACGCGCTACGCCAATCTGTTTCTCAACACCGGGCATGGCACGCTGGGCTGGACCATGGCCTGCGGTTCCGGCCGCCTGGTCAGCGACCTGCTGCTCGGGCGCACGCCAGACATCAACCCCGCCGGTCTGGGTCTGGAACGCGACGAGCGACCCGCCGCCGCTCGCCCGAGCCTGCACTCCAAACCCGCCTGAGGCGGGGCGGCGGTGCATCAACCCGCTGCAGCGGTCTGCGGCGAGGCCAGCAGCGCTTTGAGCTCGTCTTCGCTGAGGGTTTCCTTTTCCAGCAGTTGCCGCGCGCCCTCTTCCAGGATGGCGCGCTTTTGCTGCAGGATGTCCTGCGCGCGGTTGAACGCCTCGTTCACCAGATCACGCACGGCGCAATCGATTTCGCGCGCGGTCTGCTCGCTGTAATCACGTTCGTGCGGCAGCCCCGGCGTGCCGAGCACGGACTGCTGCGTCTCCTCCAGGCTGACGCCGCCGAGCTTTTCGACCATGCCGTAACGCATCACCATGCTGCGGGCGATGTCGGTGACTTTGGCCAGATCATCGGCCGCGCCGGTGGACCAGTGGCCATACACCAAATGTTCCGCCGCGCGACCGCCCATGAGCACGGCCATTTTGTTCTGCAGTTCCTCGCGGGTCATGAGGTAGCGGTCTTCCGTCGGCCGCTGGATGGTGTAGCCCAGCGAACCGATGCCACGTGGGATGATCGACACTTTGTGCACCGCGTCCGTGCCGGGCAGGCTCATGGCGACGATGGTGTGACCCATTTCGTGATGCGCGACGATCTCGCGCTCCTTTGGGTTGAGCAGGCGGTTCTTTTTTTCCAGCCCGGCGACGATGCGCTCGACCGCCCGGGTGAAATACGACAGCGTGACCGTCTGCGCGTTTTCGCGCGTGGCCAGCAGCGCTGCCTCGTTCACCAGGTTGGCCAGGTCGGCGCCGGAAAAACCCGGAGTGAGCGCCGCGACCTCCTCCAGATCGACCGCCGGGTCGAGGTGGATTTTGCGCACGTGCACCTTCAGAATCTGGATGCGGCCGATTTTGTCCGGGCGCTCCACCAGCACCTGCCGGTCGAAGCGGCCGGCGCGCAGCAGCGCCGGATCGAGGATTTCGGGGCGGTTGGTCGCGGCGAGAATGACGATCGACGAGCTGGAGTCGAAACCGTCGAGCTCGACAAGCAACTGGTTGAGCGTCTGCTCTTTTTCGTCCAGCCCGCCGCCAAAGGGCGCGGCAGCGCGCGCCCGCCCCAGGGCGTCGAGCTCGTCGATGAAAATGATCGCTGGCGCTTTCTCCCGCGCCTGCTCGAACAGGTCGCGCACCCGCGCCGCGCCGACGCCGACGAACATTTCGACGAACTCCGAGCCGCTGATGGAAAAAAACGGTACCCCGGCCTCACCGGCGACGGCACGCGCCAGCAGCGTCTTGCCCACCCCGGGAGGGCCCACCAACAGCACGCCTTTGGGCGGGCGCGCGCCCAGGCGGCTGTGCTCCTGCGGATTTTTGAGGAAATCGACGACTTCCTCCAGCTCGGCCTTGGCTTCGTCCACCCCGGCGACGTCGGCGAACGTCACCCCGGTACGCGCCTCCATGTACACCTTGGCGCGGCTTTTGCCGATCGACATGAACCCGCCCATGCCCATGCCGCCGGCCTTGTCGGCAAACTTGCGCACCAGAAAAAACCACACGCCGACGAACACCAGCGCGGGTAGCACCCAGGACAGGATGTCCGACAGCCAGGTGTTGGTGTACTGCTGCGAATACGTCACGCCATAGCGCTGCAGTTCACTGGCCAACTGCGGCTCCACACGCACGGCAACGATCACCGATTTGCCGTTGGCCTCGGGGGTTTTGAGCGTCCCGGTGATGGTCTGCTCGCCGATGACCACTTCCTTGATCCGCCCGTCTTTGAGGTAGGTCTGGAACTCGCTGTACGGCACCGTCTGCACATTGCTGTAAGACGTCCACAGACTCTGCACCAGGAACAGCAAAGTAATGGCAAGCAGCCAGTATCCGAGATGGATTTGCGCTTTGGGGTCGAGTTTGGGTTTGCCAGTCCCGCCGGGTGCGGGACTGGGCGGCGTGGGGCGGTCTTCGCTGGCCATGGCAAGCAAAACGAGGCTGTGAAGTCTTCGATTGTGCCCGACCGGTGTGACCGCGCCAAGAGCAGCGGATCAGCGGCAGCTGGCCAGCAGCGCAGCCACCGCCTGCGGGCCGAGCCGGCGCAGCGTGGCCATATTGGCGCGGTAGATGGTTTCCGCCTGGGGAAACGCCGCAACCGCGCGGTCGATGCTCTCCTCGCGGATGAGGTGCAACATCGGATACGGCGAACGATTGGTGGCGTTGGTCACGTCGTCGGCCGCGGTATCGGCGAAGCGGTATTGTGGATGGAAGCTGGCGATCTGCACCACGCCGTCGAGCTGCAGCGCCGTCACCGCCGCCTCGGCGGTGTCGAGAAAGGCGTTGTAGTCGGTAAAGTCGGTCAACACCCGCGGGTGGATCAGCAACGTCGTTTCCACCTCGTCGGCTGGCGTGCGCGCCAACAGCGCGAGTTCTCCGACCAGATCAGCCAGCAACGCCTGCGGTGTGGCCGCGTCGGTCAGGGCGTAGCGGATGCGCCCTTTGACCTGCGGCGCCTTGGCAAACGGGCACAGGTTCAGGCCGATGACCACCCGGTCCACCCAGGCCCGGGTGTGCACGATCTCGCTGCGCTGCGCGCTGCACCCACCAGCCATGCTCAACGCCCCGGCACCTGGCCTTCGACGCCCTTGACGTAGAAGGTGATGCCGTGGAGGAAGGCGTCATCGGCCACCTTGCCGGCAGGCAGCACGGTCTTGCCCGACTGATCGACGATCGGGCCCTTCCAGATGTCGAGCGTGCCGTTTTTCAGCCCGGCCTCGCGTTCGAGCACGATTTTTTTCAGCGCCGGCGGCACCGCCGGGCTGATGTCCTGCAGCTCGATGGTGTCATGCTTCATCCCCCACCAGTATTGCGCCGGCTTCCACGTCCCCGACAGGACTTGCGACGTGAGCATTTCATACAGCGGCGCCCAGTTGATCGTGGCCGACGCCAGGTGCGCCTTGCCGCCGAACTTGCGCATATTGCTGTCCCAACCAAAGCCGTATTTGCCGAGTTTTTCCGCCGTTTGCAGCACGGCGGGGGAATCGGTGTTCTGGAACAGCACATCCGCGCCCTGGTTGACCAGCGACGTCGCCGCCTCGGTTTCCTTCGGCGGATCGAACCACTTGTTCACCCACACCACTTTGGTGACGATTTTCGGGTTGACCGACTGCGCGCCGAGCGTGAACGAATCGATGTTGCGCAGCACCTCGGGAATCGGCACCGAGCCGACCACGCCGAGCACATTGGTCTTGGTCATGCCACCGGCGATCACCCCGGCCAGGTACGCGCCTTCGTAGGTTCGGGCGTCGTAGGTGCCGACATTTTTCGCCGTCTTGTAACCCGTGGCGTGCTCGAACTTGACATTCGGATAGTCACGGGCGATTTTGAGCGTCGGCTCCATGTAGCCGAAGCTGGTGGTGAAAATCAGTCCGTCGCCCTGCTGCGCCAGATCGCGGATGACCCGTGCCGCATCCGGGCCTTCGGGCACGTTTTCCACGTACTGCGTTTTGATTTTGTCGCCGAACTTGGCCTGTAGCGCCTTGCGCGCCAGATCGTGCGCGTAGGTCCAGCCGGCGTCGCCCACCGGGCCGATGTAGACGAAACCCACCTTCAGCGGCTCTGCGGCGACTGCCGCGGCTGGCGCCAGGCCAGCCAGAGCGGCCGCAGCGACCAGCGCGGCCAATGGTTTTTTGAGCAAACGGTCAAACATGGAATCCTCCGTCAAAAATGGAATCGGTTTTTGCATACAAGAACCGTGCCCACCTCGGCACAGTTCAACTTTCCGGGGTGAACGGCTTGCCGATCGACGTCGGCATGTGCAGCCGGATCCACTGCGGATTGCGCGACATCAGCGCCAGCACGACGATGGTGGCGACATAGGGCAGCATCGACAGCAGCTGCGCCGGTACCTGCACGCCGCTGCCCTGAAAAAAGAATTGCAGCATGGTCACGCCGCCGAACAAATAGGCCCCCAGCAGCACGCGCGCCGGCCGCCAGGTGGCAAACGTGGTCAGCGCCAGCGCGATCCAGCCACGGCCTGCCGTCATGCCCTGTACCCACAGCGGGGTGTAGATCACCGACAGATACGCTCCGGCGACACCGACCAACGCTCCACCGGCCATCAGCGCCAGCAGGCGGATGCGGCGTACCGGGTAGCCCAGCGCGTGCGCCGATTCGGGGGATTCGCCCACCGCGCGCAGCACCAGACCCGCGCGGGTGCGATCGAAAAACCACACCAGACCAAAGGCGAGCACGATGGTCAGATATACCATGAGGTGGTGGCGGAACAATGCCGGACCGAAAAACGGCAACTGACTCAGCCCGGGGATGTTCCAGGCAGTGAAATTGGGCAGCGTCTTGCCGACATAGTCGATGCCGATGAACGCCGACAAGCCCGCGCCGAACAGCGTCAGCGCCAGCCCGGTGGCGTACTGGTTGGTGTTCAACCAGATCACCAGCACCCCCAGGGCGCCGGCCAGCAACGCCGCGGTCACCGCCCCGGCGGCAAACGCCAGCCACTGGTTGCCGGTGGACAGTGCCACGGCGAAACCGACGACCGCGGCCATGAGCATCATGCCCTCCGCGCCGAGATTGACCACGCCGGATTTTTCGTTGATCAGCAGACCCAGCGCGGCCAGCGCCAGCGGCGTGCCGGCGCTGAGCGTGGTGGCGATGAGCGAGGCCGTCATGTCCATGTCGACAACTCCTGCGTCACCGCGCCAGACGCACGCGGTGGGCGATCAGCGTATCGCAAGCCAGCAGTGAAAACAGCAGCAGGCCCTGAAACACCCCGGTCATGGCGTTGGGCAGCCCCAGGCGCGACTGCGCCAGTTCGCCGCCGATGTAAAACATCGCCATCAGCACCGCGGATAGCACCACCCCCACCGGATTGAGCCGGCCGACGAAGGCAACGATGATGGCGGCGAAACCGTAGCCCTGCGACACTTGCGGGGTGAGCTGCTGCAACGGGCCGATGGCGTCGAGCGCTCCGGCCAGCCCGGCAAATCCGCCCGACAGCAGCAGCACCGTCCACAGCGACTGGCGCGCGGAAAACCCGGCGTAGCGCGCCGCACCAGGCGCCAGGCCGCCGACCTGTAGCGCGAAACCGCGCACGCTGCGAAACAGAAACACCCAGACCAGTGCCACGGCAAGCAGTGCCAGCGGAAAGCCCCAGTTCAGTCGTGTGCCCTCGACCAGATGGCCGAGCAGCGCGGGATCGGCGAACAGCCTGGTTTGCGGAAAGTTGTAACCCTCTGGATCTTTCCACGGACCGTAGACCAGGTAGTCGAGCAGGTATTGCGCCACATACACCAGCATCAGGCTGACGAGGATTTCATTGGCGTTGAACCTGTCGCGCAGCAGCGCCACCAGCGCCGCCCAGGCCATGCCGCCGAGCACGCCGGCCAGCAGGATCGGTACGACGATGGCATGCGATGTGTGGTCGCTGGCCAGCAGCGCCACACCGCCGCCGCAAATCGCACCGACGATGTACTGGCCTTCGGCACCGATGTTCCACACATTGCTGCGGTAACAGGCCGCCAGCCCCAGGCCGATGAGGATCAGCGGCGTGGCCTTGAGCGCCAGTTCCGAGAGGTTGTAGGCGCTTTTCACCGGCTCCCAGAAAAACATGCCCAGGCCATGCCACGGGTTCTTGCCCATGACGAGAAAAATGCCGATGCCAAAAACCACGGTGATGCCCAGCGCCAGCAGCGGCGACAGCCAGACCATCAGCCGCGACGGTGTCGCCCGGGGTTCAAGCCGCAACATCGCTGGGCTCCTCGTGCGGCATGGCGACCTCGGCGGACGGCGACGGCCACAAACCGCTCATCCACACACCGATCTGCTCGATCGTGGCTTCAGCGCGGGCGATGCTGGGCGAAAGTCTGCCACGGGCAATGACCTGCAGGCGGTCGGCCAGGTCGAACAATTCGTCCAGGTCTTCCGAAATGACCAGCACCGCACAACCGGCGTCGCGCAGCGCAAGCAATTCGGCACGGATTTGCGCGGCCGCGCCGACATCCACGCCCCAGGTCGGCTGCGCCACGACCAGCACCTGCGGCCGGCCAAGGATTTCTCGCCCGACGATGAACTTTTGCAGATTGCCACCCGACAGGCTGCGCGCCGGCGATTGCGGCCCGCCGGCCTTGACGCCAAAGCGGCGGATCACCGCCTGCGCCTGTTCGCGCAGTGCGCGCATGCGCACCCAGCCGGCCACACTGACTTCGGCACGCTGCGCCGTCAGCAGCATATTGTGCTGCAGCGACAGCGACGGCACCGTCGCCCGCCCCAGCCGCTCCTCAGGGATCACACGCAGCCCGCGCTGCCGCCGCTGCGCCGGGCCGAGCGCGCCGATGGCCTGCCCGCCCAGCCGCACCGCCTGCGGCGGCACGCGCCGGTCCTCGCCCGACAGCGCGGCGAGCAATTCCTGCTGGCCGTTGCCAGAAACCCCGGCGATACCGAGGATCTCCCCTGCCCTCCCCTGCAGACTCACCTGCCGCAGCGCGACGCCGAATTCACCGTCTCCCGGCAAATCCAGCGCCTGGACCTGCAACAGCACCCTGCCTGCCTGGACGGGCCGGTGCTGCAACTGCGGCGGATCGGCGCCGATCATCAGCCGCGACAGGCTGGATTCGGTTTCCTGTGCCGGGTCGACCTGCCCGCTCACCCGCCCGGCGCGCAGCACGGTGCAACGATGGCACAGGGTGCGGATTTCGTCGAGCTTGTGGCTGATGTACAGAATGCTGCAGCCTTCGGCAGCGAGTTGCCGCAGCATGACGAACAACTGCTCGACCGCCTGCGGCGTGAGCACGGAGGTCGGCTCGTCGAGAATGAGCAGCCTGGGATTGGCCAGCAGGCAGCGAATGATTTCCACACGCTGGCGTTCGCCGACCGACAGCGTATGCACCGGCCGGCGCGCAGCACAGTCCAGTCCGTAGCGCGCCGCCATGTCGCCAATGCGCGATTCGACCTCGGCCAGCGACATGCGCCGGTCCAGCCCAAGCCAGACGTTTTCCGCCACCGTCAGGGTGTCGAACAGCGAAAAATGCTGGAACACCATGGCGATGCCCAGCTCGCGCGCCACCCCGGGGTTTTTCAGCCGGACCGGCTTGCCATCCCAGACAATCCGCCCCGCATCGGGCTGCACCGCGCCGTAGATGATTTTCATCAGCGTCGACTTGCCCGCGCCGTTTTCACCCAGCACGGCATGGATTTCGCCCGCGCCCACCGTCAGACTGATGTCGTCGTTGGCTTTGACACCGGGATAAGACTTGCTGATGTGTTCGAGCGCGAGCCGCATGCGAAAGGGACTGCGAAAAGGTCGAAGGCGTATTGTCCTACAGCCCACACCCGCCGGTGTCGCAGTGCAGCATGAAGCAGGGCGTCAAATCACTGCTGTCGCCTACCGGGGCATGCGCCGCGTGCGTGACGTCCGCACCAGGGGCGCGGCTCAAGGCGCTATGTTGTGGCGCCTGAGCTTTTCCCACAACGTTTTGCGGCTGATGCCCAGGACTTGCGCAGTCTCCCCCATCTTGCCGCCGCGCGCGCTCACCGCCTGCGCCAGGTAGTCGCGCTCGGCCTGCGCCAGATAATCGCCCAGCGGTGTGAGGGCGTTTTGCCCGGCAGTGGCCGCGGCGTGATCGATCGAGCTCGGCAGGCCGGAATGTTCCCAGCGCACCCAGCAGTCTGGAGCGAAGTGATACGCACGATCGAGGGTGGCAAACAGTTCACGCACGTTACCTTCCCAGGGCTGGAGCTTGGCCCAGGAGATAAAGCGCGGGTCCAGACGCTTGCCGCGCCCGGTGCGGGCGTTGAGTTCCTGCACCCGACGGTGCGCCAGCCACGCCAGATCGTCGGGCCGATCGCGCAGCGCGGGCAGGTGGATCGGCACCCCGCTGATGCGAAACAGCAAGTCTTGGCGGAAGCTGCCCGTATCGACCATGGCGTCCAGCGGTTTGTGCGTGGCGCAGATCAGGCGCACGGTGACGTGCACGTCTTTTTCGCCTCCCAGGCGCCGGACCTGCCCGTCCTGCAGCACGCGCAGCAATTTGGCCTGTACCGACAGCGGCATGTCACCGATTTCGTCGAGGAACAGCACCCCGCCATCGGCCTGCTCGAACACACCGAGATGGCGTTTGTGCGCTCCGGTGAACGCGCCGGCCTCGTGACCGAACAGTTCGGATTCGAACAGGCCGTCGTGAATGGCGGCGCAATTGATGGCGACGAACGGCAGTTTGGCCTTCGCACCCTGCGCCATGCGTGCGTGGATGTGCCGGGCAACGATTTCCTTGCCGCTGCCCGACTCGCCCTGGATGAGCACCGGCAGGTCGAAGGCGGCGACGCGGTCGATCAGCCGTTCCAGCGCCTGCGCTGCGGGCGAAACACCGAACCACGCGTCCGTCTGTGGCGGCACGGGCGGCATCCACTCGGCGATGCGCTGCATCAGCGCATCGACGTCGAAGGGTTTCTGGATGTAGTCCCAGGCGCCTTCTCGCACTAGTCGCACTGCCTGTTCGACCGAGCCGAACCCGGTCATGAACACCAGCGGAGGGCAGCAGCCGCCGTAGCGTTGCAGCATGGTGGCCAGCAGGCTGCCGCCGTCGCCGTCGGGCAGGCGGATGTCGCTGAGCACCAGCGGGTACAGGCGGGTTTGCAGCGCGTTGTGCGCGGTGTGCAGGTCGCGTACCCAATCGACGGCGTAATGCTCCAGTCGCAGGCGTTGCTGCAGCGATTCGCCCATGATCGGGTCGTCCTCGACGAGCAGGACGGTCGGTTCGCTCACGATGTTGTCTCCTCGGGGCCGCACCGGTCCGTAGCCGGGCGATCGACGCCAATCGTATATCCAACTCGCGCCTTAGGGGTGGCGCAACGGCATGTTGATGATGGCCGTGGTGAGGCCGTCGGCGTGGGTGAGCAGAAGCGTACCGCCGACATCACCAAGAAGTCGGCGGCTTTCCCACAGGCCCAGACCGCCGCCTTCAGGCCAATGCGTAGGAGCCGACGCGTCGAGCACGGCCGCAGGAGGCCTGGCCCCGCGATTGCGCACTTGCACGTGCAGGACGTCGTCGGTCAGATCCACGTCGAAGTCGATCACCGAGCCGGGAAGCGCCGCGCGGCAGGCGTTGAGCAAAATATTCAGCGTCGCCTGACGCAACGGCCCGGCAGCGGCGGCCACCGGTCCGGGCGGCAGGTTGATCCGGCTGCGCAGGCGCACGCCGCGTTCGCGCTGGCAGGGCTGGAGAATTTCGATTAGATCGGCAAAATCCTGCGCCGTCAGGTCGCGTTGATCCGGCCGGGTTTGTGCCAGCAAGGCCTGCGCGGTATTGCGCAACTGTTCCAAGCCGCGGTCGAGCAGGTCCAGGGTCTGGCGCGTGGTGTCGTCGAACTGGCCGAAGCGTTTGGCCGTGCGCAGCGCGTTGAGCATGCCACCCAATGGGTTGTTGATTTCGTGCGCTGTGGCCGCGGCCAGAGCGCCGACTGCGGCGAGTTTTTCCGCTTGCCGGGCGTGGTCGACTTGTTCGAGCAGTTGCGCGAATGCGGCAGCCAGCCGCCCGACTTCATCGGAACGCGTGGCGAGTTCGGCGCTGATGCGGCGGGTGGCATCGTCATTGCGGGCCATGGCATGCTGCAGCTGTGCCAGCGGGGCAAGCATGCGGCGGGTCAACACCCAGACGATGGGAACGAGCACGGCCATGGCCAAGAGCGTGATGGCAACGATCCACCACGTCATCGACCGCAGGCGCTGACGGTACAGCGCGTCGCTGACGGCGTAGACCAGCGTGCCCACTCCGCTGCCCGACTCTGCGCGCAACGCACTGACGTAAATACGCCAGTTGCCGCTTTGGATCGGCGGCGACAACCCCGGGTGCGCGCTGGCTACGCTCAGCGGCGAATTGACCCGCAACGAACCGGGCGACCACAGCGGCTGCCACATCGGGACACGTGCCGTGGGGAACAGCGTGGGGTCGGAACTGGCGAACACCAGCCCATTGGCGCCGACGATCACCGCCAAAGACGCACTGTGCGGCGGCGAAGCGACCTGGTCTCCGGTCACCGAGGTCAGCGCCTCGTATGCTCCCCAGACGTTGTCCTGCTGGATCAGCGTCGGCAGGCTCTTGTTCCACGCCGCCACCGCCTGAAAGGCGCCGGCATCGACGTCTTCGATGAGGTATTGCCGCGTGAGCAGGCCCAGGCCTGCGGCCATCAGCAGCGCGGCCAGCACGACCAGGGTCGCCGCGATCAGCGGCAGGCGCAGCAACAGTCCCCCGGGGAGCGCGCGCCGCGCTGGCACGGCCGGTGTCGCCGTCCGCGGCGCTGTGGCCACGGGTTCGTCGCCGGCGGCCGGCAGGGTGCTCACCGCGTCGTCCCGCACGCGGCGCGCACCGCGTTGCACACCTGCTGCTGTTCGCACGCGCTCATGCCGGTTCGTAGATCGCCGACAGCGGGATCGGCGCATGCGTACCGTCTAGAACGGCGGCGAGTTCGGCAATGCCGTCGAACCAACTGTCCTGCGGCGGTAGAAAGTCCTGCAGGTCCAGGCTGCGCAGCAAAGCGCGGCCCTGCGCGTCGTTTTTCGCCGACAACAGGGCATATTGCAGCCGGGCGTGCAGCGCGGTGTCGAGGTTCTTGCGCGTCACCACCGGCGGAAACCCGTAGCGTCGCGACTTGGCGACGATGCGCGTCTTGAGTGCGGCCTGCGACTGGCGCTGGGTGAGCACCTCCCAGATATAGCCGTCGACCGTGCCCGAATCGGCCAGACCGCTGCCCACGGCTTCGACCACCTTGTGCAGCGAGTAGGTGTAGAACGTGCCGCGAAAAAAACTCTGCGGCGTCTGGCCGAGCGCGCGCAGCGCGACCACCGGCACCAGATAACCTGAGTTCGACAGCGGGTCGTCGAACGCGAACACGTCGCCGCGCAGATCGCGGATGGAGTGCGCCTGGGTGCGTCGCGCCGAGGTGATGAGGTAGCTGCGGTACCACGGTTGCCCGTGCCAGCCCGGCTGCGCGCACAGCCGCACGAAGCCCTTGGCCACCACATACGGAAAGCCGCAGATCCAGGCAGCCTCCATTTCGTCGGATCGCAGGGCTTCGAGCGCCTCCTGGTAGCTCGATTTCTGCAGGATTTGCACCGGCCCGCCGAGCTGCGCCTGCAAAAACTGCTGTAGCAGATGGATGGCGCCGTCGTGCAGAAAAACGTCGGTGACACCGAAGCGAAACGGCGGTCTGGCCGTGCGCGGCCCGGTTTGGCCGAAGGCGTGCGGCAGGGCGCTGCACGCGGCTAGGGCTAGGACATGCCGGCGCTGCATGGCACTCCTCCGATCGTTACCCAAACGAAACGCTGGTGAATCTGCTGTGTTACGCCAACGTAACGCGCGGCACACCACAGATGCCGCAGACCGCACGTAAGCCCTTGAAATAGCGCGATGTTTTGTTTCCGCGGTCGACTGGCACGCGGCTTGCACACTTGTCCCATGCGATCAAGCGTTCCACAACCCCGAGGAGACACCATGGCTGAACAAGTATCGCGTCGCATTTTTCTCAAAGTCGCCGGAACCAGCGTAGCAGGCGTAAGCGCGGCCGTCACTCCGGTCGGTCACGCCGTCGCCGCTGGCAACGACCAGGCGGCGATTCGCGCCGCTGCCGGCATGGCGGTACTGCCCTATCCCAAAGCGGCGGTCGGCAAAGCGGCGGCAATGAAAGTCGACACCCCGGTGGCATTCAACTACCCGGATGCGGATTCACCGTGCGTGGCGATCAAGATGGGCCGGCGCGTGGCGGGCGGCGTGGGCCCGGATGGCGACATCGTTGCCTACAGCAATCTGTGCACGCACATGGGCTGCCCGCTGATGTACGACGCCAAGACGCGCAGCTTCAAGTGCCCCTGCCACTACAGCATGTTCGACCCGGAGAAGTCCGGGCAGATGATCTGCGGTCAGGCCACCGAAGACCTGCCGCAAATCCAGCTCAGCTACGACGCCGCAACCGACACCGTCCATGCCGTGGCGGTGAACGGGTTGATCTACGGGCGCCAGGCCAACGTGCTGTGACCGTATCGAGGAGACGAACATCATGACCCAATTCAAAGACCGCGTCGCCCTGCCTCCGGTCGACGCCAAGAAGACCAACCTCACCTGCCAGTTCTGCATCGTCGGCTGCGGCTACCACGCCTACACCTGGGACGCCGACCGCGAAGGCGGCCGTGCACCGAACCAGAATGCGCTGGGGCTGGACTTCCGCAAACAGCTCCCGCCGTTTGCCACCATCATGACCCCGGCGATGACCAATGTGCTCACCGACAAAAACGGTAAGCGCAAAGCGGTGATGATCGTGCCGGACAAGGAGTGCGTGGTCAATCAGGGGCAGAGCTCCACGCGCGGCGGCAAGATGGCGTCCTACTTCTACAACGCCGACGGCATCACCCGCGAGCGGCTGCTGCACCCGCGCATCTACCAGGGCGGCGAGTGGCTGGACACGTCGTGGGACTATGCGCTGCAGATCTACGGCGGCATGGTGAAAAAAATCCTCGACAAAGAGGGGCCAGAGGCCATTGCAGTGGCCATGTTCGACCACGGCGGCTCGGGCGGCGGCTTCGAGAACACCTGGGGCACCGGCAAACTGGTGTTTTCGGCGATCCAGACGCCGACCTGCCGCATCCACAATCGGCCGGCTTACAACTCCGAGTGTTTCGGTAATCGCGACATGGGCATTTTCGAGCTGAACAACAGCTACGAAGACGCCGAGTTGGCCGACGTCATCTGGGCCAACGGCAACAACCCCTACGAAAACCAGACCAATTACTTTCTCGTGCACTGGCTGCCCAACCTGCAGGGCGCAACACTGGACAAGAAGAAAAAGATGTTCCCCGACGAGCCGGTGGCTGCGGGCAAGTTCATCTTCGTCGACCCGCGCCGCACGCCGTCGATTTCCATCAGCGAGAGCCTGGCGAAGGATCAGGTGCTGCATCTGGCGATCAACCCCGGCACCGACGGTGCGCTGTGGAACGGCCTGCTCACCCACATCGTCGATCAGGGCTGGATCGACAAGGAGTTCATCGCAGCGCACACCGAGGGTTTCGACCAGGCGGTGAAGACCAACCGCATGTCGCTCGACGAATGCAGCCGCATCACCGGCCTGCCGGTGGCGCAGATCAAGCAGGCAGCGGAGTGGAGCTACAAACCCAAGGCGCCGGGCAAGCTGCCACGGGTGATGCACGCCTTCGAGAAAGGCATCATCTGGGGCAACAACAACTACGTCACCGAGCAGGCCATGGGCGCGGTGGTCGTGGCCACGCACAACGTCGGTCGCCGCGGCACCGGTTGGGTGCGCATGGGCGGCCACCAGGAGGGTTATTGCCGTCCTGCGTATCCCGAGCCCAAGTCGCGTTACCCCGCGGCCAACTTCCCCATTCCGATGCACGACAAGCTAATCGAGGTCGACGACTACCTGATCAACGGCAAGGGCAAGATGATGACCTACTGGGCGTGCAACAGCTTCCAGACGACCAACAACGCGCAGGCGCTGCGTGAAGCCGTGATCCGCCGCAGCCAGATCGTGCGCGCCGCCATGGCCAAAGCGCGCGGCGCGACACCGCAGGAAATGGTCGACGTCATCTACGCCGCGACGCAAAAAGGCGGGCTGTTCGTCGGCATGATGAACATCTACCCGACCATGCTCGCCGAGGCCGCGCATGTCATGTTCCCAGCCGCGCAGTCTGGCGAGATGAACCTGACGTCGATGAACGGCGAGCGCCGCATGCGGTTGAGCGAAAAATTCATCGACCCGCCGGGCGAAGCGCTGCCCGATTGCCTGATCGCCGCGCGCATCGCCAACACCATCAAGGTGATGTACGAGAAGGAAGGCAACGTCAAAATGGCCAAGCGCTTCGAGGGCTTCGAATGGGCCACCGAGGAAGACGCGTTCAACGACGGCTTCCGTCGCGCCGGCCAGCCTGGATCGGGTGAAATCGACAGCCAGGGCGGCGACACCGGGCACCTCGTCACCTACGATCTGCTGCGCAAGGCCGGAAACAACGGGGTGCAATTGCCCGTCAAGCGGGTCGAGGGCGACAAGATGATCGGCACCGACATGCTCTACACCGACGGCAAATTCGGCACCAAGAGTGGAAAGGCCAAAGTGTTTCCGGCGAAATGGGCCGGCCTTCTGAAACCGGCAGCCGAGCAGAAGGCCAAGTTCAGGTTCTACGTGAACAACGGCCGGCTCAATGAAGTCTGGCAGTCCTGGTACAACAACCAGTACGACAAGTTCATTACCGACCGCTACCCCATGGCGATCATCCAGATGAACCCGCAAGATATGGCCGGGCTCGGCATCAAGGCGACTGACGTCGTCGAGGTCTACAACGACAACGGTGCCACCACGGCGATGGCTTACCCTGAAGCCACGCTCAAACCCGGTACGACTTTCATGGTGTTCGGCGCGCCCAAGGGCGTACAGGGCTCGGTAACGAGCACCGCAATGGACGTGCACTTCTTGCCGTACTACAAGGGCAGTTGGGCCGACATTCGCCGTATCGGCTCGATGCCGGACTGGCAGCGCACGGTTTCGACCAAGAGCCGGCTATACGAAGGGTGAGCCCGCCGCCGCATCAACAAGGCTTTTCGAGTGCGGTCTGCCGTGGCGACACCACGGCGGACGCCGCTTCGCTCCTCAAGCGGCCGTCTCGACCGGGCCTCGATCGAGGCCCGTTTTTTCCATTCAACGCGCTGATGGATGCGTCATGTTCCTTGCCGAACCCACCGACCTTGCCGAATTCGCCGGCCAACTCATCGCCCGTCGACAGCAGGTCTCACCCAAACGGCTGACCGACCCGGGACCGACGCCCGATCAGGTGGCACTGCTCTGGCAGGCGGCAGCGCAAGCGCCTGATCACGGCCTGATTCTGCCCTGGCGCTTTGTGCAGGTCTCCGCCCGTGCACGGCAGTCGCTTGGTGAGGCCTTTGTCCAGGCACTGGTGGAGCGCGACCCCTGCGCCACAGCGGAACAACGCGAGGATGCACGGGCCAAGGCGGTGCGTGCTCCGTTTCTCGCCCTGGCCATCGCCCGGCTTGGCGACGACGGCCATGCCGAGATTCCGCCGACCGAGCGTCTGGTGTCGCTGGGCTGCGCGCTGCAGAACATGCTGCTGACCGCGCAGGCGCAAGGGTTTGGCTCCGGCCTGGTCAGCGGTCAGGCGATGGACTCGGTGGCCTTACGTACGCTGTTTGCGCTTGCGCCGAACGAAAAAGCCATCTGCTTTGTCGTCATCGGCACGGTGAGCAAGGCCAAACCGAACCGCAAACGGCCATCGGCGGCGGATTTTGTGTCATCGCTTTGAGTCGGCGCCAGCCTCCTGCACAGGATATCTGCGTTGTCGGCGCGTAGGCGTGCTGCTGCGATGTGACGGCCCGCGATCGCAACGGGACGATCAGGCTGAGGTCGCTGGCTGATCGGCCTCGTCCGCCTGGCCGCGCCCGGCGTAGCGCCGCTTTAGCAGCAAAAACAGCAGCACCGGCACGATCAGCAGGGTGAGAAACGTGCCGGCGATCAGACCGCCGATGGCCACCACCGCCAGCGGCGACAGGCGCTCCAGGCCGACGGCCCATTCGAACGCCACCGGCACCATGCCGACTGCAGCCGCCGTGGCCGTCATCAGGATCGGGCGGGTGCGCAGGTCCACCGCCTGCAGGATGGCCTGCTTGAGCGGCACGCCACGGTTGAGCGCCTCCTGGGCGAAATCCACCAGCAAAATGCCGTTTTTGACAATGATGCCCATGAGCAGGATCAGCCCCATGAACGACGGCATGCAGCCGTGCTTGTTGGCGATGAGCATGGCCCATGCGGCGCCGATGACCGACAGCGGCAGGGTCACGAGGATGGCGATGGGCGTGACGAACGAGCGGAAAGCGATGATGAGCACGACGGCGAGCAGCACGATGCCTAGCGCCAGCGACTGGCCCAGACGCTCGAACGAGGCGTTCATCTCCTTGATCTCGCCTTCGTCGGACAGGGTGTAGCCGCGCGGCAGTTGCAGCCCTTTGAGCGCTTGGGCGACATGATCGTCGAGCGCGGTCACGGCGATGTTGCGCCGGTAGCCGATCACATCGACCGTGCGCACCAGGTTCTGGTGGGTGTACGCCGTGGGCGCGTAAGTGGTTCGCACCGTGGCCACCTGCGCCAGTGGCACGATGGCGCCGTTGGGAGCGGTGAGGTTGAGCGCGGCAACGGCTGCAGGGCTTGAGCGCTCGTCCGCGCGCAGCCGCACCCACACCGGGATGCTGTTTTCGCCCTGCACCCGCAGGCTGCCGCCGGGAATGCCGTTGACCTGCGCCGCCACCTGCTGCGCGATCGCAGCCGGCGTCAGGCCGTAGGCAGCCGCCTTGGCGGCGTCGACGTCGAGCTGCAGGCGCTTGGAATCGCCCTGCCACGACCGCTCGAAGCCGGTGAGCCCGCCGACCTTGGCCAGACGGCGTTCGATGTCGTCGGCAATCTGGTCGAGCACCCGCCAGTCCGGGCCGCTGACCATCAGGTCGACGGTGCCGCGGATCGACGACAGCGGCGTGGCGCCATAGACCACGGCGTTGGCGTCGATCACTCCGGGAATGGCGCGCACCCTTGCCTGGATGTCCTTGTTGATCTGGAAAATGGTTTCGCTGCGGTGGAAACGATCGACCAGGTTCACCGTGGTCATGCCCTGGGAAAACGTGCGCGCCGCACCGAACGATTTGTCCTCGGGTTCGGCGCCGACCACGGTCGAGGTGGAAATCAGCCATTGCGGCTTGACCGCGGCACGCACGGCCGCATCGACCTGTTCGGCGATGCGCTGCATCTGCGCCGCCCCGGTGTCGGGCTGCGCCTCGAAACTGATCTGGGTGATGCCGGAATCCATCAGCGGCATGAGCTCGCGCCCGACCACCGGCAGCTGGCGCAGAGACACCACGGTGAGCAGCAAGGCGACGAACAGCACGCGCTTGGGATGGTCCAGCGCCCAGCTCACTGCCCGGGCGTAAAAGCGCTTGAGCGGCTGCAGCACCCAGGTGTCGAACAGCGACAGCGGCCGGCGCAGCGGGTCGCGCGCCCCGGGTTTGAGCAGCCAGGGCGTGAGCAGCGGAATGATGGTCACGGCGACGATGAACGACGCCGACAGCGCGACGATTAGGCTGACCGACAACGGCCGCAGCACCGTCTGCACAAACCCGCCGATGAACACGATGGGCAGCAGCACCACGGCGTTGGCGATGGTGCCCGAGAGCACGGCGAGCATCACTTCCTGCGTGCCGCTGGCGGCCACGGCCAGGCCGGATTCGCCATGCTCGCGCATGCGCCGCTCGATGTTTTCGATGACCACGATGGCATCGTCGGCCAGCAGCCCCACGGCGATGATGATGGCCGTGAGGGTGATCATGTCGAACTCGTAGCCGATGAGCTTCATCACCAGAAAGGTGAGCAGGTAGGTGAACGGCAGCGACAGCGCGGTGATGAAGGCGGCGCGGGTGTCGGCGAGAAACAGCAGGATGACGAACACCGTCATGATCAGCGCATCGCGCAGCGCGCCGAGCATGTTGTCCACCGTCAGGTCGATCAGCCGCAACTGGCCGTCGGCCTGTTCGATGTGCAGCATGGGGAATTCGGCACGGATCGCGGGCAAGGCGGCGTCGATATTGCGCGCGGTGGTCGCGGCGTAGCCGTTTTCGCCGCGCAGCAGCGACACGGCGATCGCCGCCTGGCCGTTGCCGCGGTACAGCGCGGTCGGGTCGGCATCGCCCCAGGCCACGGTGCCCAGGTCGCCGACGCGGACGAAGCCGCCGCCGGGCAGCGGCACCTGCACGTCGGCGAGTTGCTGCGGGTTGTGCGCCAGGCTGTCGAGGGTGAGGAGAAAGCGGAAACCGTCGCGGTGCACCAGCCCTTCGGGCGCGGTGATGTTGCTCGCCGCCAGCGCCGCGGCCACCTGCGCCACACCGAGATGGTGTGCCGCCAGCGCGCTGCGGTCGAGATCGACCTGCACCTGGCGTTCATGCGCGCCGAACACTTCGACTTCGGCCACGCCCGGAATGCGCAGCAGCCGGTCGCGGAACTGGTTTTCGGCGATGCGCCGCACCTCGGACAGGCCGAGACCGGAGTGCTGCGCCGGGGTCAGCGCGAGCACCGTGACCGGCTGCGCGGCGTTGGTGATGCGGAAAATCACCGGCGCGCGGCTGCCCGCGGGCAGGCTGGCCTCCACCCGCTTGAGCTCGGTCAGCACCTTGGTCGCGGCGATGTCGATGTCGTTGCCGTATTCGAACTCGACCGTCACCGCCGACACCTGGTCACGCGACACCGAGGTGACGCGGCGCACGCCGTCGATCGCCGACAGCTGGGTTTCGATCGGGTGGGTCACATCCTGTTCGACGTCGCTGGCCTGCGCTCCCGGCCATTGCGTCACCACGGTGACCATTGGCCGGTTGGTGTCGGGAAACAGATTCATCGGCATGGTGAAGTACGCCGCGATCCCCGCCACCACGACGAGCAGGGCGACGGCGACGATGGCGTGCGGCCTGCCGAGCAGGCGTTGCATCAGGCTCATTGCGCTGCTCCCGCCGCAGTCACCGCGGCCTGGCCGTCGCGCATTTGCGCCAGCACGGCAGTCTGGCCGACGACCACCGGCTCGCCCACACGCAACGCGCCGTCGACCGCAGCGGCGTTGGCGCCCTCGCGCAGCACCTTCACCGGCACCACGCGCAGCCGCCCCGGCTCACCCGCCCTGGCGCCGGGGGTGAACGCCAGCACGTGCGCCTGCGCCCCGCTGCCCACCAGCGCCGCCACGGGCACGGTCAGCGTGGGCTGCGTCTGCCTGTGCAATGCGAGGGTCGCCGTCACCGTGCTGCCGCTGGGCAGGCCAAACGGAGCGCTGGTGGCATCGGCCTCGACCGTCCCCAGCCCGGCGGCGTTGACTGCCGGCGCGATCCGCGCCACGGTCAGGTCGAGCGTCTGGCTGCCCTGGGTGAGGTGCAGCGTGTCCCCGGGTTGGACCTGGGCAAGCTGCTCTGCCGGAAGGCTCAGCCGCACCACGGCGCCTTTGCCCGCGGTAAGCTGGTACACCGGTTTGCCGGGCGCGGCGGTGTCGCCGACCTCGACCAGACGCTGCGCCACCACTGCGTCCTGCGGCGCGCGGATGTCGGCGTAACCGAGTTGCACCTGCTGCGCCGCGATCTGGTCCGACAGCGCCTGCACCGCGGCACGCGCGGCGGCGGTGGCGGTGCGCGCCTGGTCGGCCTGCGCCTGGCTCACCCCGCCCTCGGCCAGTACGGCGTCGATGCGCGCCTGCTGCTTGGCGGCGTAATCGGCGTTGGCGCGGGCGGCCACTCGCTGCTGCTCCAGTGCGGCGAGATTGCTGGCGATGGCGCGGGCGTCGATGCGCACCAGCACCTGCCCGCGGCGCACTGCTTCGCCGGCGCGCGGCCCGACGAAGGTCACCGTGCCCTGGATTTGCGGCGTGAGGGTGATGAGCGTCGGCGCCTCGACCGTGGCGAGGGTTTGCACCGTCGAGGCCACCGTGCCGCGCCCGACTGTGCCCACCTGCACCGCCCACGGCGCGACCTCGGCAGGTGGGCTGGCGTCGGCCTGATGCAGGCGGTGAAAATGCAGCCACGCCCCGGAGCCGATCAGCACCAGAGGGATGGGCAGCAAAAACCAGGGCTTGCGCTTGCGTGGGGTGGGCGCGGCGGAGGGGTTGACGGGCGTGTTCATGGCTGAATGCTCGAAGAGGGTGAGGCGGTGTCGTGCAGCGCGGCGGGAGCCTGGCCGTAGGCGTAGCGCAAGGCGTCGTCGGCCTGCCACCAGCCGGCCAGCGCGCCGGCCACGCTGGCACGCGCGCTGGCCAGCGCGGCCTCGGCGTCGATCAGATCGGTGGCCGAGCCCAAACCGTGTTTGAAGCGGTCTTGCTCGATGCGCGCGCTTTCGGCAGCGGCGCGCAGGCCGGACTCTGCCGCCCGGTACGCCTGTTCCTGCGCGCTCCACAGCGCCACCGCGCCGTCGCGCGCCGCGCGTAGCGTGTCCTGCGCCGCCTGCAGCTGCTGCTGCGCCTGATCGGCGGCAGCCTGCGCGGCGTCGATGGCGCTGGTCTGCGCGCCACCCGACCACAGGTTGAACGTGACGCCGAGGTTGAATTGCCAGGTGTCGATCGGCCGGTTGTCCCAGTGCACGGCGTTCCGGTTCCAGTTGGCCGTGGCGGCGAACTGCGGCAGCTGCGCGCGCTGCGCCGCACGCACCTTGTCCTGGCTGGCCTGCAGCGCACTGCGCGCCGCCTGCAGCGCCGGCGGCGGCACATTGGGGTTGGCGGGAAAATGCGCCGGCCCGCTGTCGGGCACCGCCACCGCCGCGGTGAAATCCTCCACCCCCATCAACGCCGCGAGCTGTGCGCGCAGCTTGCGCTCCTGGCCGTCCACGCCGGCGATCTGCGCCTGTACCGCGGCCACAGCCGCCTGCACGCGCAGCAGGTTGACGCGGGCGATGTCGCCCGCCTTCAACCCGGCCTGGGCAACGCGCACGCTCGCCTGCAGCGCCGCCAGTTGCCCGTCCAGCGCCTGGCGCTGCCCGGTCAGCGCCTGCAGATTGCGGTACAACGTGGCCCCCTGCAGCAGCGCGCGCAGGCGCACGTCCTCGGCGCTCCACCTGGCCCCGGCGGCGTGGGCGCGCGCGGCATCGACCTCGGCAGCGATCTGCCCGCTCAAGTCGATGGGCAATTGGGCGTTCAGCCCGTAGCCGAACTGGTCGGCAGAAAACGGGTACGCCGCCACGTTTGGCGGCAGGGTGATGGGGCGGGTGAGGCGCGGATCGTTGTAGTGCTGCGACAAGGCGTAGGCATCGACCTTGCCGAACCACGCTGCGCGCGCCTGCCGCACCTGGGCGCTGGCCTGCGCCGTGGCCGCCTGCGCGGCGAGCACGTCGGGCGCGCGCGCGGCGATGGTCTGCAGCACGCCGGCCAGATCGGCGGGCGCCGCGGCCTGCGTTGCCGGCATTGAGGCTGCAGCCTGCGGCAGCGTGGAGTCGGCTGATGCCGCCGGCGCGGCGGCGGCCACGGCGAGCACCGCGGCGCAGGCCATGCGGCGCAGCGGCAGATACGGGGGAAGCGGAACGGAACGGCTCATGACGATGCACCGCTGACGGGAGGAACGGACAGGCTGCCGCGCTCGATCGAGCCGTCGAGCGGCGTGCCGCCAGCCACGGTATTGAACACCGTACCGAACTGCTGCACATTGCGGTGAAGCAGAGCCAGACGGTGATCGGCTTCGTCGCTGTCGACGACGATGCGGTAGCTGATGCGCTGCATCCTGGGCGGTGCATCCTGCCGCTCGCCATGCACGCTGATGTGCACGCCGCGGAAGCGGAAATGCAGCATCGGGGCAACGCGCTCGATGTTTTTCAGCATGCAGGCGCCCACCGCAGCGAGCAGCAGCTCGGCCGGGTTGAAGGCATCGGCACGGCCTGCGAGCGCCGAATCGACGGCGATGCAGGCGGTTTTGCACCGCACCGTGCTGCCGTTGGCGTCGATGCGGTCGAGGGTCACGTCGTAGGTCAGCATCCAAACCTCCCAGGTTCGTTCGCGGTTGTCATGCAAGAAGACGCAGCGGGTGGCAAAAGGATGCTGGCGGATGCTGCGGCTCCGCCGCACGCTTGATCCACGTCAGCTCCACAGCCGTCGCGTCAACCCGCGCTCACCCAGACGCCGTCCCCACACCAGGCGCAAACCCTGCAGCCACAGGCCGCACAAAAGCACCAGGCCGAGCGCGGCGAGCAAGGGCGGCGCAGTGACCCCGGCAAATCCCATGACATGGCGCAGCGCGGGGATCAGCAGCACGGCCGCCAGCACCGCAGCCACGGCAGCGATCATCCGCCACAGCCAGGGGTTGTCGCCACGCAGGTTGAACAACGCCGCACGGTGCAGATCGCGGTTGGCCAGGATCAGCAAGAACAGCGCCACAACCAGCGCGGTAAACACCGCCAGCCGCAAATCACCTTCAGGCCACGCCGTGCCCTGCTGCAGCAGCGCATGGCCGGCGAGCAGCACGGCGGCGATGCCCAGCCCCTGCAGCAAGGCAAAGCCGATGTTGTCGAGGGTGAACGGGCTGGCGGTCAGCGGCCGCGGCGGGCGCTGCATGGCATCGGCGGCGGCCGGCTCGGCCTCGAACACGATGGAACACGCCGGATCGATGAGCAGTTCGAGCAGCACGATGTGCACCGGTAGCAGCACCACCGGCCAATGCAGCAACGGCGGCAGCAGCGCCAGCGCAACGATCGGCACATGCACGGCGAAGGTGAAACGTGTGGCCTTGGTGATGTTGTCGAAAATCCGCCGTCCGCCGCGGATGGCCTGCACGATGCTGGCAAAACTGTCGTCGAGCAGGACCAGCGCCGCGGCTTCGCGCGCCACGTCGGTGCCGCGTTCCCCCATGGCGATGCCCACGTCGGCCGCCTTGAGCGCCGGGGCGTCGTTGACCCCGTCGCCGGTCATCGCCACCACCTGACCGTCGGCCTGCAGCGCACGCACCAGGCGCAGTTTGTGCTCGGGAGCCAGGCGGGCGCAAACGTCCACGCCGCGCAGCCGGTCGCGTAGCGCGGCGTCGTCGAGCGCGGCAAGTTCCGCGCCGGTGACCACCGCGGCGCGCTCGGACAGCCCGACCCGCGCGGCAATGGCCCGCGCCGTGGCCGGATGGTCTCCGGTGAGCATGACGATGCGCACCCCGGCGGCGCGGCACTGCGCGATCGCCGCAGGCACCTCCGCGCGTGGCGGGTCGATCAGCCCGACCAGGCCGAGAAACTCAAAATCGAAATCATGCTGGCTCGCCGGCCATGCCGCACCGGGTGCAGGCGCCTGCCAGCAGCCGCGCGCCACGCCGAGCACGCGCAAGCCGCGCGCCGCCATGGCCTCGACCTGTTGCTGAATGGCCTGCCGGGAGGTTGCCGGCAAATGGCAAAGATCAGCCACCGCCTCGGGCGCCCCCTTGGTCGCCAGCGTATAGACCTGCGGGTGCGCGGTGGCAAACACCCGGGTCATCGCCAGGATGTCGGGCCCGAGGTCGTACTGCCGGGCGGGGCTGCGGTCGTCGTGGACATGCTCGGTGCCCTGCAGCCGCGCATGGCCGAACGCCTGAATGGCCTTTTCCATCGGGTCGAACGGGTCCAGCGGCGTGGCCAGCATGGCGAACTCGACCAGGGTGTGAAAGCGCTCGGGCAGTTCGGCAGTAGCGGCGTCGAACGCGGCATCTTCCACCGCCAGCGCCGCGACCTGCATGCGGTTTTGCGTCAGCGTGCCGGTTTTGTCCACCGCCAGCACGGTGATCGCCCCCAGCGCCTCGACCGCGGGCACGCGGCGCGTCAGCACCTTGACCCTGGACAGCCGCCAGGCGCCCAGCGCGAGAAACACGGTGAGAATCACCGGAATTTCCTCCGGCAAGATGGCCATGGCCAACGCGATGCCCGACAGCAGGCTGTCCAGCAGCGTGCGCCCGTCCCACAGCCAGCTCAGCACCACCAGGGCCAGCGCCAGGGTCAGCGCGACCAGGGTGAGGTTGCGGATCAGCGCCGCCGAGGCGCGCTGCAAACCGGAGTCGATCTCGGCCGTGGTCGCCAGCGCGGCGCCGATGCCGCCCACCGCGGTGCGCGCCCCCGTGGCCGTCACCACCGCCTGCCCGATCCCCTTGGTCACCACCGTGCTGGCAAACAGCGCGGCGGCAGCGGCATCGCCCGGCGACGCCGCGGCATGCACCACGGCGTCGGGCAATTTGCTCACCGGAACGGCCTCGCCGGTGAGCAGCGACTCGTCGACGTCGAGCTGGCCGGACACCAGTTGCGCGTCGGCAGGAACGCGGTCGCCTTCGTGCAGCACCAGCAGATCGCCCACGACCACGTCGCGCCCGGCGATGCGCTGCTCACGACCATCCCGGACGACCAGTGCGCGCGGGGCCGACAGATCCCGCAGCGACTCCAGCGCGCGCTGCGTCTTGCGCTCCTGCGCCAGGGTGATGCCGATGACGACGAAAACAAAGCCGAGCAGGAACAGCGCCTCGCCCTTGTCGCCCAGCAGCAGATAGATGCCGCCGGCGGCCAGCAGCATCAGGAACATCGGCTCGCGCAGCACGCCCAGCACGATGGCCCAGGCGGTCTTGGGCGCAGCGCCGGGCAGCAGATTGGGGCCATCGCGCGCCAGCCGCAGCATAGCCTCAGCCGTGGTCAACCCGGTTGGGGTCGTATCCGCCGACGTCGGACGAAAAGCCATCATGTTTTACCCGCTTCTGCCTGCCCGACCCCTGCCTTTCCTCCGCGACGTCCGGCGCAGAATGCACAAACGACTGGGGAGGACGGACAGACTCGGTGTACAGCGCATGCTGGGATTGTCGTCACTATGCTCTTCTGGCCGCATGACCAAGTCAGGCCTTCAGCGCCAGCACAGGCTGCTGACGTTGTGCCGCGGCAACAGCAAACCCTTGCCACCGCGGCCCGACCAGTCGATGTGGTGTCAACTCAGAATGCGAGCTCGCCCTCGACCGCGGCAATGCCGGCCTTGGCGCAGACGTCGTCGTTGTCCCCACCCGGAGCACCCGATACGCCGATGGCCCCGACCATCTGCCCGGCGGCGTCGATCGGCAGTCCGCCGCCGATCATCACCACCCCTGGCAGGTTTTTGATCGCCTGCTCGGCCGAATCCGGCTTGTTGACCCGCGCGGCCACCGCGCTGGTGGCGTCGCGCCAGCTCGCCGCGGTGCGCGCCTTGCCTTCCGCCGCGGCCAGGGTATGCCAGCCGGCGTAGCGATCACGCAGCACGACCAGCGGCAGCCCCGCCGGGTCGGTCACGGCCACCGTCACCTGCCAGCCGCGCCTGGCGCACTCGGCTTTGGCCGCCTGCGCCGCCTTGAGCGCGGTCTCCGGGGTGATGACCTTTTGCGTCCAGGTGGACGAGTCGGCTGCGCTGACGGTCTGCATCAGCGCAGCACCCGCGGTCAAGAGGACGGCGGCGAACGACGCCGCCGCAATCGGCTTCAACGAGCTGTTTGCCATGCTCATGCTCCGAACCAGCTTTCCACCTGTGCCCGGCTGGGGACGCTGCCGGCATGCACGACCTTGCCGTCGATCACCACACCGGGCGTGCTCATCACACCGTATTGCATGATCGAGGGGATGTCCTCGACTTTGTCCACCTGCGCCTGCACGTTCTTGGCTTTGATGACTTCTTCGACCAGTTTTTGTGTGGTCTTGCAGTTGGCACAACCGGTGCCGAGGATTTTGACGTTGCGCATATGGCCTCCTGGAAAGAAAAGCGGTTACATCACCGCGTTGAATACATAGCCCACGACAATGATGCCTGCCGCCACCACTGTGGCGAACAGCGCGATCAGCCTGGGTTTCATCACTTTTTTGAGAATCATGAATTCCGGGAAGGACAAGGCGGTCACGGCCATCATGAACGCCAGGGTCGTGCCCAGCGCCGCGCCCTTGCCCAGCAGCGCCTGCACCACCGGGATGATCCCGGCAGCGTTGGAATACATCGGCACGCCGATGAGCACCGCCAGCGGCACTGACCACCACGCGCTCTTGCCCATCAGGTGCGCCATGAAGTCCTGCGGCACATAGCCGTGGATCCACGCGCCCACACCGACGCCGGCGACGATGTACGGCGCGACCTTGAGCACGATGTCGCGCACATGCCTCCACCCCTGGGCGAAACGCGCCTGCCAGCTCATCCCGGTGTCTTCGCCGTGCACCGCAGGAATGTCGAACACCCACGGCTCGACGAGTTTGACCGGGTTCATGCGCCCGATCACCACGCCGGCGACGATGGCCACGGCCAGCCCGAGACCGAGGTAAAGCGCGGCGATTTTCCAGCCGAACATGCCAAATAGCAGCGCCAGCGCCACTTCGTTGACCATCGGCGCCGACACCAGGAAGGAAAACGTCACCCCCAGCGGCACGCCGGCGGTGAGAAAGCCGATGAACAAGGGCACCGCCGAGCACGAACAGAACGGCGTGACGATGCCCAGTGTGGCAGCGAGCACATTGCCCACGCCCTGGCGCTTGCCGGCAAGGATGGCACGGGTGCGCTCCGGCGTGAAAAAGGTCTGGATCACGCCGACGACAAACACGATCAGCGCCAGCAACAGCAGCACCTTGGGCACCTCAAAAATGAAAAAGCTCACCGCGCCGTACAGATGGCCGTTCGGTGCCATGCCGGTCGCCGCAGCCAGCCAGCGCATGACCGCGTCGGTGGCCGGTTCCAACTGGCTGTAGACAACGAACCAGCCCAGCACATACAGCACCGGCAGCACCCAGGCGCGCCAGGCGGCGGGGGCCGTCGTGCGCACGGTCGAAGGTTGGACTTGGGTGTTCATGACAACTCTGTTCCTTTGCACAAAAACCGCGAAGGTGCGGTCTACCCGTGAAGACGAACGCGGGTGAAAAAGGATGCAGCTCATCCGCCCGATGGGCCATGCGCCCGCACGGCGACACGCCGGTGGCGGAAAGCGCCGCGCAGCACAGAGGCGGCGCGCAGACGAAAACGCCCCGCGGTGCGGGGCGTCTGGAGATTTTCGCTGGCGGCAGCGGACCCGCCGTCAGCAGTCGATCGAGTGTGCCGATGCGGCGCGGTTCACGCTGCTGCGTCCTCGGCTTCTTTTTTGCGTGGCCTGGGCTCCAGCGGGGTGATGTCCAGCTTGATGCGGTCTTTTTCCGCCGCGGTCGGGTCGATATCCACCGACACGCGGCCGCCATCGACCAGCCGGCCGAACAGCAGTTCGTCGGCCAGCGCCCGCCGCAGCGTGTCCTGGATCAGCCGCTGCATCGGCCGCGCCCCCATCAGCGGGTCGAACCCGGCCTTGGCCAAGTATTTGCGCAACGCGTCGGAGAAGGAGATTTCCACCTTCTTTTCCGCGAGCTGGGCTTCGAGCTGCAGCAGGAATTTGTCGACCACGCGCAGAATCACGGCTTCGTCGAGCGGCTTGAAGCTGATGATGGCATCGAGCCGGTTGCGGAACTCGGGCGAGAAGAGGCGTTTGATGTCGGCCATTTCATCGCCCTGCTCGCGCCGGGTGGTAAAACCGATGGTCGATTTCTGCATGGTCTCCGCGCCGGCGTTGGTCGTCATGATGAGGATGACGTTGCGGAAATCCGCCTTGCGGCCGTTGTTGTCGGTCAGCGTGCCGCTGTCCATCACCTGCAGCAGAACGTTGAACACATCCGGGTGCGCCTTTTCGATTTCGTCGAGCAGCAATACCGCGTGCGGCTTCTTGGTCACGGCCTCGGTCAACAACCCGCCCTGGTCGAAGCCGACATAACCCGGCGGCGCGCCGATCAGCCGTGACACCGTGTGCCGCTCCATATATTCCGACATATCGAAACGGATGAGTTCGACACCCAGGGTGAACGCCAACTGCCGCGCCACTTCGGTCTTGCCGACACCGGTGGGGCCGCTGAACAGAAACGCACCGATCGGCTTGTCGGGCTTGCCCAACCCGGAGCGCGCCATTTTGATCGCCGCGGCCAGCGCGTCGATCGCCGCATCCTGACCGAAGACGACGTTTTTCAGGTCGCGGTCGAGGTTTTTCAGCTTGGCACGGTCGTCGGTGGTCACGCTGTGCACCGGCACCCGGGCGATCTTGGAAATGATTTCCTCGATTTCGATTTTGCCGATGGTCTTTTTCTGCTTGCTCTTGGGCAGGATACGCTGCGCTGCACCGGCTTCGTCGATGACGTCGATCGCCTTGTCGGGCAGATGCCGGTCGTTGATGTACTTGGCCGACAGCTCCGCAGCAGCCGACAGCGCGCCGGGCGAATACTTCACCCCGTGGTGCTCCTCGAAACGCGATTTCAGGCCGCGCAGGATCTCCACCGTCTGCTGCACGCTAGGCTCGACGACGTCGATTTTCTGGAAGCGACGCGACAGCGCGGCATCCTTCTCGAAAATTCCCCGGTATTCGGTGAACGTCGTGGCGCCAATGCAACGCAACTGCCCGGAAGACAGCGCAGGCTTGAGCAGGTTGCTGGCGTCGAGCGTGCCGCCCGACGCCGAGCCGGCACCGATCAGGGTGTGGATTTCATCGATGAACAGAATCGCGTGCGGCTTGTCCTTGAGCTGTTTGAGCACGGCCTTGAGCCGCTGCTCGAAATCGCCACGGTATTTGGTGCCGGCCAGCAATGCGCCCATGTCGAGCGAATACACCACCGCATCTTCGAGGATGGCGGGCACCTGCCCCTCGGTGATGCGCCAGGCCAGCCCCTCGGCGATTGCCGTCTTGCCCACCCCGGCCTCGCCGACGAGCAGCGGGTTGTTTTTGCGCCGCCGGCACAGCACCTGGATGACGCGCTCGACCTCCTGCTCACGGCCGATCAGCGGGTCGATCTTGCCCTGCTGCGCCAGCGCGTTGAGGTTCTGCGTGAACTGATCCAGCGGCGATTCCTTCGCTTCCTTGTCCTCTGCCGATTCCTCGTTCGCATTCGACGCGGACTTTGCCGGCTCGACGGGTTCGGATTTGCGGATGCCGTGCGACAGGAAGTTGACCACGTCCAGCCGCGTCACCCCCTGCTGGTGCAGGTAGTACACCGCATGCGAGTCTTTTTCGCTGAAAATCGCCACCAGCACGTTGGCGCCGGTGACCTCTTTTTTGCCGTTGGAGGTCGACTGCACGTGCATGATGGCGCGCTGGATCACCCGCTGGAACCCCAGCGTCGGCTGCGTGTCGACATCGTCCGCGCCCGGGACGATGGGGGTGTTTTCCTTGATGAACGCGGTCAGGCTTTTACGCAGATCGTCCAGGTTGGCCGAACAGGCGCGCAGCACTTCGGCGGCAGACGGGTTGTCCAGCAGCGCGAGCAGCAGGTGCTCGACGGTGATGAATTCGTGGCGCTGCTGCCGCGCCTCGACAAAAGCCATATGCAGGCTGACTTCCAGTTCTTGCGCAATCATCACGAGCCTCCTAAATGGCTTCCATCACACACTGCAAAGGGTGACCGGCCTGACGGGCCGCTCCGATCACCTGTTCCACCTTGGTTGCCGCGATGTCACGGGTATAAACCCCGCAGACACCACGCCCCTCCTGGTGCACTTTTAACATGATTTGCGTCGCGGTTTCGCGGTCCTTGTTGAAAAAGTGCTGGATCACGGCGACGACGAATTCCATCGGCGTGAAGTTGTCGTTGAGCAACACGACCTGGTACATCGCCGGCGGTTTGACCCGCAGCGTCTGCCGCTCGACGACCACCGAGCCGCCATCGTCGGGATGGGGAGAATGAGATGCAGCAACCATGGTCAAAATTGTAGGGAGAACCGCCAGTCTCTGGATGCCGTACAGGGTATTTCCGGACGGTGGCGACAGACCTGGTCGGCGCTCTCGTCCCCCACATTTGCGGCAGCGCAATGGAAATACAAGAGACCGCCTGCGCATCGGGTTGCCCAAACAAAAACCGCCAGGACTGGCGGTTTTTGGACTGCGTGGCGCTGCGGCGGTTCACATGTGCTCGATCATCACCTGACCGAAGCCCGAGCAACTCACCTGCGTGGCATCGGGCAACAGACGGGCGAAGTCGTAGGTGACGCGCCGGGACTGGATCGCCTTTTCCATGCTGGAAATGATCAGGTCGGCGGCTTCCGTCCAGCCCATGTGGCGCAGCATCATTTCCGCGGAGAGGATTTCCGACCCCGGGTTGACGTAATCCTTGCCGGCGTACTTCGGCGCGGTGCCGTGGGTGGCCTCGAACATCGCCACGCTGTCCGACAGGTTGGCCCCGGGCGCAATGCCGATACCGCCGACTTGCGCCGCCAGCGCGTCGGAAATGTAGTCGCCGTTGAGGTTGAGGGTGGCGATCACGTCGTACTCGTCCGGCCGCAGCAGGATTTGCTGCAGGAAGGCGTCGGCGATCATGTCCTTGACCACGATGTCGCGCCCGGTTTTCGGGTTTTTGAAGGTCATCCACGGCCCGCCGTCCAGCGGCTGCGCGCCGAACTCTTTGGCCGCCAACGCGTAGCCCCAGTCGCGGAACGCGCCTTCGGTGAACTTCATGATGTTGCCCTTGTGCACCAGGGTCACCGACTTACGGTCGTTGTCGATCGCATACTGCATGGCCTTGCGCACCAGCCGCTCGGTGCCCTCGCGCGACACCGGCTTGACGCCGATGCCCGAGGTCGCCGGAAAGCGGATTTTTTTCACCCCCATCTCGCGGATGAGGAAGTCGATGACCTTTTTCGCCCCGTCCGATTCGGCCGCCCATTCGATGCCGGCGTAAATGTCTTCCGAGTTCTCGCGGAAAATCACCATATCGGTCTTTTCCGGGTGCTTCAGCGGCGAAGGCACCCCCTGGAAGTAGCGCACCGGGCGCAGGCAGACGTAGAGGTCGAGCTCCTGCCGCAGCGCGACGTTGAGCGAGCGGATGCCGCCGCCCACCGGGGTGGTCAGCGGCCCCTTGATCGACACCACGTAATCCTTGAGCACCTGCAAGGTGCTGTCAGGCAGCCAGACATCCGGGCCGTACACCCGCGTGGCCTTCTCCCCGGCGAAGATTTCCATCCACGCGATGCGGCGCCTGCCGCCGTAGGCCTTGTGCACCGCGGCGTCGACCACTTTGATCATCACCGGCGTGATGTCCACGCCGGTACCGTCGCCCTCGATGTACGGAATGATCGGCTGATCGGGAACTTGCAGCGAAAAATCCGGATTGACGGTGATTTTTTCGCCGGCGGGGATGCGGATGTGCGGATCCATGAGCGGAGTCTCCTTGAGTGACGATGCGGCCATTCTATGCTGCCGCCCGCGCCGGATGAAACAGTCTTGTATATGACATAAGACCAGAGTCTGTTCACCCTGCCGTGCACGCGTGCTGCGCCCACGCCGCCTGCAGCGCCTGCGCCGTATGCCCGGGAGCGCCGGGGCGCAGGAATGCACTCACCGGGCCCTGCATCACCAGCCGGCCACCGCCCTGACCGCCTTCCGGGCCGAGATCGATCAGCCAGTCGGCGTTGGCCATCAGGTCCAGATCGTGTTCGATGACGATCACCGTCTGACCGCCGTCGGTCAGACGGTGCAACACGCGGATGAGCTTTTCCACGTCGGTCTTGTGCAACCCCACCGTGGGTTCATCGAGCACGTAAACCGTCGGCCGCGCCGCCGGATTGGCGAGTTCGGCCACCAGTTTGATGCGCTGCGCCTCGCCGCCGGACAAAAACGGGCTGGGCTGGCCCAGCGGCAGATAGCCCAGACCGACGTCCTGCAACAGCCTGAGCGCGTGGTGCAGCTTACGGTGCGCGGAAAAAAACTCTGCAGCTTCGTCGACCTCCATCTGCAACACCTCCCCGGCGTTGCGTCCGCGCAGCCGCACTGCCAGGGTGTCAGGGTTGAAACGCAGACCGTTGCACTCGGTGCAGGGCACGGTGACGTCGGGCAGGAAGTTCATTTCCACCTTCACCGCCCCCTGCCCTTCGCACACCGGGCAACGTCCGGCGCCGGTGTTGAACGAAAACCGGCTGGCGGTGTAGCCGCGAATCCGCGCCTCCTCGGTGTTGGCAAACAACTGGCGGATGCCATCCCACAGTCCGAGATAGGTGGCGGCGCACGAACGCGGCGTTTTGCCAATCGGCGTCTGGTCGACTTCGAGCACGCGATCGAGTCCTTCCCAGCCGTCCAGACCGCTGGCCCCCTGCAGCGCGCCGGGGTCGCCGCCGATGCGCTGACGCAACGCAGGCAGCAGCACGTCGCGCGCCAGCGTCGATTTGCCCGAACCCGACACACCGGTGACCACGGTCAGCCGCCCCCGCGGAAACTGCACGTCGATGCCGCGCAGATTGTGCCGCTGCGCACCGCGCAGGTGGATCGCCGGGCTGTCGGCGGTGGTCGCCGGTCGCGGCTGCAGCGGCCACGGCATCGGCGCGAGCAGGCTGCGCAGCGTCGGCGTGTCACTGCGCGCCAACACCTGCGCCAGCGGCCCGCTGGCGACGACCTGCCCGCCACGCCGTCCGGCACCGGGGCCGATGTCGATCAGCCAGTCGGCCCGGCGCATGGTGTCCTCGTCGTGCTCGACCACGACCAGGGTGTTGCCCTTGGCCTTGAGCGCCGCCAGCGCATCGAGCAGGATGCGGTTGTCGCGCGGGTGCAGGCCGATGGTCGGCTCGTCGAGCACGTAGCACACCCCGCGCAGATTGCTGCCGAGTTGCGCCGCCAGACGGATGCGCTGCGCCTCGCCGCCCGACAGCGTCGGCGCGGCGCGGTCCAGCCCGAGATAGCCCAGGCCGACCTGGCGTAAAAATTCCAGCCGGGTGCGGATTTCGGCCAACGCATCGCGCGCGATGTCGGCTTCCCGCGGGCTGAGTTCGAGCCGGGCAAACCATTGCGCCGCGTCGTCGACGTCGCGCGCGGTGAGCTGGGCGATCGACTCGCCGCGAAACCGCACCGCCAGGCTGTCGCGGTTGAGCCGCGCGCCGTGACAGGCGGGACACTCCGCGCCCGCAGCGCCTGCAGCCGCCCGGCCTGTGGCCGCCGGCGCGGGTTCGGCGGCGTCCAGCCAGGCCTGCTCCTCGCCGCTTTGCGTAGCGTCGAACCCGGCGAGAACTTCGCCGGTGCCGAAGCATGTCGGACACCAGCCGCTGGGCGAGTTGTACGAAAACTGCCGCGGGTCGAGCTCGCGGAAGCTGCGCCCGCACCCCGGGCAGGCGCGTTTGGTCGACAGCAGTCGGCTGTGCATCGGCGGCGCAGCGGGGTCTCCGCGCATCACCGCGGCCAGCCCGTCCAGCGGGCCAAGCACCAGCACCACGCCCTTGCCCAGCGCCAGGGTGCGGCGCAGCAGGTCGCGCAGCGCCTCCTCGTTGTCGGCGCGCACGGTGATGTCGCCGACGGGCAGCTCGATGGTGTGCTCCTTGAAGCGGTCCAGCCGCGGCCACGGCTCGGTCGGCACGAAGCCGCCATCCACCCGCAGATGGGTATAGCCCATGCTGCGCGCCCACACCGCCAGATCGGTGTAATAGCCTTTGCGCTGCACCACCAGCGGGGCGAGCAGACCGATGCGCTGCCCGCGCCAGTCGCGCAGCAGTTGCGCGGCGATGGCCTCCATGCTCTGCGGCTCGATCGGGATGTTGCAATCCGGGCAATACTGCGTGCCGCATTTGGCGTAGATCAGGCGCAGGAAGTGGTAAGCCTCGGTCAGCGTGCCCACCGTGCTCTTGCGCCCGCCGCGGCTGGTGCGCTGCTCGATGGCGACGGTGGGCGGGATGCCGACGATGGCCTCGACGTCCGGCGGCGGCGCCGGCTGGACGAACTGCCGCGCGTAGGCGTTGATCGATTCGAGGTAACGCCGCTGGCCCTCGGAAAACAGCACGTCGAACGCCAGTGTCGATTTGCCCGAGCCGGACACACCGGTGATCACCGTCATCTGCCCGCGCGGAATGTCCACATCGACCGCGCGCAAATTGTGTTCGCGCGCCTGGCGGATGGCGATGAACCCCGCCTTGCCCGCACGCAGCGCGCTGGCCAGGTGCGGCCCGACGGTTTCGTCCGACGCATCGGGTTCGGCGGCGCGCAGCATCAGGGCGGCGTTGGCCGCAGGCTCCGGGCGGTAGGCCGTGGCGACCGCCTGGCTGGCGTCCGGCGATGGCGTCGCCTGCTGCCGGCGCCAGGCGGCATCGGCGGCCAGCGCGCGCCCGGTGAACGACGGCGCGTACCCCGCCAACGCATCGGGCGGCCCGGCGAACACCACCCGCCCGCCGGCGTCGCCGCCCTCCGGGCCGAGGTCGATGACCCAGTCGCTGGCGGCGATGACGTCCAGGTTGTGCTCGATGACCAGCACGCTGTGCCCGCCGTCGAGCAGTTTGCGCAGCGCGCGCAACAGACGGGCGACGTCGTCGAAGTGCAGCCCGGTGGTCGGCTCGTCGACCAGGAAGAGAGTCCCTTTGCGTGCCAAACCACCGCGGGTTTTGCCCGCTTCGGCGAGAAAGCCGGCGAGTTTGAGCCGCTGCGCCTCGCCGCCGGACAGCGTCGGCGTCGGCTGTCCCAGCCGCAGGTAATCCAGGCCGACGTCGGCCAGCGCGCGCAGCGGCCGGGTGATGTCGGCGTGGGCGGAGAAACGCTGCAGCGCCTGCGCCACGGTGAGGTCGAGGACGTCGGCAATGGTCAGACCGTCGGCCTCGCCGGGAAGCGGCAGACGCAGTTCGAGGATTTCGGCGCGGTAACGCTTGCCGTTGCACTCCGGGCAGCGCAGGTAGACGTCGGAGAGGAACTGCATCTCGACGTGCTCGAAGCCCGACCCGCCGCATGCCGGGCAGCGACCGTCGCCGCTGTTGAAACTGAACGTGCCCGCGGTATAGCCACGCTCGCGCGCCTGCGGCAGCGCGGCGAACAGCGCACGCACGCCGTCGAATGCGCCGACGAAGCTCACCGGGTTGGATCGGGCGGTTTTGCCGATGGGCGACTGGTCGACCAGCACGACGTCGGCCAGTTGCTCGCTGCCCAGCAGCGCGTCGTGCTCGCCCGGCGGCGGCGCGGCCTTGCCCAGCGCGCGCGCCAGCGCGGGGTAGAGCACGTCGCCGACCAGGGTGGATTTGCCGCAGCCGGACACGCCGGTGACGGCAGTCAGCGCCCCCAGCGGAATGGCCACGTCGATCGACCGGAGGTTGTGCGCGCGCACGCCCTGCAGGATCAACCGCGGCGCGAGCAGGCTGCCGTCAGCGTCGCAGCGCAGCGCCCGGCGGCGCGGCAGTGCGCTGGCGGCCTGCTCCTGCCCACGCAGGTAACGCGCGGTGAGCGTGTCGGCCTGCAGCATGCGCTGCAGCGTGCCTTGGAACACGATCTGCCCACCGCGCTCGCCGGGGCCCGGGCCGAGTTCGAGCAGCCAGTCGGCGGTGCGCATGAGCTGTGGGTCGTGCTCGACGATGAGCAGCGAATTGCCCGCCTCGTTGAGCCGGCGCAACACGCCGCTCAAGCGGTCGAGGTCGCGCGGGTGCAGACCGATGGACGGTTCGTCGAGCACGAACAGGGTCTGCGTCAGCGCCGTGCCCAGCGCCGTGGTCAGGTTGATGCGCTGCACCTCGCCGCCCGACAGCGTGCGCGACTGCCGGTCCAGCGTCAGGTAATCGAGGCCGACGTCGCCGAGAAAGCGCAGCCGCGAACGGATGTTGTCGAGCAGCATGCCGCTGGCCGCCGCGGCCAGATCGGGCAGGTCCAGATCGGCAAACAGCTCGCGCAGCCGGCCGATGGGCAGGCCGTTGATGTCGTGCAGATTCAGCCCGGGCAGCGTCGCCAGCCTGTCCTCGCTCCACTGCACGCCGACAGGGCGAAAGCGCCGGTAGGCCTCGCCACCGTCGTCTGCCGGGCGCAGCGCGCGTTCGGCCTGCTGCGCCGAGCCGATGCGCCAGAGCAGCGCCTCGGTTTTCAGCCGTGCCCCGGCGCATGCCGGGCAGACGGTGTAGCTGCGGTACTTCGACAGCAGCACGCGCACGTGCATTTTGTAAGTACGGCTTTCCAGCCAGTCGAAGTAACGGCGCACCCCGTAGAACTGCCGCTGCCAGTCGCCGCGCCAGTCCGGGTCACCGTCGATCACCCAGGCGCGCTCGCGGGCGGTCAGCTCGGCCCACGGCACGTCCAGCCGCACCCCGGCCTGCGGCGCGTAACGCTCCAGGTCGGTCTGGCATTCGGCAAAACTCGGCGTCTGCCATGGCTTGACCGCGCCGCCACGCAGCGTTTTGCGCCCATCTGGGATGACCAGATCGAGATCGACTCCGATCACCCGGCCGAAACCGCGGCAGGTGTCGCACGCCCCCACCGGCGAATTGAAGCTGAACAGCCCCGGGCTGGGATCGCGGTAGGTGATGTCGCAGTCTGCGCAATGCAACTCGGACGAGTAGTGCCAGCGCAGCGTCGGCGTGGTGTCACCGCCCAACCCGCGCACCTCGATGCGTCCACGGCCCAGGCGCAGCGCGGCTTCCACCGCGGCAGTCAGCCGCGCCGGGTCGTCGGTGGGCAGCCGCAGCCTGTCCTGCACCACGTCGAGCACCGTGCCCTGCGCCGTGCGGCGTTCGCCGAGAAGCCGGGTATAGCCCTGCGCGGCGAGCTGCTGCGTGATGTCTGCCACCGTCATCCCGGGCGGCACGGCGACGGCGAACACCACGGCGCAACGCAGCCCGCCGTCGTACCGCCGGGCGCGGCGCTGCACGTCGGCGGTGATGCTCGACGCCGAATCGCGCCGCACCGGCGCACCGCAGTTGCGGCAGTACAGCGTGGCCGCGCGGGCAAACAGCAGTTTGAGATGATCGGCCAGCTCGGTCATCGTGCCGACCGTCGAGCGCGATGTGCGTACCGGGTTGGTCTGGTCGATGGCGATGGCCGGGGGAATGCCGTCGATGCGGTCGGCCTGCGGCCGGTCCATGCGGTCGAGGAACTGGCGGGCGTATGGCGAGAAGGTTTCGACGTAGCGCCTCTGCCCCTCGGCGTACACAGTGTCGAACGCCAGCGAGCTCTTGCCCGAGCCTGACACACCGGTGACGACGACGATTTTGCCCAGCGGGATGCGCAAGTCGAGGTGTTTGAGGTTGTTCTGCCGCACGCCGTAAAGGGCGATCGCGGGTTCCTCGCCGGCCGGGGCTGCTGGATCGGAAGGGGGAGTCTGCGTCATGCGGCCACTATACCGACAGCGCCCGGGGCCGCACCGCCGCGGGGGCTCTCCGGGCGACTGCGCAATTGCACATTGACATGCGTCCACGCGGGTTTGTAGGGCGCGTGCTGTAATGCCTGCCATGTCTGCCGAATACGCCGCATCCACCGCGCTGCCGCTGCAGCCGCGCCCACGCAGCCGTTCGATGCGTTCGCTCAGCGGCCTGCTGCCGTTTTTGCGCCCGTACCGCGGCCGCATCGTCGTGGCCCTGACCTTCCTGATCCTGGCCGCGGGCAGCACGCTGGCGTTTCCGCTGGCGCTGCGCTGGCTGATCGACGCCGGCCTGGCGCACGCGCAGGCCAGCCGCGCCGCGCTTGCCTGGCATTTCGCCGGCCTGTTCGCACTGGCCGTGGCGCTGGGGGTGTTTTCTGCCGCACGGTTCTACATGGTCAGCTGGCTGGGCGAACGCGTCACCGCCGACGTGCGCAGCGCGGTGTACGCCCACGTGCTGCGGCAGAGCCCGCAGTTCTTCGAACACACCCAGACCGGCGAGGTGATTTCCCGCCTGACCACCGACACCACCCTGGTGCAGACCGTGGTGGGCACCAGTTTTTCGATGGGCTTGCGCAACGGCGTCGTGCTCGCCGGCGGCATGACCATGCTCATCGTCACCAACCCCGGGCTGATGCTCGGGGGGCTGGTGGTCATCGCCGTCGTCGTCGCTCCGGCCGTGCTCATCGGCCGCCGCGTGCGCGGGCTGTCGCGCGCCAGCCAGGACCGCATTGCCGACGCCAGCGCGCTGGCCGCCGAGGTGCTCGCCGCCATGCCCGTGGTGCAGAGCTATGCGCGCGAAAGCGACGAGGCGCAGCGCTTTCGCGCGTCGGCGCAGACCGCGTTCCACACCGCGGTGCGCCGCAACAAGGTGCGCGCGCTGCTGACCGCGTTCATCATCGTCGCCCTGTTCGGCGCGCTGCTCTACGGGCTGTATCTGGGCACGGTGGCGGTGATGCAGGGGCGCATGAGCGCCGGGGTGCTGGGACAGACCGTGCTGTACATCGCCCTGGTCGCCGGTTCGGCGGCGGCGCTGGCCGAGGTGTTCGGCGACCTGCTGCGCGCCGCCGGCGCCACCGAGCGGCTGATGGAACTGCTCGCCGAGCAATCGCCGGTGCGCAACCCGGCCGATCCGGTCGCGTTGCCCGCGGTGCGTGGCGGCTCGGCCGTCGTGCTCGACGACGTGCGCTTTTTCTACCCCTCCCGCCCGGACAAGCCGGCACTCGACGGGTTTTCGCTCACCATCGCGCCGGGTGAGACGGTGGCGCTGGTGGGTCCGAGCGGCGCGGGCAAGACCACGGTGCTGCAACTGCTGCTGCGGTTCTACGACGCGCAGCAGGGCAGCATCCGCATCGACGGCGTGGACGTGCAGCAGGCTGACCTCAGCGCGCTGCGCCGGCGCATCGGCCTGGTGCCGCAGGACGCGGTGATTTTTTCCGCCAGCGCGATGGACAACATCCGCTACGGCCGTCCCGACGCCAGCGATGCCGAGGTCTACGCCGCCGCGCGCGCAGCGCAGGCCGACGGCTTTCTTCGCGAGCTGCCGCAGGGCTACGCCACCTATCTGGGGGAACGCGGGGTGCGGCTCAGCGGCGGGCAGCGCCAGCGCATCAGCATCGCCCGCGCGATCCTGAAAAACGCGCCGCTGCTACTGCTCGACGAGGCCACCAGTGCACTCGACGCCGCCAGCGAGCGTGACGTGCAAATCGCGCTCGAACACGCCATGCAGGACCGCACCACCCTGGTCATCGCCCACCGCCTGGCCACCGTGCAGCGCGCCGACCGGATCGTGGTGATGGACCAAGGCCGCATCATCGACATCGGCACCCACGCCGAGCTCATCGCGCGCGGCGGCCTGTACGCCAGCCTGGCGGCGCTGCAGTTCATGCAGTGACCATGCGGCAGTCCACCGCGTGCCCGCTGCGGCGGGCAGGTTGGCGATGCGGCAAACCGATACGATTGACGTTTCGCGCCGGCGTCTGGATTTGTGCATGACTTCGATCTCCACCCCTTACGAAGACCTGATGCGTCACGTCTTCACCCACGGCCAGGACAAGACCGACCGCACCGGTGTCGGCACGCGCAGCGTGTTCGGCCATCAGATGCGTTTCGACCTGTCGGCCGGATTTCCGCTCATCACCACCAAGCGGGTGCACTTCAAAAGCGTCGCCTACGAGTTGCTGTGGTTTTTGCGCGGTGATTCCAACGTGCGCTGGCTGCAGGAGCACGGTGTGACCATCTGGGACGAATGGGCTGGGCCCGACGGCGAACTCGGACCGATCTACGGCGTGCAGTGGCGCTCGTGGCCGGCCCCCACGCCCGACGATCCACACCGCACCATCGACCAGATCAGCGAAGTGCTGCGGCAGCTGCGCACCCAGCCCGATTCGCGCCGCATCATCGTCAGCGCCTGGAACGTCGGCCAGATCGCCGAAATGGCCCTGCCGCCGTGCCACGCGTTGTTCCAGTTCTACGTCGCCCCGCCGCGCGCCGCGGGCGAACCGGGCCGGCTGAGCTGCCAGCTCTACCAGCGCAGCGCAGACATCTTTCTCGGCGTGCCGTTCAACATCGCCAGCTATGCGCTGCTCACGCTGATGATCGCGCAGCAAACCGACCTGCTGCCGGGCGAATTCATCTGGACCGGGGGCGACTGCCATCTCTACAGCAACCATTTCGCCCAGGTGCAGGAGCAGCTCAGCCGCGCGCCCTACCCCTATCCCACGCTGGAATTCGCCCGCAGGCCGCCGACCCTGTTCGACTACACCTTCGACGACTTCGTGCTGAAAAACTACCAGCATCACCCGGCGATCAAGGCGCCGGTGGCGGTATGACGCGGCTCATCCTCATCGCCGCCGTGGCGCGCAACGGCGTCATCGGTCGCGACGGGGGCATGCCGTGGCACCTGAGCGACGATTTGCGCCGTTTCAAACAACTGACCCTCGGCCACCCCGTGCTCATGGGACGGCGCACCTGGGAATCGCTCGGCCGCGCCCTGCCCGGCCGGCGCAACATCGTCGTCAGCCGTCAGCCCCACTGGCACGCCGCAGGCGCCGAGCACGCCAGCTCGCTGGACGACGCGTTGCGCCTGGTGGCCGACGCGCCACAGGCTTTCGTCATCGGTGGCGCGCAGCTCTATGCCGACGCGCTGCCGCGGGCGGACGTGCTGGAGCTCACCGAAATCGACGCCGATGTGGACGGCGACACGCGCTTTCCCCCGTGGGATCGCAGCCGCTTCGTCCAAACCGCACGGCAGACGCACCACGCGCCGCAGGGGTGGGACTACCACTTCGTCACCTACACCGCCCGCCGCGACGTCTCGCCCGCGGCATGACGGCGTGCGCCTTCTGGCTGCAGGGCGTGGCGGTGTGGGCGGGACTGCCTGCCACCCTGTTTGCGCTCTGGCTGCTGTTCGGCTTTCGCCTGTTCACCCGCTTCACCTGGAGCCTGCTGCTGCTGGGCCTGTGCGCACTGGCGCTGCAGCCGCTGGCCTGGGCCTGCCGCGGCTGGTCCGGGCAGGCGCTGCCGCTGCACTGGCCGCCCGGGCTCTGGGCGGCTGCCGGCGGCGTGGGCCTGCTGGCCTGCGCCACGCTGCTCTGGCGGCTGCACCGGCGCCGCGCCGGCTGACGCCGCGGAGTAGTAGCCGTCAGCCCGGCTGGCGCCACGCCGGCTGGCGCTTGTCGATGAAGGCCTGTACGCCTTCGAGCGCGCAGGCGTCGAGCATATTGCACGTCATGGTTTGCGCCGCCAGCTGGTAGGCGGCATCGACTCCGGTTTCGACCTGGCGGTAGAACAGTTCCTTGCCCAGCCGCACCGCGGCAGCCGGTTTGTCCAGGATGCTGCGCACCAGCCGTTCGACCTCGGCGTCGAGTTCGCCGGCAGCGGCCACGCGGTTGACCAGCCCCCGCTGCTGCGCCGTGGCGGCGTCGATGAATTCGCCGGTCAGGAGCATTTCCATCGCCGGCTTGCGCAGCAGGTTGCGCGCCAGCGCCACGCCCGGGGTCGAACAGAACAGCCCGTAGTTCACCCCGGACACCGCGAACCGCGCATCGTGCGCCGCCACCGCCAGGTCGCAGCTGGCGACGAGCTGGCATCCGGCAGCGGTGGCGATGCCGTGCACCTGCGCGATCACCGGCTGCGGCAGCCGCATCAACCCGGTCATCACCTTGCTGCAGCGGCCAAACAGGCTCTGGTAATACGCCGCAGACGGCTGCGCGCGCATTTCCTTCAGGTCGTGGCCGGCGCAGAACGCCCGCCCGGCGCCCCGGATGATCACCACGCGCACGGACTCGTCGTGCTGCAGGGCGTCGATCTGGCGCTGCAAGGCGTCGAGCAATGCGTCCGACAGCGCGTTGAACGCCTGCGGGCGGTTGAGCGTGAGCACGGCCACGCCGCGCGTGTCGGTGTCGCGCAGCAGCACATCGTCGTTCGGGGAAGGTTGTTGCATGGGGTGTCTCCTCGTCGAATGGGCATAGTGTGCCACCGCCGGCTGATGGCGCGCTGACGCGCCGTCGTCACTTCGGCGGACAGTCTGCCCCGCTGCAGTGCAGCACGGCGGTGAGTTGCGCGATGCGCTGGCGGATCAGCCCGTCCAGACAGGCGTCGTCCCGCGCCGGCCATGCCGCTCCACCCCGATCGGCCGGGCCGACGCGGAACAGGCATTCAGCGTTGGCCCAGCGCCGCCAGAGGTTTTGCGCATGCACCAGGCGGCGTTCGGCGTAGCTGCCCATCACCTGCCGCAGTTCCAGCCGGTACAGCCGGGTCATGCGCGCGTTCAGGCGGTGGCGCGTCTGCGCGGCGCAGGCTCTGCCCCGCGGCTGTGCCGCACACGCGGCAGACGGCGCCGCGGCGTGCGCCGCAGTACACAGCACACTGAGCGCCAGCGCGGCGACGCCAAAGCCGACCTTGCCCATCGATGTCCTCCTCTCCTCGGCCAAAAGAAAGTGGACTCCAGCCGGCAGGGCGGCGTTCCCCGCCGTTGCACTCGGTCACAACGCCGCCTGGACGTAGCGGTTTTGCGGATGCCGCACCTGGGCGAAAAACTCCCAGCGCTCGGCGAGCAGGCCCAGCAGATGGCCGACCAGCGCCACCGGCCAAGCCACGGTGCGCCACGGCGCCGGGACGAGCAGCAACAACGTCAGCGGCAGAATGAAGCCCAGCACCACCCAGCCCGAGCGCATGGCGGCCACCCAAACGGCAGTGCGGCCGTGAAAAAACTCCTGCGTGGTGAACGCTGCCGCGGTGAATCCCCTGGAAATCTGGCGAATGGCGGGCGAGGCCACGCCGATGGCCGTTTGCAGCGACCCGGCGGGTTCGAGACGGCGCACCCGCCATGCCGCCGCACTGCGGCCCAGCAAGGCGGCAACCAGCGCGGCTGCGGCAGCCTGGGCGTAATGCCCTGCCTGCAACGGCAGCCGCCACAGCGCCAGACAGGCGGCGAGCACCCCGCCGCTGGCCAGTCCCATGAGCAGGAAATTCACCAGGGTCAGCGGCGTGGCCCATTCGCGCAAAAACCGCACGCTGGCGTAAATCATCGCGGTGCACAGCCACAGCACCAGGGCGGCGGCGACGAGCAGCGCAGCCAACGCCAGCGGCCAGCGCTGCCACATCAGCAGACTGAGCAGGCTGAGCGCGGCAATCCCGAGAAAGCCCGGCAGGACGATGACTTCCCGCGACAGCCACGACGTGCGCCACATCGCCGCCGCCCGCCAGGCGCGCTCCGGCCTGCCGAGATGGGCAAACGACGCCATCAATCCAGCCGCGCCGAGGACGAGGACGCAGCCCAGCCCGAGTCGCCAGAAGTCCAGCCATCCCGCCTGCGCGCCTGCTCCGGCCAGCAGCGGCACGGCCAGCGCCACGGCCAGGCCCTGCGCACAGCCGATCAGCGTGGTCAGCAACAACACGGAAAAAGCCGGCCGCATGGTTCACTCCGCAGGCGCCGCGCGCCGCGGCAGGTAGTGGTTCGCCGGGCGGGTGCCGAGTTCGGGCATGAGGGTGTAGCCGCCACGCTCGCGGATGGCGCGCGACACCTCCGAGTCGGGGTCGTGCACGTCGCCGAACAGCCGTGCCTGTGTCGGGCAGGCGTTGACGCAGGCCGGGCGGCGCTGCGCCGCGGGAATCGACGGGTCGTCGAGCCGGTCCACGCACAGCGTGCACTTGGTCATCACGCCGCGGTCGGCGTCGAATTCGCGCGCGCCGTAAGGGCAGGCCCAGGCGCAGTATTTGCAGCCGATGCATTTGTCGCTGTCGACCAGCACGATGCCGTCCTGCTTGCGCTTGTACGACGCCCCGGTGGGGCACACCGGCACGCACGGCGGCTGCTCGCAATGCAGGCAGCTCTTGGGGAAATGCACCGTCTGTGTGTGCGGGAACTGCCCGACTTCATATGTCTGCACGCGATTGAAAAACACCCCCAGCGGATTCTCGCCATAGGGATCGTGATCGCTCAGATGCCCGGCGGCACCCGAGGTGTTCCACTGTTTGCACGACGTGACGCAGGCATGGCAGCCGACGCAGACGTTCAGGTCGATGACCAGGGCGAGTTGGGTCATGGGCGGTCTCCTGCCGGACGCATGCGCCCGGCAAAGTAACGCAGCACCGCCACGGCAGCGATGCGTGATGGATGGTGCGGCGGCGCGGGAACCGGGGCGAACTGCGGCCAGGTCTGCGCCGGTGGTGACGCCGCGTCGTCCGCCTGCGGGGCGTCTGCCGGCTCGATGCGCACGCGCACGTCGTACCAGCCCGCCTGACCGGTGAGCGGATCGCTGTTGGACACCCTGCCCGCTCCCCCTGCCGCGGGCAGTTCGTCGGTGATGAGGTGGTTGAGCAAAAACCCGGACTGCGATTCCGCCGCACGCGGGTGCAACCCCCAGAAGCCGCTGGCCTTGCCGATGGCGTTCCAGGTCCACACCGTGCCAGGCTCGACGGCCTCGCTGTACTGGCAGCGCGCGCGCACACGCCCCCACGGCGAACTCACCCACAGCCAGGCGCCGTCGGCAATGCCATACCGCTGCGCCGTGGCTGCATGCACCACCAGACGGTTGTGCCCGTGGATTTGCCGCAGCCAGGCGTTTTGCGAATCCCAGGCGTGGTACATGGCCATCGGCCGCTGCGTCACCGCCGCCAGCGGGTAACGCGCCAGGTCGGTCACCGCCTGCTCCAGCGGCGGTTCCCAAAACGGCAGCGGGTCGAAGTGGTGCGCCACCCGCGCGCGCAGCGCCTCGGGAGGCTGCCGTCCCGGTCGCCGCCCCAGCGCAGCCAAACGGAATTGCTGCAGCACCTCGGAATACAGCTGCACGATGATCGGCGTGCTGCGCGTGCGCCAGCCATGCTCCCGGGCAAAGTCGAGGTAGGCGCGGTTCCAGTTGCGGCGGTAGCGCGCGGTTTCGGGCAGGTGGTGCACGTGCACGCAGTCGTGCTGCGCGTACATCTCCCATTGCCGCGGGTTGGGCTCGCCCTTGAGCGACTTGCTGCCGTCGGCGCCCCGCCAGCCGGAGAGAAAGCCGATTCCAGACCCCGGCGCGGTTTGGTAATTGACGATGAAATCGGCATAGTCGCGGAACTTGCGGCTGCCGTCGGCGTGGACGAAGGCCGGCAGTTTCAGCCGCGAACCGAGCTCGACGAGCACGTCCTGGAACGGCCGGGTTTGCCCCAGCGGCGCAACCACCGGAACGCGCACTGCGTCGACCGCGGCGTCGAATTCGGAAATCGGCCGGTCCAGCAGCGACATGGCATCGAAGCGCTCCAGATAGCTGGTGTCGGGCAGCAGCAGATCGGCAAACGCCGTCATTTCGCTGTGGAACGCATCGCACACCACGATCAGCGGGATGCGGTAGTCGCCGCGATCGTCCTTGTCGCGCAGCATGCGGCGCACGTCGAGCGTGTTCATCGCCGAATTCCACGCCATGTTGGACATGAAAATCAGCAGGGTGTCGATGCGGTACGGGTCGCCGCGCCAGGCGTTGGTGACGACGTTGTGCATCAGGCCGTGCACCGCCAGCGGATACTCCCAGGAAAACGCCTTGTCGATGCGCAGCGGGCCGGCATCGTCATTCAGCGCCAGGTCGTCGGGGGATGCCGGCCAGAACAACGGCGCACCGGGCAGCGGACTGTCGGGGCGCACGTCGTCCGGGCTGCGCGGGCCGCGCCCATCGGGCGGGACGTCCTTGGGATACGGCGCCTTGTGGCGAAACCCGCCGGGCGCGTCGATGGTGCCCAGCAGGCTCATGAGAATGGCCAGAGCGCGCACGGTGTGAAAGCCGTTGGAATGCGCCGCCAGCCCGCGCATGGCATGGAACGCCAGCGGCCGCGTCGCCAGGGTGGCATGGTGCTGACCGCGCCAGTCGGTCCAGGGCAGCGGCAGGTCTTCGGACAGGTCGAGCGCCGCATGCGCCATCTCCTGCGCCAGATCACGGATGCGCACCGCGGGAATGCCGGTGACGTCCTGTGCCCAGTCGGCGGTGCAGTCGCGCACCTGCTCGCGCAGCAGTTGCAGCGCGGTGGCCACCGGCGTGCCGTCGTCCAGGGTGTAATGGCCGAACAACGCCGGCTGTGCCCCCTCGCTCCACGCCGCGACCGCGCGGCCCGTGCGCTCGTCCCACCACAGGCGGTCGAGCGCGTCGGGCGCGTCGTGCGGTGCGGTTGACGCGGTCGCGAACAGCCCGTCCTGCGCCTGCCCGGGTTGGACGCGCACGAGCTGCGCGCCGTTGGTGCACTGCGCGATGAACGCGGCGTCGAACCGCCCGGTGCGCAGCAGTTCGTGGATCAACGCCAGCAGCAGCGCGCCGTCGGTGCCGGGGCGGATCGGAATCCACTCGTCGGCAATCGCCGAGTAACCGGTGCGGATGGGGTTGATCGAAATGAACCGGCCTGCCGCCCGCTTGAACTTCGACAGCGCCAGCTTCATCGGGTTGCTGTGATGATCTTCGGCGGTGCCGAGCATGATGAACAGCCGCGCGCGCTCCAGATCGGGCCCGCCGAATTCCCAGAAACTGCCGCCGATGGTGTAGATCATTCCCGCGGCCATGTTCACCGAGCAGAAGCCGCCGTGCGCCGCATAGTTCGGCGTGCCGAATTCACGGGCGAACAAGGCCGTCAGCGCTTGCATCTGGTCGCGCCCGGTGAACAGGGCGAACTGTTTGGGATCGGTGGCGCGGATGTGCCGCAGTCGCTGTTCGAGCAGTTGCAGCGCGTCGTCCCACGAAATCGGCTCGAACTCGCCGTCGCCGCGCTCGGCACCGGGTCTGCGCCGCAGCGGCTGCGTCAGCCGCGCGGGCGAGACCTGTTTCATGATGCCGGCAGACCCCTTGGCGCAAATCACGCCGCGGTTCAGCGGATGCCGCGGGTTGCCTTCGATGAAGCGCACCTCGCCGTCGCGCAGGTGGACATTGATGCCGCAGCGGCAGGCGCACATGTAACACGTCGTGGTCTTCACCGCGGTGTCTCCCGGCGGAGAACGCACCGGGTCGTGCAATGGCGTGCCGTTGGCAAACAGCCGATCGAAAAGGGAGGAACGGGCGGACATGGCGGCAGAGCGGAACAGGTGTTGGCTGCAACCCTAGCCGCGCCGTTTGCATTGATCAAATGAATAGTTTTTGTCTTTTATACCGTTTTGGTTTCTGATCTTGCGATAGCACAAGAGCCAAACCCCTGCCAGCCTGGCGCCGTGCGACGCCGACGCGGCGGGCTTAGCATGCAGGTTGCATTGCACAACCCGGAGTTTTTATGTCCACCTCCCCTCTGTTCACGCCCCTGCAGCTCGGCGCGGTCGAGCTGCCCAACCGTATCGTCATGGCGCCGTTGACCCGGTCGCGCGCCAGCCAGCCCGGAGACATTCCCAACGATCTCAACGCCCGCTACTACGCGCAGCGTGCCAGCGCCGGCCTGATCGTCAGCGAGGCGACACAGATTTCGCGTCAGGGTCAGGGCTACGCCTTCACCCCCGGCATTTACACCGAGGCCCAGGTGCTGGGCTGGTCGCGGGTGACCGCCGCGGTGCACGCCGCAGGCGGCCGCATGGCCCTGCAGCTGTGGCATGTGGGGCGGATTTCGCACCATTTGCTGCAGGAAAATGGCCAGCCGCCGGTTGCCCCCAGCGCCATCCGCAGCGAAACCGGCGAATCGTTCGTCGTCACCCCGCAGGGACCGAAACGCGTGCCGTGCGACACGCCGCGCGCGCTGCAGACCGAGGAAATCGCCGGCATCATCGACGACTACGCCCGCGCCGCGCGCCATGCCCTGGCCGCTGGCGCGGACATGCTCGAACTGCACAGCGCCAACGGGTACCTGCTGCAGCAGTTTCTTGCCACCAACACCAATCAGCGCACCGACCGCTACGGCGGCAGCCTGGAGAACCGGGCACGCATCGTGCTCGAAGCGCTCGACGCCATCGTTGCCGTCGCCGGCGCCGGGCGCGTGGGGGTGCGCATTTCGCCGCATTTCAACCGTCACGACATCCAGGACGCGCAAACCGAAGACATCCACGTCTATCTGGCGCGCGAGTTCGACCGCCGCGGCATCGCCTACGTGCACATCGCCGAGCCCGACTGGGTGGGCGGGCAGTCGCTGTCGATGGATTTGCGCAGGCGGCTGCGCGAGGCGTTCGGCGGCCGCATCATCGTCTGCGGCAACTACACCGCAGACAGCGCAGCCGCGCGCATCGCCTCGGGACTGGCCGATGCCGTGGCGTTCGGCCGGCCGTTCATCGCCAACCCCGATCTGGTCACGCGCATGCGGCTCGGCGCTGCGCTGAACAAGCCCGATCCGTCGACGTTCTACGGCGGCGGCGAGGCGGGCTACACCGACTATCCCACGCTCGACGCCGCGCAGGCCACGGCCTGAGTTTTCAGACGATGACCGGTTCGGGCTCCAGCCGCAGCCCGAACCGGCGCTGCACGCTGTCCTGCACCGCGCGGGCCAGCGCGAGCACCTCCTGGCCGCTGGCGCCGCCGAGGTTGACCAGCACCAGCGGCTGCTGTGCGTACACCCCGGCGCGGCCCATGCTGCGCCCTTTCCAGCCGCAGGCGGCGATCATCCACGCCGCGGCGAGTTTGAACGTGCCGTCGGGCAGCGGGTAGCTGACGACGTCCGGGTCGTCCTGCAAAATTTCATGGCAGATGGTGCGGTTGACCACAGGGTTCTTGAAAAAACTGCCGGCGTTGCCCAGTACCGCCGGGTCGGGCAGTTTGGCACGGCGGATGGCGCAAACGGCGTCGAACACGTCGCGCGGCGTCGGGTCGGTGATGTGGCGTTGCTGCAGCCAGCGCTGCACGTCGGCATAGCCGGTGACCGGCACCCACGGCTTGGGCAGGCGCAGGCGGATGGCGGTGATCACCGACTTGCCCGCCAGTTCGCGTTTGAACACGCTGTCGCGGTAGCCCAGCCGGCAGTGCGCTGCGGGCAGCGTGGCAGTGCGGCCGGTGACCAGATCGACCACATCGACCGATTCCAGCCGGTCGGCCAGCTCCATGCCGTAGGCGCCGATGTTCTGCACCGGCGCCGCCCCGGCCGTGCCCGGAATCATCGCCAGATTCTCCAGGCCGAAGTAACCGTGCTGCAGCGCCCACTCGACCACGTCATGCCAGCGCTCACCGGCGCCGACCTCGATCAACGTGGAACGAGCATCGTCCTCGCACACGCGCACACCCATGATGTCGATTTTGAGCACCACGGCGTCGATGTCGCGGGTGAGCAGCAGATTGCTGCCGCCGCCGAGAACGAACTTGGGCGCGCGGCCGAGCTCGGGATGATCGACCACCAGCCGCACATCGCGCGCACTGCGCAGCCGCACCAGCCTGCGAGCGCTGGCCGGCACGCCAAAGGTGTTGAGCGCGCGCAGCGGCACGTCGGTTTCGATTTGCAGGGTCATAGAATCCGTCGACACAAAACACTCCATTATCCCGTTGAGGCCGATCCCATGCCGTCATTCGATACCGTTCTCGAACCCGATCTGGTCGAAGTGCGCAACGCCTGCGAGCAGGCGGCCAAGGAAATCGCCACGCGCTTCGATTTCAAAGGCAGTTCCGCGCAGGTGCAGCAGGACGACAAAACGCTCACCCTCACCGCCGACAGCGAGTTTCAGCTCGGTCAGGTGCGCGACGTGCTACTGGCCAAGGCGGCCAAACGCAAAATCGATCCGCGGTTTTTCGACATGGGGAAAATCGAAAAGATTTCCGGTGACAAGGTCAGGCAGGCCCTCACCGTCAAGGCCGGCATCGGCCAGGAACTGGCGAAAAAAATCACCGCGGCGATCAAAAACTCCAAGCTCAAGCTGACGGCCTCGATCCAGGGCGAGACGGTGCGCGTCAGCGGCGCCAAGCGCGACGACCTGCAGGCCGCCATCGCACTGCTGCGCAAAGACATCACCGAGGCGCCGCTGTCGTTCACCAACTTCCGCGACTGAACGTCCCGGAGCGTTTTACTGCGCGTTTTACTTTTTCCGCCCGATGCGGCTTTCCTCGCCACGCAGCAATTTATCGATATTGCTGCGGTGCCGCCAGATGAGCAGCGCGCTGATGATGAGCAGCGCCAGCAGCAGCGCCGGATCGGTCGTCCACGCCAGCCCACCGCCGAACCAGTAGTAAAACGGCGCAAACACCGCCGCCACCAGCGCCGCTAGAGAGGAATAGCGGAAAAACCCGGCGACGATCAGCCAGGTGGCCAGCGTGGCCAGCCCCAGCCAGGGCTGGATGGCCAGCAGCACACCGGCGGCGGTCGCCACCCCCTTGCCGCCGCGGAAGCGGAAAAACACCGGGTACAGATGCCCTAGGAACACCGCGACCGCGGCCAGGGCCACTCCCGGCGCGCCATAACCGAACGCATTGCTGAACGCGATGGCCAACACGACGGCGATCCAACCCTTGAGCGCATCGAGCAGCAGGGTGAGCGCGGCAGCGAGTTTGTTGCCACTGCGCAGCACGTTCGTCGCCCCGGGGTTGCCCGAACCGTAGCTGCGCGGATCGGCCATGCCCATGGCGCGGCTGACGAGCACGGCAAACGACAGGGAGCCGAGCAGGTACGCCAACGCGGCCATGCCCAGTGCGGCAAGGGTCGAGAAATTCATAAAACGTGATTCTATGGGGGCACGGCACAGTCGACGGCCTGCGCTCCCAGCGCCGACTCCAGCACCGCCGGCGGCAGCCCGAGCAAATAGCCGCGCCGGCCGCCGTTGATATACAGACGGTCCAGGGTGAGCACGGATCGCTCCACGACCACCGGCATGGGTTTGCGCACGCCAAACGGCGAGGTGCCGCCGACGAAATAGCCAGTGTGCCGCTGCGCCACGTCGGGCGCACACGGCACGATCTGCCGCGCTCCGAGAGCTCGGGCCAGCCGCCTGGTCGAGACCTCCCGATCGCCGTGCATCAGCACGAGCAACGGCCGCCTGGCCTCGTCCTCCATCACCAGGGTTTTGATCACCGCGTGCAACGGCAGACCCAGCGCCTGCGCCGCACGCTGCGCGCCACCGTGGTCGACATAGTCGTAGACGTGTTCGGAGTAGGCAATCCCGTGCGCACGCAGCCACTGCGTGGCCGGGGTCAGACTGACGTGGGGAGATTTGGCCATGCGCCGCAGTGTACGGGCCTGCTCCCTACAATGAACGGATGTTTTCCCCTGCCCCGCGCAACGCCGATTTGCATTCGCATTCCACCGTGTCGGACGGCACGCTGCCGCCTGCGGCACTGGCGCAGCGCGCGCAGGCCAACGGCGTCGATCTGTGGGCGCTGACCGACCATGACGAACTCGGCGGGCTGGACGAGGCGCACCGTGCTGCCGCTGCGCTCGGCCTGCGCTTCGTTCCCGGGGTGGAGATTTCGGTGTCGTTCGCCGCGCAAACCGTGCACATCGTCGCGCTGGGCATCGACCCGCAGCATGCACAGCTGCGCGCTGGCCTGCAGCAGATCCGCAGCGGCCGCGACCAGCGCGCCCGCGACATGGCGCACGACCTGGAGCAGCATCTGGGCCTGCGCGGGGTGTACGAAGGTGCGCTGCGCTACGCCGGCAACCCCGCGCTGCTGTCGCGCACCCATTTTGCCCGCTTTCTGGTCGAAAACGGCGTGTGCCGGCAAACCCACGAGGTATTCAGCCGCTTCCTCACCCCCGGCAAGCCGGGCTATGTCGAGCACACCTGGGCCACGCTGGACGAAGCGGTCGCCTGGATTGCCGCCGCCGGGGGGATTGCCGTGCTCGCCCACCCGGGCCGTTACCGTTACACCGAGGCCGAGGAATGGGCCTTGCTGGAACGCTTCCGGCAGCTGGGCGGACAGGGCATCGAGGTCGTCACCGGCAGCCACACCGCGGCGCAGGCGCGCAAATACGCGGCGATCGCGCTGCAACTCGGTCTGTACGCCTCCCGCGGCTCGGATTTTCACAGCCCGGGCGAAAGCGTCTGCGATCTGGGGCGTCTGCCGCCTCTGCCCGTGGATCTCGTTCCCGTCTGGGATTTACTGCATTGAGGTCGCCGGACATGGCGCAATACTTCACCCTTCATCCGGACAACCCGCAGCTGCGGCTGGTCAAGCAGGCCGCTGCACTGCTGCACGGCGGTGCGGTTGCCACCATCCCCACCGACTCCTCGTATGCCCTGGTCTGCCATCTCGACGACAAGACGGCCGTGCAGCGGCTGCGGCAGATCCGCCAGGTGGACGAACGCCATCACCTCACCCTGCTGTGCAGCGATCTGTCCGAGCTGGGCAACTACGCCCGGGTGGACAACCGCCAGTACCGCCTGATCCGCGCCTGCACCCCCGGGCCGTACACCTTCATTCTCGAAGCCACCAAGGAGGTGCCGCGACGCGTGTCGCACCCGTCGCGCAAAACCATCGGCGTGCGCGTGCCGCAAAACGCCGTGGCACACGCCCTGCTGGTGGAAATGGCGCAGCCGCTGCTGGCAACCACGCTGATCCTGCCGGGGGAGGAACATCCCTTGAACGACGCACAGGACATCCGCGACCGGCTGGAACGCCAGATCGATTTGATTCTCGACGCCGGCCCCTGCCCGAGCGAGCCGACCACCGTGGTCGATCTGTGCGGTGCCGAGCCGGTGGTGGTGCGCATCGGCCGCGGGCCGCTGGAGGCGCTGGGCATTCCGTCGCTGCAATAGGGGTTGGCGTGCCCGTGGCCGGTGCGCTGCTGCCGTACCGGCACGTGGGACATCCCGGCATCTTCGGCCCTTCCTCCCGTTCCCTTCCTACAATCCGCGCATGGATCAACTCATTCAGGCCGTCACCGTCTATGCCCTGCCGGTGTTGTTTGCCATCACCCTGCACGAGGCGGCGCACGGCTACGCGGCGCGTTACTTCGGTGACAACACCGCGTACATGATGGGGCGGGTGTCGCTCAACCCCATGCGGCACATCGACCTCATCGGCACCATCCTGGTTCCGCTGATTCTGTACTTCGCCACGTCGGGCGCGTTTTTGTTCGGCTACGCCAAGCCCGTGCCGGTGAATTTCTCCCGGCTGCGCAACCCCAAGAGCGACATGATCTGGGTCGCGCTGGCCGGGCCGGCGTCCAACTTCGTCCAGGCCTTTCTCTGGGGACTGCTGCTCGTCGCGCTGCACGCCTTGGCGGTTCGGGAAATCTATTTTTACGACGTCGCCCAGGCCGGCATTGTGGTCAACCTGGTGATGTTCGTCTTCAACCTGTTTCCGCTGCCGCCGCTCGACGGCGGGCGTATCTTGGTCGGTTTGCTGCCGGTGCGTCAGGCCATCGCGCTGTCGCGTATCGAGCCCTACGGCTTTTTCATCGTCATGGCGCTGGTGCTCACCGGCATCGTGACCACGTTCTGGCTCACCCCGCTGATGGCCTTGTCGATGCAGGCGCTCAAGCTCCTGCTCAGCCCGTTCCAGATGCTGCTGTGAGCCGCTGGGCCGTCGCCCCCGATCCGCCGCTTTTCCCGTGTCCATGACTTCGACCGCTTCCGTCTCCACCGTGCCCCCTTCCGACGACCGTGTGCTCTCCGGCATGCGCCCTACCGGCGCGCTGCATCTGGGCCACTACCACGGCGCGCTGAAAAACTGGGTGCAGCTGCAGAACACGCACCGCTGCTTTTTTTTCGTCGCCGACTGGCATGCGCTGACCACGCACTACGAAACGCCGGAAACCATCGCCTCGCACACCACCGAAATGGTCATCGACTGGCTGGCCGCGGGGGTCGATCCGGCCAAGGCGACGCTGTTCGTGCAAAGCCGGGTCCTCGAACATGCCGAGCTGTTTCTGCTGCTGGGCATGGGCACCCCGCTGTCCTGGCTGGAACGCGTGCCGACCTACAAAGACCAGATCGCCAACCTCAAAGACAAGGATCTGACCACCTACGGTTTTCTCGGCTATCCGCTGTTGCAGGCCGCGGACATCCTGATCTACCTGGCGCGTTACGTGCCGGTGGGCGCCGACCAGATCCCGCACATCGAGATGAGCCGCGAGATCGCCCGGCGGTTCAACAATCTGTACGGCAAAGACCCGCAAATCGAGGCCCAGGCACGTGCTGCCGCAGCCAAACTCCCCGAGGATGTGCGGCAGCAATACCATGCGCTGCGCCGCGCCGCCGATCAGGAGGGGTTGACGGAAAAACGCGACGAGGCACGCCAACTCATCGCCGCGAGCAAGCTCTCCCGGGCGGAGAAGGATGCGCTGCGCGCCCAGCTCGGCGGCGGCCGCAGGCAGATCCTGCGTGAACCCGAAGTCCTGCTCACCCCGGAGTCCAAACTCCCCGGTCTCGACGGGCGCAAGATGTCCAAAAGCTATGGCAACGCCATCGCCATCCGCGAGGAACGCGCCAGCGTCGAACACAAAGTCAGGCGCATGCCCACCGACCCGGCGCGGGTCAAGCGCACCGACCCCGGCAATCCCGAACGCTGCCCGGTCTGGCAATTCCACCTGGCGTATTCGGATGCGCCCACGCGGGAATGGGTGCAACGCGGTTGCACCACGGCGGGCATCGGCTGCCTGGAGTGCAAACAGCCGGTGATCGACGCCATTTTGCGCGAGCAGCAGCCGATGCTCGAACGCGCGCAGCCCTACCTCGACAACCCGCGGCTGGTCCGCGACATTCTCGCCGACGGCTGCGACAAGGCCCGAGCCGTGGCGCAGCAAACCATGCAGACCGTGCGCGATGCCATGGGGCTCAAAGGCTGAACGCCGGGTCAGCGTCTGCGCCGCCAGCGTCGCACCGCCCAAGCGACGGTGAACGCGACGACCACCACGGCGAGCAGGAGTTCTTCCCCGAATTGCACACGCGCGGCCACCGCCGCGAGTGTCGCGCCAAAAAACCAGCCCAGCGCGGTGATCAGCGGCGCCCACAGCAACGCGCCGATGGCGTTGAAGACGATGAACCGCAGCGGCGGCACGCCGGCCACACCGATCAGCACCGGCCCGGCGATGCGCATGCCGTAAAGAAAACGCACGCTGATGATCGCCCAGTGCGCATGACGCTGCAGCATCGCCTGCACCCGCGGCAAATGCGCCTGCAGCTGCGGGTAGCGGGCGAGCAATTGCGGCCCGAACCAGCGGCCGAGAAAAAAGAAGGTTTGATCGCCCAAGGTCGCCGCCAGCGCCGCCACACCGACGACCAGCGGCCACTCCAGCCAGCCGCGCTGCGCGCCGTACCCGGCAAACAACAGCACCGTCTCACCCTCGGCAAACGCGCCCAGGGCGACGGCAGCGTAGCCGTATTGCCTGACGAGTTCTTCGACCATGTCCCAAGCGCAAAAAAACCGGCCGAAGCCGGTTGTGCGCTGTTTGCCGCTTTCGAACCCGCGTCGGGCGCCGACAAGGGCGGGACGCGGAGTCGCTCAGACCGACAGAGCGGATCTCAAGAGAACACTTGAAAGAGGACTCGACGAGATCTCATAGCGGCCGCTTACAGCGGGCTCAGAGCGGGCTCAGAGCGCGCTCTCAGAGCGTGCTCACAGCGGGCGGATCGCCGAAGCCTGCGGGCCTTTGGGGCCGGCTTTGACGGTGAATTCCACGCGCTGGTTTTCCTGCAGCGTGCGGAAACCCTTGGCCTGGATTTCAGAAAAATGCGCAAACAGATCTTCGCCGCCTTCGTCGGGCTTGATGAAACCGAAGCCCTTGGACTCATTGAACCATTTCACAGTACCGGTAGCCATGAATCAACCTTTAAAGAAAAAAGAGAAAAGTGCAAATCTTCAACAAGCCCGGAAAATCACAACTGTGAAACCGTCACAAGCCACCCCGTAAGAAGAAGGCAGGCACTTGTTTCGACTGCCCTTCAACTATACACGCAAAAACTTCCGGCAAGCGACAATTGCGCGCCGGACAAAACCGCCGCAGCTTCGCGCCACGGTGCCACGCCGGGTTTGCGCAGACAATAAGCCCGGTGGCATCCCCGCGCGGGATTTGGCGGTTCTGCTTCGTCAGGGGATGAACCCGCCTGGCGCCATCCGCCCGCTGCGGCTGCGCAAAACGCCACAGCACATTTGCCGGTTTTGTCAACTCTGTTGTTCAACCCTCTGTTTTTATGCGTGTTTTTCGAGGTTTTCAGCACCGCGCACTGGCGTCGGAAACGGCGCTGACCATTGGCAATTTCGATGGCATGCATCGCGGCCATCAGGCCATGCTGCGGCATCTGCTGCGCGTCGCCCGCGCCCGCCAGCTCGTGCCCACGGTGCTGACCTTCGAGCCGCACCCGCGTGATTTTTTTGCAACACGCTCAGGGCGGACGGCGCAGGCACCGGCGCATATTTCCACCCTGCGCGACAAATTGTGTGCATTACGCGACGTCGGCGTGGAGCAGGTCGTGGTGTTGCGTTTTGACCAGCGCATCGCCGAACTGACGCCGCAGGACTTCGTCGAGCGCATCGTGCTGCAGGGCCTGCATGCACGCTACGTGCTGGTGGGGGATGATTTTCGCTTCGGCACCGCGCGCAGCGGCGATTTTTCCACCCTGTCCGCTGTACTCACCGCCGCTGGTGCCCAGGCCGAACGCCTGCCTGCAGTCCGGCAGTCCGATTTGCGTATTTCCAGCTCAGCGGTGCGCGACGCGCTGCAGGCCGGCGACCTGCAGACTGCGCAGTTACTCCTCGGCCGCCCCTACGCCATCTCCGGCCATGTCATCCACGGCGCCAAGCTGGGACGGCAACTGGGTTTTCCCACGCTGAATCTGCGCTTTGACCGCGCCCGTCCGGCGCTGGCCGGCGTGTTCGTCGCACAGGTCCACGGCCTGGTTGCACAGGCGCTGCCAGCGGTGGCCAGCCTGGGAACCCGCCCGGCCGTCGAAACCGACGGGCGCATGCTGCTCGAAGTGCACGTGTTCGATTGGAGCGGCGACGCCTACGGTAAACTTGTCAAAGTGGATCTGCTGCACAAATTGCGCGACGAGGCGCACTATCCCGACCTTGCCCGCCTCACCGCTGCCATTGCGCAGGACTGTGCGCAGGCGCGCGCCTGGTTTGCCCGGTTTGCGCGCCAGACGACCCGCGACCGAATTTGATCTCCGGCGTCCCGCATCGTGCGCCGTGCGCTGACGCCGCATGGCGCCGGATTGACTGTCGTTTTTCCCATCCGCGTCATTTGCACGCGCTGCTTCGCCCGCTATTTTCATGGATCAGCCCTCCGCTCCGAGCGACAAGCCCGACTATCGCCACACCCTCAATCTGCCGGATACGCCGTTCCCGATGCGCGGCGATCTGCCCAAGCGCGAGCCGCAGTGGATCGAAGACTGGAACGACACCGGGCTGTACCAGCGCCTGCGCGACGCCCGCGCCGGTCGCCCCAAGTTCGTGCTGCACGACGGCCCGCCGTATGCCAACGGCCAGATCCACATGGGGCATGCGGTGAACAAAATTCTCAAGGACATGATCGTCAAGTCGCGTCAGCTCGCCGGCTTCGACGCACCCTATGTGCCCGGGTGGGACTGCCACGGCCTGCCGATCGAAAATGCCATCGAAAAACAGTTCGGCCGCTGCCTGCCGCGAGACGACATGCAGGCCAGGAGCCGGGCGTACGCCACGGCGCAAATCGCCCAGCAGATGGCCGATTTCAAGCGTCTGGGCGTGCTCGGTGACTGGGAGCATCCGTACCGCACCATGGACTTCGCCAACGAAGCGGCGGAGATTCGCGCGTTCAAGCGGGTGATCGAGCGCGGCTTCGTTTACCGCGGCCTCAAGCCCGTGTACTGGTGTTTCGACTGCGGCTCGTCGCTGGCCGAGTTCGAAATCGAGTACCACGACAAAACCTCGCAGACCCTGGACGTGGCCTTCGCCGCCGACGACCCGCAGGCGCTGGCTGCGGCGTTCGGCCTGCCGCCGCTGCCCGCCCCGGCCAAACCGGCGTTTGCGGTCATCTGGACGACCACCGCCTGGACCATCCCGGCCAACCAGGCGCTCAACCTCAATCCGCAGCTCGACTACGCGCTGGTCGACACCCCGCGCGGCTACCTGGTGCTGGCGGCTTCGCTGGTCGACGCCTGCCTGCAGCGCTACGGCCTAGCCGGACAGGTGGTCGCGACAGTCAAGGGGCAGGCGCTTTCCGGGCTGAACTTCCGCCACCCGCTGTACGACGTCGACGCCGGCTACCGCCGGCTGTCGCCGGTGTATCTGGCCGATTACGCCACCGCGGAGGACGGCACCGGCATCGTCCACTCCTCCCCGGCGTATGGGGTGGAGGATTTCAATTCGTGCGTGGCGCACGGCATGTCGACGCAGGACATCCTCAACCCGGTGCAGGGCGATGGCCATTACGCCGCCGATTTCCCGTTGTTCGGCGGGCAGAACATCTGGAAGGCCGTACCGCACATCATCGATGCGCTGCGTCAGGCCGACCGGCTGCTGGCCACTGCGCCGCTCGTGCACAGCTACCCGCACTGCTGGCGACACAAAGTCCCGGTGATCTACCGCGCCGCGGCGCAATGGTTCATCCGCATGGACGAGGGCGAAGGCGTGTTCACCCGGGACAAGGCGCCCAAAACCCTGCGGCAGATGGCGCTCGAAGCCATCGAGCAGACGCAGTTTTACCCGGAAAACGGCAAGGCACGGCTGCACGACATGATCGCCAACCGGCCCGACTGGTGCATCAGCCGGCAGCGCAGCTGGGGTGTGCCGATTCCCTTCCTGCTGCACAACGGCAGCGGCGAGCTCCATCCGAAGACGATGGAAATTCTCGACGTCGCCGCCGAAATGATCGAGCGCGGCGGCATCGAAGCCTGGAGCAAAGCCAGCACCGAGGACATCCTGCATCGCGTCGGCTGCGCGCACGACGCGGCGCATTACACCAAGAGCAGCGACATTCTCGAAGTCTGGTTCGACTCGGGGACGACGCACACCACCGTGCTGCACGGCAGCCACGCCGACGCCGGGCATGACGACGGCGGCCCCGAGGCCGACCTCTACCTCGAAGGCCATGACCAGCACCGCGGCTGGTTCCACTCCTCGCTGCTGACGGCCTGCGCGATGTACGGTCGCGCGCCCTACAAGGCGCTGCTCACCCATGGTTTCACCGTCGATGCGCAGGGACGCAAAATGAGCAAGTCGCTGGGCAACGGTGTCGATCCGATCCAGGCCAGCAACAAGCTCGGCGCGGAAATCGTGCGGCTGTGGGTCGCCTCCGCCGATTACTCCGGCGACATCGCCGGCGACGACAAAATTTTCGCCCGTGTGGTCGACGCCTACCGCCGCATCCGCAACACCCTGCGCTTCCTGCTCGCCAACACCAGCGATTTCGACCCGCAGCAGCACGCCGTGCCGCTGGGCCAGATGTTCGAACTCGACCGCTGGGCGCTGGCGCACGCGCAGCAGTTGCAAACCACCTTTCTGGCGCACTACGACCGGTACGAATTTCACCCCGTCGTCGCCAAACTGCAGGTGTACTGCTCGGAAGACCTCGGAGCGTTTTACCTCGACGTGCTCAAAGACCGCCTCTACACCACGCCGGCCTCCGGCCTGCCGCGGCGCAGCGCGCAAACCGCGCTGTGGCACATCACCCAGGCGCTGCTGCGCTGGATGGCGCCGTTTCTCAGCTTCACCGCCGAGGAAGCCTGGAGCCTGGTGGGGGACGGCCAGAGCATTTTCACCACGACGTACTGGCAATGGCCGCAGCAGGACGACGCCGCGCCGCTGCTCGACCGCTGGTCGCGCATCCGCGCCGTGCGCGAAACCGTGAACAAGCAGATCGAAGCCTTGCGTGCGCAAGGCCAGATCGGCGCCTCGCTGCAGGCCGAAGTCGATGTGTACGCCCCGCCTGCGGAATTCGCCCTGCTCTCGCTGCTGGGCGATGATTTGCGCTTCGTGTTCATCACCTCGCGCGCCACGCTGCATGCGGCGCAGGAGGGCGAACTGCGCATCGCCGTCACGCCGACGGCACACGCCAAATGCGAACGCTGCTGGCACTGGCGCGCCGACGTCGATGCCGACCCGGCACACCCCGGCCTGTGCGGTCGCTGCGTCAGCAATCTGTACGGCGCCGGCGAGCCGCGGCACGTCGCCTGAGCCCGCCAATGGCTGCCACCCCGTCGCCCAATCGCCGCACGACCACGTCGCAACGCGCGCCTGTCTGGCGCTGGCTGCTCGTCGCCGTGGCCGTCATCGTCCTGGACCAGACGAGCAAATGGCTGGTGCGGCAGGAACTGCCGCTCGGCAGCAGTGTGCCGGTGACGTTTTTTTTCAACCTCGTCGACATCCAGAACCCGGGGGCGGCGTTTTCCTTCCTCGCCGCGCAACCGGGCTGGCAGCGCTGGTTTTTCACCGCGCTGAGCCTGGCAGCGTCGGCCTTCATCGTCTGGCTGCTCGCGCGCAGCCGTGGCAAAACCCTGTTCAGTCTGGCGTTGGCGTGCATCCTGGGCGGAGCGCTGGGCAACGCCATCGACCGCCTGCTCTGGGGCAAGGTCACCGACTTCCTCGACTTCTACCTCACCCTCCACGGCCGGCAGTGGCACTGGCCGGCGTTCAACCTGGCCGATTCGTTCATTTTCATCGGCGCGGTGCTGCTCATCGTCGACGAATTACTGCGCGCCCGACGCCATCCGGCCTGAACCTGCAGCGCACGTCATCGCGGCCTGCCGCCCGCCACGCGCGCGACGGCTGCCACGCAACTGTGGTTCGTGCTCTGGCTGTCCTGCCCCCGTGATATCCCGGGTTGTGCGACGAATCGTCGCACCGTAGCCTGCGCGGCAGGAGGACGACCCGACGCAGGCCGTCCCCGGCTTGGAGGAGATCCGGATCATGACACCCGAAGAAGCACAGCGTCATCCGCTGGCTGACCAGACGCGCACGCGCGTGAGCGTCTGCCGTCTGCGCTGGAAGACCCCGTTGACCTGGCTGGCTGCTGGCTGGCGCGATTTCATCCGCTGCCCCGTGGTCGGACTGACCTATGGTGTGGTGTTCACCGCGCTGGGCTGGCTGCTGGCCTGGTCGCTGGCACGCACCCCCGAATACACCCTGATGCTCGCTGCCGGGCTGCTGCTCATCGGCCCGGCCCTGGCCATGGGACTGATGGAGGCCAGTCGGCGCTGCGAACTCAACCTCAAGGCCCGGCTGAATTTTTGTATCCGCTGCTGGTGGCCGCAGCGTGGCAGCGTGGCGATTTTCGCCGGACTGTTGCTGGTCATCGAACTGTTGTGGGGACGCACGGCGATGGTGGTGTTCGCGCTGTTTTTCGATGCCGGCATTCCCGACTCCGGCGGCGTGCTGCGCATCCTCCTCGACCCTGCCAACCTCGCCTTCGTCCTCGCCTATCTCGCCGTTGCCATGCTGTTTGGCGGACTGGTGTTCGCCATCAGCGTGGTGTCGATCCCGATGATGCTCGACCGACCGGTAGATGCCATCACCGCAGCGCTCACCAGTCTGCGCGTTTGCCTGGAACATCCGGTGGCGATGGCCTGCTGGGCAGCGCTCATCGCCGGCATCAGCCTGCTGGCCATGCTGCCGCTGGGGCTGGGATGGATCGTGGTGCTGCCGGTCATCGGCCACGCCAGCTGGCACGCGTACCGCGGCGTGGTCTGCCCGAGCCTGCAGCAGGCCGACGCCCAGGCAGCGTCCTGAGCCCGGCACGCCTTACGCGTGCATCGCCTGCCTGAATACCTGCCCGGCGTGCTCGCGCAGGGTGTGAAAGGTGATTTTCGGCGCCAGTTCCTGCATGACGCGCAACTCGCTGGCGTGCGTCAGCAGCACCGCCGGGGCGTCGACCACGTCATGGGCGATACGGTGGGCGTTGGCGTCGATGAAGCGCTTGAGCGCCACCGGGTCGTCGCTGGTGAACCACCGCGCCAGGTGATATTTGCTCGGTTCCATGCGCGCATCGACGCCGTATTCCGATTTGAGCCGGTGCTGCACCACGTCGAACTGCAGGGTGCCCACGGCGCCGAGCAACAGACTGCCTCCTGACAGCGGCCTGAACACCTGGATCGCGCCCTCCTCGCCGAGTTGCTGCAGACCGGTGCGCAGCTGCTTGCTGCGCATCGGGTCGGCGATTTCGACGGTGCGGAACATTTCGGGGGCAAAAAACGGCAATCCGGTGAATTGCAGTTCCTCGCCTTCGCTCAGGGTATCGCCCAGATGCAACGTGCCGTGGTTGGGAATGCCGACGATGTCGCCGGCATACGCCTCGTCGAGCAGTTC
>JAJZAQ010000045.1 GCA_021799355.1 Pseudomonadota bacterium
TCTGGTGAGCACGAACAGCGCGGCGGTGGTCAGCAGCGACATGGTGCGGCTGGGGCGGGAGACGGCTCGCGTGCCTGCGCCCCGGCAGGCAGCCAGGGCGCGTGGCGGCATGGTCGTTCAGCCGATTGCCTTGCGCAGCAGCTCGCCGACCTGCTGCGGGTTGGCGCGGCCGCCGGTGGCTTTCATCACCTGCCCGACCAGGGCGTTGAGCGCCTTGTCCTTGCCGGCACGGAATTCCTCGACGTTTTTCGGGTTGGCCGCGAGCACGGCGTCGACCGCCGCCTGCAGCGCCGCGGTGTCGTTGACCTGCGCCAGCCCGCGCGCGTCGATGATGCGCGCCACGTCGCCGCCGTGCTCGCCCGCCCACAGCGCGGCGAACACCTCTTTGGCCGTCTTGCTCGACAGCGTGCCGTCGTCGATCTTGCCGATCAGCGCGGCCAGTTGCGCCGGGCGGACCGGGCTTTGCGCGATGTCCGTCTCGGCGCGGTTGAGCGCTGCAGCCAGCTCGCCCATGATCCAGTTCGCCGCCGCCTTCGCCGGCGCGCCCGCGGCCAGGCAGGCCTCGAAATACGCCGCATGCGCGCGGCTTTGCGTCATCTGCGCCGCCGCTTCGCTGCTCAAGCCCTGGTCACGCACGAAGCGCTCGGCCATCTGCGCCGGCAGCTCGGGCATGTCGGCGCGCACCTGTTCGATCCATTCGGCGGAAATCACCAGCGGCGGCAGGTCGGGGTCGGGAAAGTAGCGGTAGTCGTGCGCGTCTTCCTTGGTGCGCATGGTGCGGGTTTCGCCGCGATCCGGGTCGAACAGCCGGGTTTCCTGCACCACCTCGCCGCCGTCTTCGATCAGCTCGATCTGCCGCCGCGCCTCGAATTCGATGGCTTTTTCCAGAAAGCGGAAGCTGTTGAGGTTCTTGATTTCGCAACGGGTGCCGAACGGCTCGCCCGGTCGCCGCACCGACACATTGGCGTCGCAGCGGAACGACCCTTCCTGCAGATTGCCGTCGCAAATGCCCAGCCACACCACCAGCGCGTGCAGCGCGCGGGCGTATTCCGCCGCCTCGCGCGCGCTGCGCATCACCGGCTCGGTGACGATTTCCAGCAACGGCGTGCCGGCGCGGTTGAGGTCGATGCCGCTGGCCGGGTTGCCGGCGCGGTCGAACAGCCCGGCTTCGTGCAGCGACTTGCCGGCGTCCTCCTCCAGATGCGCGCGGGTGAGCTGCACCGCATGCGGCTTGCCGTCGAACAGAAAGTGCACCACCCCGCCTTCGATCACCGGAATTTCGTACTGACTGATCTGGTAGCCCTTGGGTAGGTCGGGGTAGAAGTAGTTTTTGCGTGCGAACACCGAACGCGGCGCGATGGTGGCGCCCAGCGCCAGACCGAGGCGAATGGCTTTTTCCACCGCGGCACGGTTGGCCACCGGCAACACCCCGGGCAGCGCCAGATCGACCGCGCACGCCTGCGTGTTGGGCGCCGCGCCGAACGCGGTGGACGCGGCGGAAAACATTTTCGACTGGGTGGAGAGCTGAACGTGGGTTTCCAGCCCGATGACCACTTCCCATTGCATCGGTGAACCTTTCAATTGGAGCGGCGGAACGCTGCGAGCAGCAGCGCCGCGCTGATGAACAGTGTGCCGAAGCTGCGCTGCAGCCACAGCCGGTGCTGCGGCGAACGCAGCGCACGCAGCACCCGCGCGGCCAGCAGGGTGTAGCCGTTCATCACCACGATGTCGGTGATGAACAGCGACAGCCCGCACAGCAGGTATTGCGGCAGCTGCGGCTTGCCCGGGTCGATGAACTGCGGCAGCACCGCGAGCATGAACACCAGCCCCTTGGGGTTGCTGGCGTTGATCAGAAAACCGCGCAGCACCAGCGCGCGTCGGGTCGGTGGCGGCTCGGGCGTGTCGGCGTCGGCGGCGAATTCCCCGGCCGGCGCGCGCCATTGCTGGATGCCCAACCACAGCAGATACGCCACCCCCGCCCATTTGATGACGGCAAACGCCGTTTCGCTCGCCGCCAGCAGCGCCCCAAGCCCGGCGGCGACCACGCACAGAATCGCCGCAATGCCCAGTTGCAGCCCGACGATGTTCCACACCCCCAACCGCCAGCCGTGGCGCATGCCCGCGGTCATGCTGGCAATCGCCCCGGCGCCGGGCGACAGGCTGATCAGCCAGCTCGCGGCAAAGAACGTCAGCCAGGTGTGCAGGTTCATGCGGCGGCCTTTCACACACGCGAGGAGTTGAACGCCACCAAGCGGGGCCAGTCGATCGCGCCGTCGGCGGTGCAGAAATCGGCGATGAAACGGGCGGAGCGTTGCTCCCGTTGGTCATTCACTGAGCTCTGCCTCCAAGTTGTATGCAAACGGCTCGCTCCTTGCCTCGGCCATGTCGCAGTACTCACGCGACAGGTCGATGCCGATGCCGTTGCGCCCGAGTTCGCGCGCGGCCTTGAGCGTGGTGCCGGAACCGACGAAGGGGTCGAGCACGGTGTCGCCCGGGTCGGAAAACAGCTTGATGAACCATTCGGGCAGCGCCTGCGGGAACGCTGCGCTGTGGTTTTTGTTGCTGCACTCGGTAGCCAGATGCAGCACATTGGTCGGGTAGGCCATCGGCCGGTCCAGCCAGTTGGCAATGTTTTTGCCAAAGCCGCTGCTGACTTGCGAATCGAATCGCACCACGTCGTTTTTGCCCAGGCGCTTGAGCCGTGCGTCGGCCCAGTCTCCCATCGGCACCATCACCGCCTCCTGATTCATCTTGAATCTGCGCTGCTTGGTGAAATGCAGGCAGCGCTCCCAGGCATCGCGGAAACGGTTGGGCCATTTGCCGGGGTAGCAGTTGCGCTTGTGCCAGATGTATTCCTCGGTCCACAGCCAGCCCTGCCGGCGCAGCGCCAGGATGAGTTCGAGCACATAGGTGTGGCGTTCGCCGTTTTCCGCCTTCTCCTTGATGTTGAGCACGAACGAACCGTCGTCTGCGAGCACACGGAAAAATTCCGCCGAGCGCGGCAGAAACCATTCGACATAGTGCTCCGGGGCGATGCCGCCGTAGGTGCTTTTGCGCCGGTCGGCATAAGGCGGCGAGGTGACGATGAGGTTGACACTGCCGGCGGCGAAGGTCTTGAGCACTTCGCCGCAGTCGCCGTGCAGCACCTGGGAAGTCGTCATGGCGGAACGCAGGCTCACAGCGCCGGGACGCGGCGATGCCAGTCGGTGGCTTGCTGGAACTGGTGCGCGGCGTGCAGCAGCCGTGCCTCGGCGAAGTGCGGGCCGATGAGCTGCAGGCCGACCGGGCGGCGGGCGTGGTCGGCCTGGCCGAAGCCGCAGGGTAGGCTCATTCCCGGCAAACCGGCCAGGCTGGCCGACAGGGTGTAGATGTCGGCCAGGTAGTTGGCCAGCGGGTCGGCCTTGTCGCCCAGATTCCAGGCCACGGTGGGCGATACCGGCCCGGCGATGAGATCGCATTGGCCGAAGGCGGCGCGGAAGTCGTCGGCGATCAGGCGGCGGATTTTCTGCGCCTGCAGGTAGTAGGCGTCGTAATAGCCGTGGCTGAGGACGTAGGTGCCGATCATGATGCGCCGCTTGACTTCCGCGCCGAAGCCCTCGGCGCGGCTTTTGCCGTACATCTCCGCCAGGTCGCGGTAGTGCGCGGTGCGGTGGCCGTAGCGCACGCCGTCGTAGCGCGACAGATTGCTCGACGCTTCCGCCGGGGCGATGATGTAGTAGGCGGGGATCGACAGTTCGGTGCGCGGCAGCGACACGTCCACCAGGGTCGCGCCCAGGCGCTCGAACTCGCGCAGCGCGTCGCGCACGGCGTTTCCGACTTCGGTGGCCAGGCCGTCGCCGAAATATTCGCGCGGCAGGCCGATGCGCAGCCCGGCCAGCGGCTTGGCCGCGCTGGCGCCGGGCAACGGCGCATCGAGCGCGGCGACGAGGTCGGGCAGCGGGCGGTCGACGCTGGTGGCGTCGCGCGGGTCGAACCCGGCCATGTGCTGCAGCAGCAGCGCGCAGTCGTAAGCCGTCTGCGCGATCGGCCCGGCCTGGTCGAGGCTGGAGGCGAAGGCGATCATGCCGTAACGCGAGCACAGGCCGTAGGTCGGCTTGATGCCGGTGACGCCGCACATCGCTGCCGGTTGGCGGATCGAGCCGCCGGTGTCGGTGCCGGTGGCCGCCGGCACCAGCCGCGCGGCCACCGCCGCCGCCGAGCCGCCGGACGAACCGCCGGGGATGGCCGCGGTGTCCCACGGATTGCGCACTACGCCGAAGGCTGAATTCTCGTTGGCCGAGCCCATGGCGAACTCGTCCATATTGGTCTTGCCCAGCGTGACCATGCCGGCTCCGGTGACGCCGTCTGCGCCTGCGCCCAGCCGCGCGACCACGGTGGCGTCGAACGGGCTCAAATAACCGTCGAGCATGCGCGAGGCGGCGGTCGCCGGCATGTCGCGGGTGACGAACACGTCTTTGTGCGCCAGCGGCACGCCCAGCAGGGGCCGGGTGTCGCCGGCGGCGCGGGCGGCATCGGCGGCGTCGGCCGCAGCCAGCGCGGCCTCATCCGCCACATGCAAAAACGCTCCCAGGGCGGCGTGTTGCCCGATGCGCTGCAGGCATTGCTGCACCAGCTCACGGCTGCTGACCTGCCGCGCGGCCAGCGCTGCCGACAGGGTGCGCAAATCGGCGCCGTGCAAATCGGCCGCGCTCATTCGACCACCCGCGGCACGAGGAACAGGCCGTCTTGCGCGTCGGGGGCGTTGCGCAGCGCGGCGTCGCGGATGTCGCCTTCGGTGACCACGTCGTCACGCAGCCGCAGCGGCATGTCTTGCACCGCCGACAACGGGTGCGCCAGCGGCTGCACCCCCGCGGTGGGCACGGCGCGCATTTGTTCGACGACGGCAAAAAAGGCGTTGAGGTCGGTTTGCATCTGGCTGCGCTCGGCGGCGCTGAGGTCGAGCCGGGCGAGATGCGCCAGGCGGTCGATGTCGTCTAGGGAGAGGGACATGGTGGGGATCGGCAGTCACGCCCGCGCGGTACGGCCGGCAGATGGCGGGCGGGCGACAAAAGCAAGCATCGATGCGGCATTTTATGCGCATGCATGGGTTATGATGTTCCGATTTCGTGCACGGGATTTGACGGAAAAATCAAGCCCGTTTGTTGCATTTTTCACACACTGGAATCGCAGCTCCGACAGCGGGCGTGCGCTGCGCGCCGGCTCCACCTCCCATGTTCCGAACCTTTCGTCAATATTTCTCGACGGACCTGGCCATCGACCTGGGCACGGCCAACACCCTGATCTACGTGCGGGGCAAGGGCATCGTGCTCGACGAGCCCTCGGTCGTCGCCATCCGCCACGAGGGCGGCCCGAGCGGCAAAAAAACCATCCAGGCAGTGGGCAAAGAGGCCAAGCAGATGCTGGGCAAGGTGCCCGGCAATATCGAAGCCATCCGGCCGATGAAGGACGGCGTGATCGCCGATTTCACCGTCACCGAGCAGATGCTCAAGCAGTTCATCAAGATGGCGCACGACACCAAGATGTTCCGGCCCAGCCCGCGCATCATCATCTGTGTGCCGTGCGGCTCCACCCAGGTCGAACGCCGCGCCATCCGCGAATCGGCGCTGGGCGCCGGCGCCAGCGAGGTGTACCTCATCGAGGAGCCGATGGCCGCGGCCATCGGCGCCGGGCTGCCGGTGTCCGAAGCCACCGGGTCGATGATCGTCGACATCGGCGGCGGCACCACCGAGGTGGGGGTCATCAGCCTGGGCGGCACGGTGTACAAAGGCAGCGTGCGCGTGGGCGGCGACAAGTTCGACGAGGCCATCATCAACTACATCCGCCGCAACTACGGCATGCTCATCGGCGAGCCGACGGCCGAAGCGATCAAAAAGCAGATCGGCAGCGCCTTTCCCGGCTCGGAGGTCAAGGAAATGGAGGTCAAGGGGCGCAACCTGTCCGAAGGCGTGCCGCGCAGCTTCACCATTTCGAGCAACGAAATCCTCGAAGCCCTGACCGATCCGCTCAACCAGATCGTCTCGGCGGTGAAAAATGCGTTGGAGCAAACCCCGCCCGAGCTCGGCGCCGACATCGCCGAGCGCGGCATGATGCTCACCGGCGGCGGCGCGCTGCTGCGCGACCTCGACCGCCTGCTGGCCGAGGAAACCGGACTGCCGGTGCTGGTCGCCGAAGACCCGTTGACCTGCGTGGCGCGCGGCAGCGGCATGGCGCTGGAGCGCATGGACCGGCTGGGCACGATTTTCACTTCCGAATAATCCGCACGGCGCAGCGGGGCGGGCCGATACGCCAGCGCCCCGCCCGGGGCGATCGGCCCGGCGTTTGTTCTCGTTTTCATGGCCTACGGCACCCTCGAGCGCTCACCACCGCCGTTTTTCCGGCAGGGGCCGTCTGCGCTCACGCGTCTGGTGCTGTTTGCCGCGCTGGCCGTGCTGTTGATGACCCTGGACGCCCGTTTCAAGCTCACGCCGCTGCTACGCCAGGGCGTGGCGGTGGCGATCTACCCGCTGCAGCGGCTGGCGCAGGCGCCGGTCGATGGCGTGCGTCAACTGGCGGGCTACGTCGAGTCGCCGCTGCAGGCGCAGCAGGAAATCCGCCGCTTGCGCCAGGCGAATCTGGACCTGTCGCTGCAGGCGCAGCTGCAGGCGCAGTTGCGCGAGGAAAACAACCGCCTGCGCACCTTGCTGCAACTGCAGCGCAGCGAGCCGCCGCAGTCGGTGGCGGCGCAGATCAGCGCGCAGGCCAGCGACCCGTTCAGCCGCAGCGTGCTCATCGACCGCGGCAGCCTGCAGGGGGTGGAACTGGGTGCGCCGGTGATCGACGAAACCGGGCTGCTCGGGCAGGTCACGCGCGATTTTCCGTGGAGCGCCGAGGTCACCCTGATCACCGACCGTGACGCCGTGGTGCCGGTGCAGAACCAGCGCACCGGCGAGCGCGGGCTGCTCTACGGCGAGCCGGGGCTGTCGCAGGGTGGGCTGGAATTGCGCTGGATGCCCGCGGCAGCCGACGTGCGCGTGGGGGACCTGCTGGTGACCAGCGGCGTCGATGGCATCTACCCCGCCGGGCTGCGCGTGGCGCGGGTGGTGGCGGTGACGCGGCAGCGCGACAGCGCGTTTGCCCGCATCGTCTGCGCCCCGCTGGCCGATGTGGAGGGCGGGCGCCATGTGCTGGTGCTCAAACCGCTGTCGCCGCTGGTGCCGCCGCCGGCTTCGCCCAGGCCGCGCGCCGGCAAGCCGCAGGCGCCTGCGGCGTCGGGCGTCACGCGCACGCTGCCGCGATGAAGCTGCGCGCCAACCGCCGTCGTCCGGCGCTGTCGCCTGCGATGCCTGCGGCGCGCCCGCCCGCCGGCGGCGCACGCGAGGTGCTGCTGCTGCCGGCCAATCCGTGGTTCATCGCGCTGACCCTGGCGCTGGCGCTGTTCATCGACTTTTTGCCCCTGGGGCGTCTGCCCTGGCTGCCCGATCTGGTGGCGCTGACGCTGGTGTTCTGGAACGTGCACCAGCCGCGCCGCGTCGGCATGACGGTGGCGTTCGTCCTCGGCCTGGTGGTCGATGTGCAGCAGGGCGCGGTGCTCGGCCAGCATGCGCTGATCTATACCGTGCTGAGCTATTTCGCCATCACCCTGCACCGCCGGCTGCTGTGGTTTCCGCCGCTGCAGCAGGCGCTGCACGTGTTGCCGCTGTTTTTTGCCGCGCAACTCCTGCAGTTGCTCGTGGGCATGTGGGCCGGCGGGACGTTTCCGGGATGGAGTTTTTTTCTCGCACCGGTGTTGCAGGCCATGCTCTGGCCGCTGTGGACTTGGCTGTTGCTGGCGCCGCAGCGCCGCGCTCCCGACCCCGACCGCAACCGCCCGCTGTGAGCGGGGACGTGCAGAACCTTGCGCCGCTGGCACGCTCCAACATCGTTTGACGCCCACCTGCGATGACTGAACTGCGCGATATCGAACGCGAATTGTGGCGCTTTCGCCGCCGCCTCATTCTCGCGGCGGGCGCGGTGATCCTGAGCTTCGCCCTGCTCGTCGGCCGATGGGTGTGGCTGCAGGTCTTGCGCCACCGGCAGTTTTCCACCCAGGCTCAGGACAACCGCATCGCCCTCGTTCCCATCCCGCCGCAGCGCGGGCTGATCCTGGACCGCAACGGCATCATCCTGGCGAACAACTATGCCGCCTACACCCTGGAGATCACGCCGTCGAAAGTGCCGGGCACGCTGCAGCAGACCATCGACGCGCTCAAGGCCATCGTGCCCATCACCCCGTTCGACGAACGGCGCTTCAACAACCTGCTGGCGCAGTCGCGGCGCTTCGAGTCGCTGCCCATTCTCAATAAGCTCAGCGACGATCAGGTGGCACGCTTCGTCGCCCAGCGCTTCCGCTTCCCCGGCGTGAACGTGCGCGCACGGCTGTTTCGCAACTATCCGCTGGGGCCGCTGGGCTGCCATCTGCTGGGGTATATCGGCCGCATCAACCAGGCCGAGCAGCAGCGCATCGACGACAGCGACGACGCCAGCAACTACCTCGGCACCGACCACATCGGCAAGCTCGGCGTCGAGCAGGCCTACGAGAGCCAGCTGCACGGCGTCACCGGCTACGAGGAGGTCGAGGTCAACGCCACCGGCCGGCCGGTGCGCAAGATCAAGACCGTCCCCGCCACGCCGGGGCAGAACCTGGTGCTGGGCGTGGACATCCGGCTGCAAAAGCTGATCGAAGACCTGTACGGCACACGCCGTGGCGCCTGCGTGGCCATCGACCCGCGCAACGGCGAAGTGCTGGCTTTCGTCTCCATGCCCACCTTCGACCCCAATCTGTTCGTCGACGGCATCGACCAGGCGAACTGGGATGCGCTCAACACCTCACCCGACCGTCCGCTGCTCAACCGCGTGCTGCGCGGCACCTTCCCCCCGGGGTCGACGTACAAGCCGTATCTGGCGCTGGGGGCGCTGACCGAGGGCATCCGCACGGCGCAGTGGAGCTTTCGTGATCCCGGCTACTTTTTGTTCGCCGGGCACCGCTTCCGCGACGACGTGCCGGGCGGGCACGGTGTCGTCGACATGCACAAAGCCATCCAGGTGTCCTGCGACGTGTACTTTTACATGGTGGCGCACGACTGGGGCGTGGACGGCATGGCGAAGTGGACGCAGCAATTCGGCTTCGGCCAGGCCACGGGCATCGATCTGCTGGGCGAGGCCAAGGGGGTGCTGCCGTCCAAGGAATGGAAGCGCCGCGCGTTTCGCACACCGGCGCAGAAGGTCTGGTACCCGGGGGACACCATCAGCCTGGGCATTGGCCAGGGCTACAACACCTTCACCCCGCTGCAAATGGCCACGGCGCTGTCGACGCTGGCGAACAAGGGCACGCGCTACGCTCCGCGCGTGGTGCGCGCCATCGAGGACATGAACACGCGCCGCTTCACTCCGGTGCAGGCCCCGGTGGTCGAGCGCATCGACCTCAACCCGGCGTACTGGGAGGTGGTGCACGGCGGCATGATGGCAGTGAACCAGACCGGGGGCACGGCGGCGCAGGCGTTTGCCGGTGCCGCCTACACCAGCGCCGGCAAGACCGGGACGGCGCAGGTGTTCACCGTGGCACAAAACCAGACTTACGACGCCAAGGATCTGGCCCACCACCTGCGCGACCATGCGCTGTATACGGTGTACGCGCCGGCGGACGATCCGGTGATCGCATTGGCGATGATCGTCGAAAACGCCGGTTTCGGCGGCATGGCGGCAGCGCCGATTGCGCGCAAGGCGCTCGACTATCACCTGCTGGGCATTTACCCCAGCGACGAGGAAATCGAAAAAATCAGCGGCGCCAAGCCGCGGCCGGTGCAATTCCTCTACGCCGGCGAGCGCGAGGGCGTACCGCCCGTCCCCGGCGCCAAGCCGCCGCCCGCGCCGCAAGCGTCGGCAGCGTCGGCAGCGTCGGCAGCGTCGGCAGCGGCTGCGGTCCGTCCGGCGCCGCCGGCGGCAGGGTCTGCGCCAGCGGCCAAACCGACGGCGCTGGACACCGACGCCGTCGGCCGCTACCCCACGGTGGCGTGCAGTGGCGGTGTGCGTGCACCGCTGTTCACCCGCTTCGGCGCCCGGCCCGACGTGACCGACGACAGTGAAGGAGTGCGGCTATGAGTGTGACCTTCGACCGTCCGCCACTGTGGCGGCGGCTGCGCCCTTACTTCAGCGGCTTCGACGGCCCGCTGCTTGCCGGTCTGCTCTGGCTGGTGGCCATCGGCTGCATCGTGTTGTTCTCGGCCTTGCAGGATGCGCACGTGCCGTTTGGCGACCATGTGCGCAATCTCGCCATCGGTTTTCTCGTGCTGTTCGCCGTGGCGCAGGTGCCGCCGCAACGGCTGATGCAGGCGGCGGTGCCGGTTTACACCCTGGGGGTGACGCTGCTCGTCGCCACGGCGATGTTCGGCCTGGTGCGCAAAGGTGCGCGACGCTGGCTGGACCTGGGCGTGACCGTGGTGCAGCCGTCGGAAATCATGAAAATCGCCGTGCCGCTGATGCTCGCCTGGTACTTCCAGAAGCGCGAAGGCCAGATCCGGGTGAAGGATTTTTTCATTGCCACCGGTCTGCTGCTGTTGCCGGTGGCGCTGATCGCCAAGCAGCCTGACCTGGGCACCGCGCTGCTGGTGCTGTCCACCGGGGCGTTCGTGATTTTTTTCGCCGGGCTGTCGTGGCGGGTGATCGCGCTGCTGGCCGCGCTGGCGGCAGCCGGCGCGCCGTTGATGTGGCACTTCATGCACGACTACCAGAGGCAGCGGCTGATGATGCTGTTCGACCCGCAGAGCGATCCGCTGGGCAAGGGGTTCAACATCATTCAGAGCATGATCGCCATCGGCTCGGGCGGGGTGTTCGGCCAAGGCTATCTGCATGGTACGCAGGCGCACCTGAACTTCGTCCCCGAGTCGCACACCGACTTCGTGTTTTCCGTGCTGGCCGAGGAATGGGGGCTGGCGGGCAATCTAGTGCTGCTGGTGGCCTACGCCTTTTTCATCCTGCGCGGGCTGATGATCGCCGCGGGCGCGCCCACGCTGTTTTCCCGGCTGCTGGCGGCGTCGATCTCGCTGATTTTTTTCCTCTACGCCTTTGTCAACATGGGCATGGTCTCGGGCATCCTGCCCGTGGTGGGCGTGCCGCTGCCGTTCATCAGCTACGGCGGCACCGCGTTGACGACGTTGATGCTCGGCACCGGCATTCTGCTGTCGATCGCCAAATCCAAGCGGCTGGTGCAGAGCTGAGGCGCCGTGCACGGCGGCGGGGCACATTTTGATACGCCTTCGCCGTGAAATGGCGTCAGAATGTCCGCAGTGCGCGGACACAGCGCACGGTCACCACCCAAAGGAGAAGACAATGCAAAGCAAGCGATTGAGCCGTGCTGCCGGCGGCGCCATCCTCGCCCTGGCCCTGCTCGGTGCGGGAGCCATGCAGGCGCAGGCGGCCAACCCGTCGATGCTCCACGACTTCCACTTCGACAAACCGGCGTTCATCCACGATCTGCCGTTCGCCCGCACCAACCTGGTCATCCAGGTCAGCGAAGGCGACCCGCAGCGCTGGGCGCTGGCGTTGAACAACGCGCAAAACGCGATGGACTTCCTCGGCCAGGAGAAAGTGCGCATCGTCATCGTCGCCTACGGCCCGGGGTTGCGCATGCTGCTGGCGAACAGCCCGATGGCCAAGCGCATCGCCTCGCTCGACGCCGAGGGAGTGGAGTTCGACGCCTGTCACAACACCATGGAAGGCATGGCGAAAAAACTCGGCCACATGCCCAAGCTGGTGCCGCAGGCCGTCATCGTTCCCGCCGGTCTGGTGCGCATCATGCAGCTCGAACAGCACGGTTTCGACTACATCAAGCCGTAGGGCGCTGCGGGCAAGGCGGCGTTGACAGCACACCCGGCGCCGCGCATGATGGCACCATCATGTCCGCTTCCCGCCCCTGCGCCGCGCCGGCTTTGACGGTGCGGCGGCTGCACATCGACCTGTCCGGCGGCTTTTCCCGCCGCTGGAACGGCGGCGACGCGTTCACCACGGCGTACTTCAACGCGCTGTCGATGAGCTTCCCGGTGGGCGAGCAGTTTTTCATCGACAGCGTGCGCGACGCCGCGGCGCTGCTGGGCGATTCGCCGCAGGATGCCGCGCTGCGCGCCACGGTGCAGGATTTCATCGGCCAGGAGGCCACGCACCGTCATCTGCACGCGCAGTTCAACGCCGAGCTGGCGCGCCAGGGCCTGGACAACGCCTGGGAACGCAGACTGCAGGCGGAAATCGCCCGCCGCCGCGCGGCGCACGCGCATTGGCCCGCCCTGCAGCATGCACGCAGCGCGCTGGCGGTGACGGCGGCGATGGAGCATTACACCGCGTTGCTGGGCACGCTGTTGCTGGCGCGCGTGGACCAGCCCGGCGACTGGCTGCGCCACGCCGACGAGCCGTTGCGCACGCTGTGGCGCTGGCACGCCGCGGAGGAAAGCGAGCATCGCGCCGTCGCGTTCGACCTGTACCAGCGCCTGGGCGGCGGCTATGCGCAGCGGCTGCGCTGGTTCGGCTACGCCACGCGGCTGTTTCTCGGCGGCTCGGCGCGGCAGACGCTGGCCAATCTGCGCCGTGACGGTGCCCTGGCCTCACGACGCACATGGGCGTCGGCGCTGCGGTTTTTCTTCGGCCGCCACGGCGTGGTCTGGCGCATCGGCGGGCCGCTGCTGGAGTATCTGCGCCCCGGCTTTCACCCGGCACGCAGCGGTGGCGACGCCGCGGCCACCGCCTGGCTGCGTGATCACGCCGCGCAGTGGCAGGCCGTGCCCCGGCCGCCGGCAGCGCACGCCCCCGGCAAAGCCCGCCCGTCGGCCTGAACGTGGCGGCGCCGCTGGCGCAGACCGGCCGTGCCGCCTTCAGCGCAGATCGACACGCAGGTCGAGCAGGGCGGCGTCGATGCCGTTTTTGCCGGGGATCTGCAGCTGCAAACGCGTGTCGAGCAGTTGATTCCACGGCATCCATTGCCTGCCGTCCAGGCTGGCGTATTGGCGGTAGCCATAAATGCCATGCCTGAGCACCACATGCAGGGTCGACGCACCTCCTTGGCTGAATGCGCTGCCAGACACTTCGGTACGGATGGGCAGCGGGGTGCCGGCGGGGACATACAGCACATAGCTGCGGTCGTCCGGCGGCAGGGGGTGCCCCAGGGTCACGACGGGCAACCGGGCGATTTGCTCTGCCGTAGGCGCCGTGCCCGGGGCCAGGTTGCTGCATGCGGCCAAACCGGCGCAGGCCAGCAGGGACAACAGGGCAAGTCTGGACGTCATGGCAGGTTCCTCAAGGATTGCGGGCAGCGGCGCGCGGCTCAGGCGGCTGCCAGACCGTCCAGCGCGTCGTCGAACGCGGCGACCAGCGCATCGGCGTCGGCCTCGGTGTGCGCCGGGCTGGCCAGCACCATGTTGTGGAAGGGCGTGAGCAGCACGCCGCGGTTGAGCAGCGCAAGCTGTAACGTGGCTTCGAGCACGTCGTCGAACGCGGCGCGCGCTTCGCTGCCGTTGCGTGGCCGGCGCGGGGCGAACTGCACTTCGCAACGCGCGCCGATGCGGGTGACGCACCACGGCAGACCGCGGCGGGCGATGATCGCCTCCAACCCGTCGGCCACGCGCTGGCAGATGGCAAACATCTTGGCGTAAGCGCTTTCCGTCATCACCTCGGCGAGCATCGCCCGCATCAGCTTGAGCGTGAGCAGCCCGGCCGACAGCGTGGTGCCGATGCCCGAGTGCCCGGCCGGCGCCGCGGCCTTGGCCGCCTGCATGCGCGCACCGACTTGCGTCGTAAAGCCGTAGGCCGCGCCGGGCGTGCCGCCGGCCAGCGGCTTGCCCAACACCAGAATGTCCGGCGAGAGACCATGTAGGCGCGTGTAGCCGCCGGGGCCGCAGGAAATGGTGTGGGTTTCGTCCAGCACCAGCAGGGTGCCGTGCTCGCGGCACGCGGCCTGCACGCCGTCGAGAAAGCCCGGTTCGGGCAGCACCATGCCGATATTGGTCAGCACCGGCTCGGTGATCACACAGGCCACATCGCCCGCGGCCAGCGCGGCGCGCAGCGCCGGCAGGTCGTTGAACTCGACCACGCGGGTAAAGCGCGCAAGGTCGTGCACCTGGCCGAGCAGGCTGGGGCGGGTGTGCGCGCTGCCGTCCGGCTGCAGGTCGACGAACACATCGTCGACCGTGCCGTGGTAGCAGCCGTTGAACACCACGATGTTGGGCCGTCCGGTGATCGCCCGCGCCCAGCGCAGCACAAAGCGGTTGGCGTCGCTCGCGGTGGCGGTGAACTGCCACATCGGCAGGCCGAAGCGCTGCTGCAGCAACCCCGCCACGTCCAGCGCCGCTTGCGACGGCAGCATGGTCGTCGCTCCGTGCCCGCCCTGCTCGGCCAGCACCCGCGCGACCGGCGCCGGGCTGTGGCCGAACATCGCGCCGGTGTCGCCCAGGCAGAAGTCGATGACGGCGTGACCGTCGGCGTCGAACAGCCGCGCGCCCTGTGCACGATCGACGAACAGCGGCACGGGGGTGGGGGCGTCGGCCATCCAGTGCAGCGGAACGCCGAAAAGGAAATGCCGTTGCGCCTGCTCATGCAGCGCGACGCAGCGCGGATGCGTGGCGAGAAAGCGGGCGGATTCGGCCGCGTGCAGACGGTGGACGCGGGCGGGGTCGAACGGGCTGGCGGTCGGCATGGTGGCAAGAGCGGGCGAAACCGCTGCGCAGTATGCGCAAGCGCAGCGGGAGCTGCAAGCGCCGCAATGGCCCTGCGGCGTGGGGCCAAAGTGGTTCTGTCGGCGACCGATTTTCGGCGATAGGCTTGAGTCCGCTTGCAGGGCTTCACCGGCGTGGGCTGGACTTCGCCGCCCGTTCACATCCTCCAACAACCATGGTTCAGCACGCATTTGCCTATGTCTCGCCGCGTCGCTTTGCCGGCGCCGCCGCATGCTCTGGGGCGCAGCCGGCGGCGGCGTTCGGCGTGGCCGGCGTGGCGTGGGACGGGGCGGTGACCAACCGCCCCGGCGCCCGCTTCGGCCCGGCGGCGATCCGTCAGGCCAGCCTGATGCTGTGCGACGCCACGCACCCGCTGTTCGACGTCTCGCCTGTCGACCAGCTGTGCGACCACGGCGACCTGCTGTTGCCCAACACCAGTCTGCAGGCGATGCGCGCAGCCCTCGAGCCGCAGGCGCAGCGCCTGATGGCGCAGCAGCACATGGTGTGGCTGGGCGGCGATCATTCCATCACCCTGTCGCTGCTGCGCGCCCTGCGCGCGGTGCATGGCCAGCCGCTGGCCGTGCTGCATTTCGACGCGCACTGCGACACGTGGAGCGACCATTTCGGTGAGCCCTCCGGGCACGGTACCTGGGTGGTCGAGGCGGTGCAGGAGGGACTGGTCGTGCCGCAGGGGATGGTGCAGGTCGGCATCCGCTCGGCGGCCGAACGTGCCGCGCGTGACTATGTCAACCGCATCGGCGGCAGGGTGTTCACGGCGCGTGAGCTGCGCGGTCTGGAAAGCCCGTCGCAACTCGCGCCGGTCGTCGCCGACATCCGTGCGCGACTGGCCGCCAGCGCGGCGCCGGTGTACCTGACGCTGGACATCGACTGTCTCGACCCGGCGTTTGCCCCCGGCACCGGCACGCCGGAGCCAGGCGGGTTGAGCAGCGCGCAGGTGCTGTCGCTGCTGGAGGAGCTGTGCGCCATGCAGCTGCCTTTCGTCGGCATGGATTGCGTCGAAGTCGCGCCGCCCTACGACCATGCCGAGCTCACCGCGAACATCGCTGCACACTGCGTCTGGACGTATGTGTGTGCGCGCATGGCTGCAGCGCGCTGCGCGCAGGCGTGAACCGGGGGCGGGCATGATGCGGCTGGAGCAGCAGGCGCAGCGGCTGAACGAGAACTCGTACTACGTGCAAACGGCGCACCCGGCGCCGCAGCACGCGCCGCTGCAGGGGGAGGTGCACGCCGACGTGTGCATCGTCGGTGGTGGCCTGGCCGGTTTGTCGGCGGCGCTGGAGTTGTGCCAGCGCGGTTTCCGCGTGGTGCTGCTCGAAGGCCGGCACATCGGCTGGGGCGCGTCGGGACGCAACGGCGGGCAGGCGTTGGCGGGCTATGCCAGCGAGATGGGACCGTTCGAGCGCCAGCTCGGCATGCAGGCGGCGCGGCAGGCGTGGGATGTGTCGCTCGAGGCCTTGCGCCTGCTGCGGGAACGCATTGCACGTCACGCCATCGATTGCGACTGGACGCCCGGTGCGCTGACCGTGGCGGTCACGCCGAGAAAGGCGCGGGCGCTGCAGGCCTGGGCCGAACACATGCAGCGGGACTATGGTTACGCCCATTTGCGCAGTCTGGACCTTGCGCAGACGCGCGAGCTGATCGCCAGTACCCGCTACTGCGCCGCAGTGTTCGACGACCTGGGCGGCCATTTGCACCCGCTGAACTACACCCTCGGCCTGGCACGCGCCGCGCGCGATGCCGGCACGCAGATCCACGAGCGTTCCGAGGTGATCGCGGTAGAGCCTGCGGCGCAAGCCGGCGGCGGCAAAGCGCGGGTGCGCTGCGCCAGCGGCAGCGTGCGGGCCAGCCACGTGCTGCTGGCCGGCAATGTGCAACTGGGCAAAGTGGTGCCGCAGCTGGCGCGGCGCATCATGCCCGTGGGCACTTACATCATCGCCACCGAACCCCTGGGGGCAGATCGCGCCGAAGGACTGATCCGCAACCGCGCCTGCGTTTGCGACACGCAGTTCGTCCTCGACTATTACCGCCTCAGCAGCGATCACCGATTGCTGTTCGGCGGCCGGGTGAGCTATTCCACTGCCACGCCGCGTGACCTCACGGCGGCCATGCGCCGTAGCATGCTGCGCGTCTACCCCCAGCTCGACGATGTGCGCATCACCCACGCCTGGGGCGGGTTCGTCGACATCACCATGAACCGCGCCCCGGACTTCGGCCGCATCGCCCCCGATGTGCTGTACCTGCAGGGTTTTTCCGGCCACGGTCTGGCGCTCACCGGCCTGGCCGGACGGCTCGCGGCCGAGGCCATCGCCGGCCAGGCCGAACGTTTCGATCTGTTCGCACGCCTGCAGCACAAACCCTTTCCCGGCGGCGACCTGCTGCGCACGCCTGCACTCGTGCTGGGCATGCTGTGGTACCGGTTGCGCGACTGGTGGGCATAGCGTGCACGGATTACTTGCGGCATTTGAAACCATCGATCGCGTTGTGCACTTTTTTGCGGGGGCACCCCATGAAAAAGGGGGTGAGGAATTCAGGGGGCGATGACGACGCGTCGCAATGTTTACAAGTGCTTTCAATTCCTCGGTTGTCTCCCACTATCTCTTTTGAAATTGCCTGCCTATAGTCACCGAACCCAACAAATTGCGTCATTTCGACGTGACAAAAGGAGACAGGCATGGACAAGGACATGGCGGACGAGTCGGTTCGGATGAATCGCCGTACCCTGCTCAAGGCAGGTGGTGCTGCGGGGTTGGCGACTTTGCTTGGGCACCAGGTGCCCAGTTGGGGGGCCAGCGAAACTCCGGTGAAAATCGGTCTGATCGACCCGATCACCAGCACGTTTGCCGCGATGGGGCAAAGTGAAATCAAGGGTGCGCAGTTCGCTGAGGCCGAGATCAACAAATCTGGTGGCATCTTGGGGCGCCCGCTGCAGATTTTTGTCGAGGACAGCGCCGGCAATCCGGGTACTGCGGTGGACAAGGCATCACGTCTGCTCAGCCAGAACAAGGTTGATTTCCTCATGGGGACGGTGAACTCTGCGGCCTCTCTGGCCGTCTCGCAGTTTGCCAGCCGTCACGACAAATTGTTCGTGTGCACCGGGGGGCACGTTGACAGCCTGACCGGAAAAGAGTGCAAAACGACGACGTTCCGCACTTGTTCGACGACGTGGATGCTCACCGCCGGCGACTTCGAGACACTGTTCAAGAAGTTTGGCAAAAAGTGGTACTTCCTCACCACCGACTATGCCTTTGGACAGGCCGAGCAGGCGGACTACACCACGCAGCTCAAAAAGGTCGGTGGCACGGTGGCGGGCAGTGCGTTGGTACCGGTAGGGGCGACAGATTTTTCCTCGTACCTCATCGACGTCAAAGCCAAATCACCTGATGTGCTGTGCCTGCTGCTGGCTGGCAACGATCAGGTCAACTGCATGAAACAGATCGCCCAGTTCGGCATCAACAAAGGTATTGCGGTAGGCGGTGCGCTGTTTGAACTGGAACAGGCGCAGGCCTTGCCCGAGGCGGCTCGTTACGGCTGGTGGACCATGGAGTGGTACTGGAATCAGCCGAACAATCCACATGTGGCCGATTTCGTCAAACGTTACACCGCAGTGCACAAAGGGGAGTACCCAACGGCACGAGTGTGGTTTGGCTTCGCCGCGACACACGCCATTCGGCTGGCGGTGGAAAAGGCCAAATCGCTGGAGACGGCGAAAGTGGTCAAGGCAATGGAAGGGCTGGTATTGCCGCCGGAAATCGCCTTACAGCCGGGCAACGTGTTTTACCGAGCGCAGGACCACCAGCTCATGTTGGGCATGTTCCCCGGTCACGTCATCCAGACAGGCCAATACCCGAATTTGTTCGACGTTTCAGAAATCGTCCCGGGCGAGAAAATCGCTTTGCCTGCATCGCAAACCGGCTGCATGTTGTCGCACGCCTGAGTGAGGTCATCAAAGCACGCCTGTCGGTGGTTTGGCCGCAGCGGGCGTGCGACTCCTACATTTGTTGCAGCGGAGGCAAGGCTTTGAACCTGGTTCTGATTTTCAACACCTTCAATGGGTTGATCACCGGTGCGTTCTACGCCTTGCTGGCTCTCGGCCTGGCACTGATTTTGGGCTTGAACAACACCATCAATTTCGCTCAAGGCGCATTCATGGCGCTGGCCGCTTATTTTGCCTATTCCCTGGAACCATCCTTGGGGTTTTGGGGAGCGCTGGCCGTGGCTCCATTGCTGGCTGGTGTGCTCGGGCTGGTGGTCGAGGTGTTTTTGATACGCCGCCTGTACAAGCGCGACCCGCTGTACTCGCTGCTGTTGACCTTCGGTTTGGCGCTGATCATCCAAGATTTGATCCGCACGATTTGGGGCGCGACCGGTGTGCCACTGTCCATACCTGAGTCACTCGCCCACCCATTGAGTCAAACGTATTTTTTTCTTACGGGCTACCGCTTGTTCGTCGTCATCGTCGCCTTGGCGGGCACCGCCGTGCTGTTTGCCGTGCTGCGTTACACCCGCTTGGGCATCCGCATCCGTGCGGGCAACGCCGACTTGGAAACCGTCTCGGCGCTTGGGGTGAACATCTATTTGCTGCGCACGGCGAATTTTGTCATCGGCATCGTATTTGCCGGCGTTGCAGGCATTCTCGCCGCGGGACAACTCGGGCTGGAGCCGACCATGGGCGATGGCCTGCTGATGCCGGCGTTCGTCGCCATCGTGGTTGGAGGCGTCGGCTCACTGCTTGGCTCGCTGCTGGGCGGCCTGCTGATTGGTGTTGCTTCGGGAGTGACCACGGCGTATTTCCCCGCGGCGAGTGAAGCTGTGATTTATCTGATCATGGGTCTGATGTTGGTCATCAGGCCACGCGGCCTGATGGGGCAGGAGGGATTGTTCGAATGAGCACGAGTGTCCCAACTTCGCCAACAAGGCTGTCAACGACGCAAACGCCTGTGATCAGGCAGCGGCTCGGCAACGGGGTGCTGGCGCTGGTTTTGCTCACCGCTCCGGCTTGGCTGCATTACGTCGGTGGCTACAACGACATCGCTTCGCGGGTGCTGATCTATGGCCTGGCGGCCATGGGCCTGAATCTGCTCCTCGGTCATACAGGGGGACTTTCTTTCGGGCATGCAGCGTATTTCGGCCTGGGCAGCTATGGAGTTGGGTTGATGCTCAAGTATGTGACGCACAACGTGCTACTGGCACTGCTCGGCGGCACATTGCTCGGCGGTGTTGTTGCGGCCGTGCTGGCTCCCATCGCCGTGCGCCGGCGGGGAATTTACTTTGCGATGATCACCATCGCCATCGGGCAGATGTTTTATTTCATAGCCATTCGCTGGCAGGCGGTGACCGGCGGATATGACGGTCTCACTGGCTTTTCTCGCCATACGCTGCACCTGCCGGGGTTCAGTTGGCCGATGAATTCGCTGGGTTTTTACTACCTGGTCGTCGGCTGCTTCGCTCTGGGCGCGCTGCTGCTGTGGATGGTGTTGAATTCGCCGTTGGGCCATACGTTTGTGGCCATACGCGAAAACCAGAAGCGTCTGACCTTCCTTGGCTTGCCGGTGCAGCGTTATGCGGCCATTTCGTTCGCGCTATCGGGACTCATCGTCGCGTTGGCCGGCGGTTTGAATGCGCTGCTCGACAACTTCACATCGCCCAATACTCTCAACTACACCTTCTCTGGTGACTTGGTCGTCATCGCCGTGCTTGGGGGAATGCGCAATTTCTGGGGGCCACTCGTCGGGGCGGCAATTTTCGTGCTGGTGCGCGACTATGCCAGCAGCGTGACCGACAACTGGATGTCGGTCATCGGCCTGATTTTTGTCCTTTCTGTTCTGTTCTTCCCGCTTGGCATCATGGGCTTTTTGCAGCGCAAGGGTAAAACGGCATGAGTACCATCGCCCCGCTCCCTGAAAGCGGTGCTGCCTCCATTGGGAAAGATGTGTCGTGCAGCCACGGGATAACGAGTCGATGAGTTTGCTGCAACTGCAAAGCGTGTCTCGCCGCTTTGGTGCGCTCAAGGCGCTCACCGATATTTCTCTGGAGGTCAGACCGGGTGAATTGCGCGCCGTGATCGGCCCCAATGGGGCGGGAAAAACGACGTTGTTCAATCTCATCAGCGGCTTTTTCCCGCCGACCGAGGGCAGGATTCTGTTCGATGGCAAACCCATCCACACCGTCAACCCGCAAGAGTTGGTCAAGCGCGGCATCATTCGCACGTTCCAGATCACCGAGATTTTCCGCTCGCTGACGGTGTACGAAAACCTGCGCATTGCCGTGGAGATTGCACAAGGCGTGAACCTGCGGCCGTGGATGACCCGCACACTGCGCAAGCGCATCGACTCACGGGTCGAGGAACTGATGCACCTGGTGAAAATCAGCGACAAAGCCGGGCGGGTGACCGGTGAACTGTCGCATGGAGATCAGCGTGTGGTCGAAGTGGGGATTGCGCTATCGCGTAACCCGAAGCTGCTATTGCTCGACGAGCCAACCGCCGGCATGGGTGACGAGGAAACGCACCATATGACGGCGCTGATCCGCGACCTCAACAAGAGCCAAGGCATCACCACCTTGTTTGTCGAGCATGACATGGAAATCGTTTTCGGTATTGCCGACCGCATCACGGTGCTTGATAACGGCAGTCTGCTGGCCGAGGGCTCGGCTGATGACATTGCTCAAAATCCCAGGGTGCAGGCTGCGTACCTGGGACAGGCTGTCTGATGTCCCCGGGTATTGCCACTTTCCAACAGGGTACTGCGTGCATGAACACTGTTCTCGAGCTTGACACCATCCACACGTACTACGACAAAAGCCACATTCTCAAGGGGGTGTCACTGAGAGTGGAGGAGGGCGAGCTCGTCGCTTTGCTGGGGCGCAACGGTGCGGGCAAGACGACGACGATGCATTCAATCATGGGGTTGACGCCGCCGCGGCAAGGGAAAATCAAATTTTTCGGCCAGGACATGACCGGCGCTTCGCCCTATCGCATAGCCGCCCTGGGGGTGGGCTATGTGCCAGAGGGAAGGAAAATTTTTGGTCATCTCACGGTTCATGAGAACCTCTTGGTCGTACATGAAACCGTAGGGCGCTGGACGATCGACGCAGTCTACAAGCTGTTTCCCCGTCTGCATGAGCGTCGCGCCAGCAAAGGGGGGCGGTTGTCTGGCGGTGAACAGGAAATGCTGGCGATCGCCCGCGCGTTACTGCTCAATCCCAAGCTGCTCATTCTCGATGAGCCCTCTCAAGGCTTGGCGCCAGTCATCGTGCAGGAGGTTATGCAGTCCGTCGGTCGGATGAAAGACGAGGGCATCTCTGTGCTACTGGTGGAGCAAAACGCCTATCTCGCCTTGCAGCTAGTGTGTTGTCCCGCAAATAACTGGCATTAGTCTTGCATGCCAGTGCGGTATCTTGGGAACGGAGATACCGCGATGAGAACGGGCAGACCGAAGGCCGAACTGCTGCTGTCGGACGAGGAGCGT
>JAJZAQ010000092.1 GCA_021799355.1 Pseudomonadota bacterium
CTTCTTTGTCGCGCTCTGCGTCCAGGTAGTCGGCTTCGGACAGGCCGGGTTTGCGGAGGGTTTGCGGGGACATGGCGGACAATCCCGGAAGCTGGTGCGGGAATGCGGCGCCTGGAGGCCACCATCCCGCAGGGTTCGAGCATATCGCAGCCGTCACGGCCGTTCCACTCGATGCCATGAAACTTTCACGCAAGCGCCATCGCAGCGTCAAACTGCCCGCCACGGTGCCGCGCAACCCGCTGGTGGCCGCTGCGCTGCAGCGCAAGGCCGGCGCGCACCGCAAGAGCAACAAGGCGCTGCGGCGGGCGGCGCGGTCGCGCAAGCCCTCGGCAGAGGATTGAGAAGTTGACCGCACGCGCCGCGCCCGCGCCGGGCGGCGCCATGCGCCGGTACACTGCGACACATCCGGTTGCACGCCTTCACGCCCATGATCGTCACCCTCATTGCCATTGCCCTGTTCGTTGCGCTGCTGCTGTACGGCGTGATGATTTACAACAACCTGGTCGGGCTCAAGCACGCCATCACGCAGGCCTGGGCGAATATCGACGTGTTGCTCAAGCAGCGCCACGACGAGCTGCCCAAACTCGTCGAGGTGTGCAGGCAGTCGATGCATTTCGAGCAGGAAACGCTCGAACGCGTGGTGCGCGCCCGCTCGCAGGTGCAGCAGGCGCGCGAGGCGGGCGACGTGCGCAGCCTGGGCCGTGCCGAAGGCGCGCTGCGCAGCGGGCTGAACGCGCTGTTCGCCGTGGCCGAGGCCTACCCCGACCTGAAAACCAACGAGACGTTCCAGCATCTGCAGGCGCGCATCAGCGCGCTGGAGGAGAGCATTGCCGACCGCCGCGAGTTCTACAACGCCGCGGTCAACGCCAACAACGTGCGCATCGAGCAGTTTCCCGACGTCGTCGTCGCGCGGCTGATGGCCTTCGGCCCGGCGGAACCGTTCAAAGTGGCTTCGGCCGAGCGCGCCGACGTCGATCTCAAGGGCCTGTTCGCCGCGCCGTGACGCCCGCCGGCAGCCGGCCATGCTGAGCACGGGCTCTCCCGCTGCCGCACCGCTGCAGGTGCTGCTGTTCGCCCTGGGCGTGGGTGCGGTGGGGATGTGGGAGTTTTTCCGCCTGCAGCGTCGCCGCCGGGTGATGGAAGACACGCCGACGTCGCGCATCCGCTCGGCGGCGCAGGGCTATGTGGAACTCATCGGCCAGGCGCTGGCGCCCGATGTGCCGCTGCTGTCGCCGCTGACGCGCACGCCGTGCTGCTGGTACCGCTACAAAGTCGAGGAACGCAAGGGCGAAGGCAAGACCAGCCACTGGCAGACGCAACAGCAGGGGGTGAGCACGGCGCAGTTCTGGCTCGACGACGGCTCGGGCCGCTGCATCGTCGACCCCGAAGACGCCGAGGTGCGCGCGCTCACCCGCCGTAGCTGGGTCGGCGCCACGGCGCAGCTCATCCCCGGCACGGCGGGTGAGGTGATGATGAGCGGTGATGGCGATCACCGCTACACCGAGGAGCTCATCCTGCCGGGGCAGACGCTGTACGCGCTGGGCTGGTTCACCAGCCTGTCACCGCTGCAGGCCTCGCTGCACGACGAGGTGCGCGAGCGCGTGGCGGCGTGGAAGGCCGATCCGGACAGGCGCCGCGCGTTCGACACCAACGGCGACGGCACGCTCGACATGGCCGAGTTCGAGCAGCTGCGCGCGCAGGCCGCCGCCGCGGTGTACGCCGACCGTCTGGCGCGCGCCGCGCAGCCGCAAACCCACGTGCTGCGCAAGCCGCGCGACCGCCGCGTGTTCCTGCTCACCACCGAGCCGCACGACGCACTGGCGCGCCGTCTGCGCTGGCAGGCGTGGGCCTGGCTGGCCGCTGGCGTACTGGCCCTGGGGTATGGCGGCGCCGGACTGCTGTGGCGTTGACCGCGGCAGCGTCACAGGCAATACGATGCCGGCATGTCCTCTCCTTATGCCTCGTTCTACAAACGCCGCGCACCGCCGCCGCCCACACCGCGCCCGGTGACTCGCGACCGCGGCGTATTCGACCTGTTTCTGCCCTGCCCGCGCGGGCTGGAAACCGCGCTGGCCGACGAAGTGCGCGAGCTGGCCGCGGCGCACCGCAGCCCCACCCTGCGCCCTGGGACGCCCACCCCCGGCGGCGTGCCGGTGCAGGGCAGCCTCGGCGACGTCATGCGGCTGAACCTGCACTGCCGCCTGCCCAGCCGCGTGCTGCTGCTGTGCGCCAGCGGCGGCTACGCCGGCGCCGACGACATCTACCGCCTGGCGCACCGCTTGCCGTGGGAAGACTGGTTCGACGTCGGCCAGGCGCTGCGCGTGGACGTCACCGCCGAGCGCAGCCCGCTGCAAAGCATCAAATTCGCCGCGCTGCGCGTCAAAGACGGCATCTGCGACCGCTTCCGCGACCGCACCGGCCAGCGCCCGGACGTGGACACCGTCCACCCCGACGTGCGGGTGCACCTGCACCTGCGCGAAGCCGACGCCCGGCTCTACCTCGACACCAGCGGCGAACCGCTGTTCAAGCGTGGCTGGAGGAGCGAGCACGGCGCCGCGCCGCTCAAAGAGCATCTGGCCGCCGGCCTGCTGCGCCTGGCCGGCTGGGCTCCGGGCGACGTGCTGTTCGACCCGCTGTGCGGTTCGGGCACCCTGGTCATCGAAGCCGCGCACCTCGCCGCGCAGCGCGCGCCCGGACTGGGCCGGGCCTTCGGCTTCGAGGCGCTGCGGGGCTTCGACCGGGAAGAATGGCACGCGCTGCGCGAACGGGCGCAGCAGGCGGTGCGGCCGCTGCCACCGGGACAGCTGTTCGCTGCCGACATCGACCCGGCCAACGTGCGCATGACGCTGGACAACGCCCGCCGCGCCGGTGTGCACGGCGCCATCACCGCCCAGCCCGGCGACGTCATCGACGCCATGCCGCCGCTGGACGCCACCGCCCTGCCCGCCGGACGGCGCGCCTGGCTCATCAGCAACCCGCCCTACGCCCAGCGCATCGCCCCCGAAGGCCCGGCCGCCGACGACTTCGCCGCGCGGCTCGCCCACACCCTCAAACAGCGCTTTGCCGGCTGGCAGGTCGCCCTGCTCACCGCCGACCTGCACTGGGACCGCGCCCTGCGCCTCAAACCCCGCCGCCGCATCCCCGTATTCAACGGGCCGATCGAATGCCGGCTGATGCTGTTCGACATGGTGGCGGGTTCTGCCCGGGGTCAGGTCTAGCAATGAAGCATCCGCAAGGGAAAATGCATCAAGGCTAGACCTGACCCCCGAACTTACCCGAACATTACTTCGGCTTGAACGCGATGTCCTCGGCCTCGGCCCGCGTTCCTACGGGAGAGGCGCCGGTTTTTTTGTTCACCGGCGGCAGCGGCTTGGCGGTGGTGTCGGCTTCAGCGGTTTGCTCTGCTGCGGGGGCATCGGCGTCTTTCATGCCCTCTTTGAAACCGCGCACCGCCTGGCCGAGATCGTGGCCCATGTTTTTCAGCTTTTTGGTGCCAAAAATCATGATCACGATGAGCAGCACGATCAGCCAGTGCCAGATGCTGAATTCACCATAAGCAGCACCAGCACCTTTCCGTGTCTGCCGTGGAGCCCGCGCTGTTTCTCCTCTGCACCCGCGTGGTGGTGGAGGCCGTGCTGGCCAGCAGGCTGCCGACGTACACCTCCGTCGCCGAGGGCCGTGAAACCCTAAGAAGCATCGATCGGCTGGTCACCGCGCTGGTGGATCCGTACGGCGTGATGTCCCATATCGTGCCGCTGGAGTCGGCTCCGCAGGCACTCAAGGTCCTTCGCTTTAAGAAGCCTCCGCCGCGCGTTTCTGGGCTGGCGACGTCCCCGATTGTCCAGTTCATCTTGGGGGACTGCTGCGGCAGCGCTGAGGCCAAGCGGATGGCGGTGACGTCGCTGGCGAAGAGCGAGGCGGTGGAGCGCGGGCTCGCCGAGCTGCGGAAACACCTGAGCCCGTTGGTCAGAAGTCGGCTGCTGCGGGTTCTCCAGGAGGCCAAACTACACAGCCCCTCCGCAGGCATGCATGGCTCCTAAACCGGGATAAAGGATGTAAATGTAAGTGTAAATTTATTTATCAGCGGAAGGTCATG
>JAJZAQ010000093.1 GCA_021799355.1 Pseudomonadota bacterium
GTTGCAGGCGCAGGGCATCAGCCGGCACGATCTGGGGCGGGAAAATTTCGTCGCCAAGGTGTGGGAATGGAAGCAGCAGTCGGGTGACACCATCACCCGGCAGATGCGCCGCATGGGCGACTCGGTGAGCTGGTCGCACGAATACTTCACGATGGACGAGCGGCTGTCGAAGGTCGTGGTCGAGACCTTCGTGCGGCTGTACGAGGAAGGGTTGATCTACCGCGGCAAGCGCCTGGTCAACTGGGACCCGGTGCTCGACACCTCGGTCAGCGACCTGGAGGTCGAAAGCCAGGAGGAAGACGGCCAGCTCTGGCTGCTGCGTTACCCGATGGCCGACGATCCGAACGAATCCGTCGTCGTCGCCACCACCCGCCCCGAAACCATGCTCGGCGACACCGCGGTGATGGTGCACCCGGAGGACGAGCGCTACCGTCACCTCATCGGCCGGCAGGTGCGGCTGCCGATCACCGGGCGGTTGGTGCCGGTGATCGCCGACAGCTATGTGGACAAGGACTTCGGCACCGGCGTGGTCAAAGTCACGCCGGCGCACGACTTCAACGACTACGCCGTCGCACAGCGCCACGGCCTGCCGATGATGTCGATTTTCACCGGCCGCGCCACGGTCAACGACAACGCGCCCGAGGCGTATCGCGGCCTCGACCGCTTCGAGGCGCGCAAGCGCGTGGTCGCCGAGTTCGAGCGTCTGGGCTTGCTAGTCGAAGTCAAAAAGCACAAGCTGATGGTGCCGCGCTGCGGCCGCACCGGACAGATCGTCGAGCCGATGCTGTCGGATCAATGGTTCGTCGCCACGACCAAACCCGGCGCCGACGGCAAGAGCCTGGCGCAGAAGGCCATCGACGCCGTCGCCACCGGCGCGGTGCGCTTCGTACCCGAGAACTGGGTCAACACCTACAACCAGTGGATGGGCAACATTCAGGACTGGTGCATCTCCCGCCAGCTGTGGTGGGGGCATCAGATCCCGGCGTGGTATGGCGACGGCGGGGAGGTGTTCGTCGCCCGCGATGAAAACGAAGCGCGGCAAAAAGCCAAAGCCGCGGGATACACGGGGGCGCTGCGCCGCGATGCCGATGTGCTCGACACCTGGTACTCGTCGGCGCTGGTGCCGTTTTCCACGCTGGGCTGGCCGCAGGACACGCCGGAGCTGCGCCTGTTCCTGCCGTCTTCGGTGCTGGTCACGGGGTTCGACATCATTTTTTTCTGGGTGGCGCGGATGATCATGATGACCACCCACTTCACCGGCAAAGTGCCGTTCCGCGACGTCTACATCCACGGCCTGGTGCTCGACGCGCACGGCAAAAAAATGAGCAAAAGCGAGGGCAATGTGCTCGATCCGGTCGACCTGATCGACGGCATCGACCTGCCCGCGTTGCTGGACAAGCGCACCACCGGACTGCGCCGCCCCGAAACGGCGCCGGCGGTGCGCAAGGCCACCGAAAAGGAGTTTCCGCAAGGTATTCCGGCTTACGGTGCCGACGCGCTGCGCTTCACCTTTGCGTCGCTGGCCACGCTGGGGCGCAACATCAACTTCGACACCAAGCGCTGCGAGGGTTACCGCAATTTTTGCAACAAGCTGTGGAACGCCACGCGCTTTGTGCTGCTGCAGGTCGACGGCCTGGACGCGGCGCAACGCGGCGTGTTGCCGTGCAACCATGACTGCGGTCCAGACGCCGCGCTGGACTTCACCGCCGCGGATCGCTGGATCGTCTCGCTGCTGCAGCGTACCGAGCAGCAAGTCGCGCAGGGGTTTGCCGAATACCGGCTGGACTTCGTCGCCCATGCGATCTATCAGTTCGTCTGGGACGAGTTTTGCGACTGGTATCTGGAAATCGCCAAGACGCAGATCGCCAGCGGCACGCCGGCGCAGCAGCGCGGTGCACGCCGCACCCTGCTGCGCGTGCTCGAAACCGTGCTGCGCCTGGCGCACCCCATCATTCCGTTCATCACCGAAGAACTGTGGCAGCACGTGGCCCCGCTGGCCGGGCGCGACGCGGCGCAAACCGTGGCGCTGGCTCCCTACCCGCAGGCGCAACCGGAAAAAATCGACCCTGCGGCCGAGGCCGAGATCGCGGCGTTCAAGCAGCTGGTCGAAGCCTGCCGCAACCTGCGCGGTGAACTCAAGGTGTCACCGGCGCAGCGTCTGCCGCTGCTGGCCTGTGGTGATGTCAGCCTGATCGAGCGCCACCGCGCGGCGCTGCAGGCGCTGGCCAAGGTGTCGGAGGTTCGCCTGTTCGCCGACCTTGCCGCGTGGACCGCCGCCACCCACGGCGTACCCGCTGGTGCGCTGGGCGAAACCCGCTTTGCGCTGCACGTCGAGGTCGATCTGGAGGCCGAACGCGAACGGCTGGGCAAGGAACTGCAACGGCTGCAGACGGAGATCGCCAAGGCGCAAACCAAGCTGGGCAACGCCAGCTTCGTCGACCGCGCCCCGCCCGCCGTGGTCGAACAGGAGCGCGCACGGCTGCGCGACTTCAGCGCGTCGCGGGACAAGGTACAGGAACAACTCGCGCGGCTGGGGGCCTGATCCCCCGCCTGCCGCCCCGCGCCCGGATTCTTGGCGCAGGGCAAGCGCACGGCAGGCGGCTCGTGGTGATTGCCGCCACGCGCCCGCCTGCCGCGGGGCAGTGCGCCGTCGAGCGTCAGAACGGCTTAATCCAGCACCTAAAAATCGTGAATTTTCCTTACGGAACCTGCCCCGTATAGTGCGGGTTTTCGGAATAAGTGTTTTGCAAACATAGCAAAAATCAAATCTCCGAAATCCTCACCTTTAGGAGCAAAGTATGGATCAATCCGCGCGTTATGCCGATCTTTCGCTGAAAGAAGAAGAGCTGATCAAGGCCGGCCAGCACATTCTCGTGGCCTACAAAATGAAACCCAAGCCGGGTTACGGCTACCTCGAAGCGGCAGCGCACTTCGCCGCCGAATCGTCCACCGGCACCAACGTCGAAGTCTCGACCACCGATGATTTCACCAAGGGCGTGGACGCCCTGGTCTACTACATCGACGAAGCCAACGAAGACATGCGGATCGCCTATCCGCTCGATCTGTTCGACCGCAACGTCACCGACGGCCGCATGATGATGGTGTCGTTCCTCACCCTGGCCATCGGCAACAACCAGGGCATGGGCGACATCGCCCACGCCAAGATGATCGACTTCTGGGTGCCGCCACGTGCCATCCAGCTGTTCGACGGCCCGAGCAAAGACATTTCCGACCTCTGGCGCATCCTCGGCCGGCCGCTCAAAGACGGCGGCTACATCGCCGGCACCATCATCAAGCCCAAACTCGGCCTGCGTCCGGAGCCGTTTGCCGAAGCCGCGTACCAGTTCTGGCTCGGTGGTGACTTCATCAAAAACGACGAACCGCAGGGCAACCAGGTGTTCGCCCCGCTGAAAAAGACCATCCCGCTGGTGGCCGACGCGATGAAACGCGCGATGGACGAAACCGGCCAGGCCAAGCTGTTCTCGGCCAACATCACCGCCGACGACCATTACGAAATGTGCGCCCGCGCCGATTTCATTCTCGAAACCTTCGGCCCGGACGCGGACAAGGTCGCCTTCCTCGTCGACGGCTTCGTCGGCGGCCCGGGCATGATCACCACCGCGCGCCGGCAGTATCCGGGGCAATACCTGCACTACCACCGCGCCGGCCACGGCATGATCACCTCGCCGTCGTCCAAGCGTGGCTACACCGCGTTCGTGCTGGCGAAAATCGCCCGCCTGCAGGGCGCCTCGGGCATCCACGTCGGCACCATGGGCTACGGCAAAATGGAAGGCGAAGGCGATGACCGCAACATCGCTTACATGATCGAGCGCGACGAGTGCCAGGGCCCGGTGTACTACCAGAAGTGGTACGGCATGAAGCCCACCACCCCGATCATTTCCGGCGGCATGAACGCGCTGCGTCTGCCCGGCTTTTTCGAAAACCTGGGCCACGGCAACGTCATCAACACCGCCGGCGGTGGCTCGTACGGCCACATCGACAGCCCGGCTGCCGGTGCGCTGTCGCTGCGCCAGGCCTACGAATGCTGGAAGGCCAAAGCCGACCCGATCGAGTGGGCCAAAGAGCACAAGGAA
>JAJZAQ010000046.1 GCA_021799355.1 Pseudomonadota bacterium
GAGGTGCCCGCGGTGAGCGCGGTGCGCATCATGACAGGCGCCGTCATGCCCGCGGGATGCGATACCGTCGTGCCGCAGGAACTGTGCCGGGTGGAGGGCGATACCGTCACCATCCCCGCCGGCGTGCTGCGCGCAGGCGACAATCGCCGCCTGCGCGGAGAAGACCTCGCCCGCGGCAAAACCGCCCTGCCCGCGGGCAAGCTGCTGCGCCCGGCCGATCTGGGGCTGATCGCCTCGCTCGGCCTGGCAGAAGTCGCGGTGCGGCGCAGACTGCGGGTGGCGTTTTTTTCCAGCGGGGACGAATTGCGCTCGGTCGGCCAGCCGCTCGACGCGGGTTGCGTGTACGACAGCAACCGCTACACCCTGTGGGGCATGCTGCAGCGCCTGGGCTGCGACGTCGTCGACCTCGGCGTGGTACCCGACCGCCCAGAAACCCTGGCCGAAGCGCTGCGCACGGCCACCGCCTGCGCCGACGTGGTCATCACGTCCGGCGGCGTCAGCGTGGGTGAGGCCGACTATCTGCGCAGCACGCTGTCGAGTCTGGGCGACGTGGTGTTCTGGCGCATCGCCATGCGTCCGGGCCGGCCGCTGGCGTTCGGCCAGTTGCGCGTCGACGGTCACAGCGCCTGGCTGTTCGGCCTGCCGGGCAATCCGGTGGCCGTGATGGTGACGTTCTACGCCTTCGTCCGCCCAGCGCTGCTGCACGCCATGGGCGCGGCCGCACAGCCGCAGCCCCTGCTGCGCGCCGTCAGCGCGCAGCCACTGCGCAAAAAACCCGGCCGCACCGAATACCAGCGCGGCCTGCTCAGCCTGCTGCCCGACGGCCGCTGGCAGGTCAGCCCCATCGGCAACCAAGGGTCAGGGGTGCTGAGCTCGATGTCGCAGGCGCACGGACTGATCGTGCTGCACCACGACCAGGGCAGCGTGCAAGCCGGAGAGCCGGTGGACGTGCTGCTGTTCGAGGGCTTGGTTTAGCAGGCCGTTGAAAAACCTTTGCAAAACCTTGCATGAGGCCGTCCTCGCACCGGTTTTCCGCCGCCTGCCAGGCCCGATTCAAAACAGTTTGTTGATCAGGTCGTCGCCCAGGCCGAAACCGGCACCCATTTCGATGGCGCGGCCGAATCCCGAGTTGAGAAAGCCGTCGAGCGCGCCCATCAACCCACCCTGCTGCGCTGCCGCGGCGTTTTGCGCCATGCCGGCCGGCAGGTATCCCGGCATCGCTGCCGGCATGGCCTGCAGTTGCTGCGCCTGGTTCTGCCACATGGCGTGAATCGCCTGCAGCACCTGGGTCATCTGCTGCTGCTCGGCCTGGATGCCCAGCGCGACTTCACGCAGATCGAGCAGCCATTCGCGGGCATCGGTATTGCCGCCCTGGGCTGCGGCCTGCAGTTTGCCCGCCAGGGTCTGCAATTGCTGCCCGACCTGCTGCGCTTCGGCCTGGAGTTGCTGATACTGCTGGTCGATGGTCTGAATGTCCATGAAAAACCTCTGCGATGGTGAATTGAAGTCCTGACCCTATTGCACTGCAGCGCGGGCCGCTTGCGGGTCAACGGATGTGACAGTCGCAACAGCGCATGGCGGTCATTCCACGGCGTCGAGCAGTTTGTCGTCTCCCCGCCCCGACGCCGCTCCCCTGCCGAGCAGGGCGTAAAGCAGAATTGCGCCGAAGGTGGCGGTGCCGATGCCGCCGAGCGCAAAACCGCCGAACTTGAGGGTGAAGTCGGCGGTGCCCAGCATCAGAGTGATGGCGACGATGATGAGGTTGCGGCTGTCGGCGAAGTTCACCTTGTTGTCCACCCAGATGCGCGCGCCCGACACCGCGATCAGCCCGAAGATCACGATGGCCACGCCGCGCAGCACCGGCGGCGGGATGAGGTGGATGAGCGCGCCGAACTTGGGGCTGAAGCCGAGCACAATCGCAATCACCGCCGCGGTGGCGAAAATCAGCGTCGAGTAGATGCGGGTGGCAGCCATCACGCCGATGTTTTCGGCGTAGGTCGTCACCCCCGTGCCGCCGGCGGCGCCCGACACCATGGTCGCCAGGCCGTCGCCGAAAAACGCCCGGCCCATGTAACGGTCGAGGTTCTGCCCGGTCATCGCCGTCACCGCCTTGATGTGGCCGAGGTTCTCGGCAATCAGAATCACCACCACCGGCACGATCAGCGCGATCGCATGCGCCTCGAACACCGGCTTGCCAAAAGCCGGCAGGTCGAACCAGGGCGCTGCCGCCAGCGCCGAGAAGTCCATCGGCTTGCCCAGGCCCAGGCCGTTGGTCAGCAGCGCATAGATGATGCTGGCGGCGATGAGCCCGACCAGGATCAGCAGCCGCTGCACCATGCCGCGGGTATAGACCGCCACCAGCCCGACGCAGACGAAGGTGATCACCGCCATCCAGTCGTCGAAGGTCGAGCCGCTGCTGGCCTTGATGGCGATCGGCGCCAGGTTCAGGCCGATGACCGCGACCACCGAGCCGGTGACCACCGGTGGCATGAAGCGCTCGATCCAGCCCACCCCTGCGGCCATCACGATCAAGCCGATTGCCGCGTACACCGCCCCACAGGCGATGATGCCGCCCAGCGCCACACCGAGGTTGGGGTTGGGGCCGCTGCCGCCGTAGGCCGTGGCGGCGATGACCACGCCGATGAACGAAAACGACGAGCCGAGGTAGCTCGGCACCCGACCGCCGACGACCAGAAAAAAAATCAGCGTGCCCACCCCGCTCATCAGAATCGCGATGTTCGGGTCGAAGCCCATGAGCAGCGGGGCGAATACCGTCGAGCCGAACATCGCCACCACGTGCTGCAACCCCATCGCCAGGGTCTGCGGTGCGGACAGGCGCTCGTCGGGGGCGATGACGCCGTCTCGCTTGAATCGCCATCTGGGGAAATAACTCTCGGCCATGGCCATCTCCGTTCGCGGGGTTTGTGGTGCAGCGCTCATTTGGTACCGAAAATGCGATCCCCTGCATCACCAAGACCAGGGACGATGTAGCCGTGCTCGTTGAGCCGCTCGTCGATCGCCGCCAGGGTGATGGGCACGTCGGGGTGGGCGGCGCGCACCGTGCGCACGCCTTCGGGCGCGGCCAGCAGGTTGACCAGCTTGAGCGACGTGGCCCCGGCGCGCTTGAGGTGGGTCAGCGCCGCAGCGGCCGAGTTGCCGGTGGCCAGCATCGGGTCGACGACGATGACCAGCCGCTCGGCCATGTCTTCGGGCACCTTGAAGTAATACTCCACCGGTTCGAGAGTTTCCGGATTGCGGTACAGCCCGATGTGGCCGACGCGGGCGTTGGGCAGCAGGTCGATCATGCCGTCGAGCATGCCGTTGCCCGCGCGCAGGATGGACACGAGGCACAGCTTTTTGCCGGCCAGTATCGGCATGCGGCAGTCGGCCACCGGAGTGCTCACGTCCACCAGCTCGGTGGGCAGGTCGCGCGTGGCCTCATACGCCAGCATCGCGGCGATTTCGCGCACCAGGCGGCGGAAATTGTCGGTGGTGGTGTCCTTGCTGCGCGCGAGCGTCAGCTTGTGCTGCACCAGCGGATGTGAGACGACGTGAACGGCGGGATCGGTCATTGTGGTTTTGCTGTTGAGTCTTCGACAGCCGGCATTTTGCGCCATGCCGGCTGCACTGCCGTGCATCGCAGACACACTCCGCCGCGCAGACACGTCTGGTTGCACTCCCATGCACTTCTTCACCGCTGACAACAAAATCTGGCAAGACAATGCAGCCGGTTCATCCCAAACAGCTCCCCTCGCGCCATGTACGCAGGGTTTTTCTGGAGGCTTCCGTGTCCGTTCACTTCCGCACCCGACATCTGCTCGCCCGCGCCGCAGCCGGACTGGCGCTCGGCGCCGTCGCGCTGGCTGCGCACGCCGCAGCCCCGGCCGAAATCAAAATCGGTACCCTCTACGCCAGCACCGGCCCGTTTGCCGTGGCCTCGCAAGGGCAGTATGAGGGACTGAAGTTCTGGGCCGACGCGATCAACAAGGACGGCGGCGTTTTCGTCAAGGCGTACAACAAAAAAATCCCGGTCAAGATCGTCGCCTACGACGACCAGAGCTCGACCTCGACCGCAACCACCCTCTACAACCAGCTCATCACCCAGGACAAGGTCGACGTGCTGGTCGCCGACTTCGGCTCGGTGCTGACCTCGGTGGCGATTCCGCTGGCGGCCGAGCACCACATGCTGTTGATCGACCCAACCGGATCGGGCGCGAACTTTTTCACCAAGCCCACCAACTATCTGGCCGACGTGAGCATTCCGTCCAGCCAGGTGTGGCCGGTGCCGCTGGCGCAATACCTGATCCAGCAGAAAATCAAGCGTGTGGCGATTCTCTACAGCGCCAACGATTTCGACGCCTCTCAGGCCGCCACCCTCAAGGACGTGCTGGGCAAGGCCGGCATCAAGCCGGTGTACGACCACAGCGTGCCGACCTCGGAGTCCAACTACACCATCCTGCTGCACACCATCGCCGCGACCAAACCGGATGCGGTGCTGGAGTTCGGCTATGCGCCCAACGACATCGCCTTTCTGAAAGCGCTGGATCAGAGCGGGCTGCACTTTCCGATGGTGTTCACGGTGTTCCCGGGCCAGCTTCTCGACCTGATGGTGAAAAACGTCGGCGTCAAGGGGCTCTCCTATACCTACACCTATCCGACCCCGCCGCTGGTCAAGTACGACAAAGTGACCTACGGCATGACCACCCAGCAGTTCGTCGACGCGTTCAAGGCGGCGCAGAAAAAAGAGCCGAACTTCCTCGACTGCGCCGGCTACAACACCGGGCTGATCGTGCAGCACATGCTCGACACCGCGCCGCAGTTCAACCAGACCGACTTCCACACCGCGCTGATGCAGATGTCGGGCAAGACCACCACCCTGATGGGGCCGTTTGAGATCAACGCCAACGGCGCGCAGCTCGGCGAGCCGTTCCCGGTGGCCCAGCTGCAGCCCAAGGCCGGCAAGCTCGACGTGGTCGTGCTCTACCCGGCGGACAAAGCCACCGGCAAGGCCGTCTACCCCGCGCCCAAACCCTGATGGTCTGGCTGCGCGGCAGCGCCTAGACTGCCGCGCAGCCTTCGTTTGAAACAAACGGCTCGTAGCCCGCCGCATCGCCGCTTTGCGGCGGGCCGGGCCACACGGTGACCAGGGAGGATGGGGGTGGAGTTGCTGGAATACGCCATCGTCGGCGGCATTCTGTATGGCATTTTTTTCAGCCTGATCGGCATCGGGCTGAACCTGATTTTCGGGGTCATGCGCATCATCAACCTCGCGCATGGCCAGTTCATCGTGCTCGGCGGCTATCTGGCCTTCGTGCTGGCGCGCGATCTGCACCTCAATCCGCTTTGGGCGCTGCCGCTGTCCATCGTCGGCGCGGCCATCATCGGCTGGCCGCTGTACTACGCGGTGGTGCCGCGGCTGCAGGCCTCGCGCGACCCGGAAATGCTGTCGTTCATCCTGTTCTTCGGCCTCGGCCAGGCGATCGAGGCGCTGACCGTGCTGGGCTTCGGCACCGACCAGCGCTCGCTGCCCAGCGATGCGATGGGCAGCGGCAATATCGGCGTGCTCGGGCAGGAGTTCCCGGACAGCTGGTGGGTCGCCGCGGCGGTGAGCCTGGCGGCCATCGGCCTACTGTGGGTGTATTTCTCGCGCACCAAGCTCGGTTACGCCACCCGCGCGGTGATGTCCAACCGCGACGAGGCGCTGGCCACCGGCATCGACGTGCACCGCGTCTCCGTGCTGGCCTTCGTCGCGGGGCTGGCGCTGGCAGCCATCGCCGGGGTGTTCCTGCCCTACCTGCTCGGCTCGGTCTCGCCCGACCTCGGCGGCGAGCTCACCACCACTTCGTTTGCCATTGTCATCATCGGCTCGCTGGGCAACCCGCTGGGCACCATCATCGGCGGGCTGGTGTTCGGCCTGGGCACGATGCTGATGCAGACCTACTACTCGTCGTGGTCCAACGTCGTGCCATACGCGCTGCTGCTGATCATCGTGCTGCTGCGTCCGCAGGGCCTGCTCGGAAAGGCGGCGCGCTATGCCTGAGCTCACTTCCCCCGCCTCGCCGCTGCGCCGCGCGTTGCCGGCGATCATCGTTCTCGCGGTGCTGTTGCTGGCGTTCGCGCTGCTGCCGCACGTCTACGGCAATCTGTCGCTGCTGTTTACCCTGATGGCCTTCATCACCCTGGCGCAGGGGCTCAACCTCCTGTATGGCTTCACCGGCTACCTGCCGTTTGGCTATGTCGGGTTTTTCGGCTGCGGCGCGTATGCGGCATCGCTCTTGGTGCTGCACACCGGGCTGCCGATGCTGGTTTGCGTCGTGCTCGGCGGCGCGGCTGCGGTGGCGATGGCGCTGATCCTCGGGCCGCTGCTGCGGCTGTCGGGGGCGTATTTTTCGATTGCGAGTCTGGCCGCCTCGCAGATCCTGTATTTCGTCGTGTCCAACACCAATCTGGCCGACGTCACCGGTGGCCCATATGGTCTGAAAATCGAGCGGGTGTTCAGCCCGACCGGCAGCTACGACACCATGCTGGCGATTCTGCTCATCGCCACCGCGCTGGCGGTGTGGCTGCGGCTGTCGGCCTTCGGCATGGGGCTGCAGGCGATGAAGCAGGACCCGGTGAGCGCGGCGATGGCCGGAGTGCCGGTGGTACGCATGCGGCTCATCGCCTGGCTGATTTCGGCCGCGGTGGCCGGGCTGTGCGGCGCGGCGTATGCGTGGAACATTTCGGTGTTCTACCCAGATGCGGTGTTCACGCTGCAGATTTCGGTGTTCGCCATCGTGTTTGCGCTGTTCGGTGGGGTCGGCACGGTGATCGGGCCCATCGTCGGCGCGGTGATTCTCTACAGCCTGTATTCGGCCATCGGCATTTCCACCCCGCAATACTTCCAGTTGATCTACGGCGTGCTTATCGTGCTGCTGGTGCTGTTTCTGCCCGGCGGGGTGCTGTCGCTGTTCACGCGCAGGGGGATCCGTGTCTTCTGAACTGCTGCGCCTGGACAAAGTGAACAAGCGCTTCGGCGGCCATGTGGTGCTGGCCGACGTGAGCTTTGCCGTAGCGCCGGGCGAAATCCTCGGTCTGGTCGGCCCCAACGGCTCGGGCAAGACGACGACCATCAATGTGATCTCCGGGCTGTACCGCGCCGATTCCGGGCGCATCCTGTTCGACGGCCACCCGGTGCACCACGTGCCGATGCACAGGCTGGCGCATCTGGGCATCAACCGCACGTTTCAGGTTCCCAAAACCTTCCGCGACATGACCGTGCGCCAGAACATCGAAGTCGCCGCGCATTTCGGCCATGCCGGCGCAACAGTCGATGTCGAGGCCATCCTGCGCGACATCGACTTGCACAAACAGGCGGGCAAAATCGCCGGCTCGCTCACCGTCAACCAGCAAAAACTGCTCGATCTGGGCCGCGCGCTGGCCACCGGGCCCAAGCTGCTGCTGGTCGATGAAATCGGTGCCGGCCTCAACCCCGCCGAGCTCGGCGGCATCGCCGACCTGCTGCGCAAGCTGGCACAGCGCGGTATCGCGCTCATCGTGGTCGAGCACCTGATGGCGTTTCTCGGCAGCATCACCTCGCGCGTCATCGTGCTCGGCGCCGGGCGCATGCTGTTCGAGGGCTCGCTCGATGCCGCGTCGCGTCAGCCCGAGGTGGTCGCCGCGTTTTTCGGAGGCGAAGTATGAACACCGCCACATGCGACGCGCTGCTGCAGGTGCGCCAGGTGCAAAGCGGCTATGGCGCGCTGCAGGTGTTGTGGGGCGTGGATCTGGACGTGATGCCGGGCGAGACCGTGCTGCTGCTCGGCGCCAACAGCGCAGGCAAGTCCACGCTGCTGCGCACTCTCATCGGCCTGCTGCCGTGCTGGCGCGGCGACATCCTGTTCGATGGCCAGCGCATCGACTCGCTGCCGCCGCAGCAGCGCATCCGCCGTGGCATGGCGTATATGTCCGAGCTCGGGGTATTCCCCACGCTGTCGATCGACGAAAACCTGGCGCTGGGCGGTTACTTCCTGTCGGACGCACAGGTGCGCCGGCGCAAGGAACAACTGTTCGCCGTATTTCCCGACCTGGCAGCCAAGCGGCGCGACGCCGCGGGGACGCTGTCGGGCGGGCAGCGCAAAATGCTCGGCATCGCCAAGGTGCTGATCGCCGAACCCCGCCTGCTGCTGATGGACGAGCCGTCATCGGGCCTGGCGCCGGTGTTCGTCAAGCAGGTGATCGACGTGCTCAAAACCAGCATCGGCAGCGGCACCGCGCTGCTCATCGCCGAGCAGAACGTCGCGTTTCTCGAACTGGCCGACCGCGGCTACCTGATCGACCACGGCAAAGTCCGGCTGTCGGGCACACGCGAGCAGCTGCAAGCCAGCGACGCAGTGCGCGAAACGTATTTCGGGCTGTGACGCGCAAGCGCGCACGTCCGGCCCACGACCCGGCAGGGCAAAAGCGGTATTCATTCACACAATGCCCCCTGCTGCGGCCTGCGCATGCTTTGATGGCGGCGCAGCTTCGCGTACATTGGGCCAAGAAACCGCTACGCGTCAGCCGATGTCGTCCGCACCCGCCGCAGCCACACCGCCGCAGACCGTCGTCGTCGAGCGGGCCCATCTGCTGCTCGACACCCTGCCGGTCTCGGCGCTGACCAACGCCACGGTCGCGGCCATTGCCGTCGGCCTGCTCGGCGGCGGCAAACCGGGCCATGGCTTGGCCGTCTGGGGCGGGCTGATGCTGGCACTGCAGGGATTGCGGCTGCTGCTCTGGCTGCTGTGGCGCCATGCCGGCACGGAGGCGATGGGAGCAGCGGCGCAGCGCCGCCGGCTGGCACAGCTACGCGCCGCTGCCTGGGCCACTGCAGCGTTTTGGGGGGTGCTGTCGGTCGCGCTGTACCCGGCCGACGCGCTGTCGCAGAGCATTCTCGCTTTCATTCTCGCCGGCATCAGCGGTGCTGCGGTGGCCGGACTGGCGTTCGACGCCTGGACCTCCGCGGTGTTCATCTGCGCCGTGGTGCTGCCGCTGATGCTACGGCTGCTGTTCACCGGCACGGCGGTGTCGCTGGCCATGGGTCTGCTCGTCTGCGTCTACCTGGCTTACCTGCTGGCCGCAGTGCGCCGCGGCCAGAGCCAGTTTCTGCAGCTTCTGGACTGGCGCACCCGCGCCGAGGCGGCCAGCGCCAGCGCCCGGCAGCAGGCACGACAAAACGCCGCGCTGGCCACTGCCAACCAGCTCGGCGCGACTGCCAGCGACCCGGCGACGTTTTTTGCCGCGGTCTGCGCGGCGGCGGTCGAGCAGACCGGGGTGAGCGCCGCCAGCGTGCTGCAACGCGCGCCGTCGCCTGCCACCGGGTTGACCGTCGTGGCGCAGGCCGCAGCCGCGCCGCAGCAGATCGCCGGCGCCGCCGCGCAACTGGCATGGGACGCCGACGCGGCGCAATTCCTTCTCGACGACGGATGTCTGCTCGGTGTGCTGCCGTTGCACAGCCAGGGCGAAGTGGTCGCGCTGCTGCAGGCCAGCGGCCGCCCGCCCGCGGGGGAAGACTGGGCGTTGCGCGACTGGCTGTACAGTCTGGCAGCGAGCCTGGACCGCGGTTTGCAAGGCATCTGGCAGCGCCAGCGCATCGCCCGGTTGCAAAAACTCTATCGTGCGCTGATGAGCGAAGGCGAAGTGGTGCTGCAATCGCGCAGCGCCGAAGACATGGTGGCGCGCACCTGCGAACGTCTGACCCAGGAAGCGCAGTTTCATGCCGCCTGGCTGGCGCGTCCGGACGCGCAGGGTGTTTTCGTCGTCCTCGCCCGCGCCGGTGAAGGCGCCAGCCAGCTCGACCATTTCCGCGTCCACCTGGGCGACACCAACCGTTCGCCGCTGGTGCTGCGGGTGTGGGATACGGCCAAAGTGCAGGTGTGCAACGACCTGCTGCAGGCGCAAACCATGGAACCGTGGCGCCGCTCGCTGGCGCGCTACCGCTGGCACGCGGCACTGGCCGCGCCGGTGCGACGCGGTGACCGGTTGTGGGGCGTGCTGGTGTTCACTTCGGCGCAGGCCCACGACTTCGACGGCCAGACCATCGCGCTGTGCGAGCAGGTCGCGGCACTGCTGGGCTATGGCCTGGACGAGCTCGACGCCAAGGAAAGGCTGAGCGCATTGCAACGCGCCGAGGCCCACCGCGCACGGCATGACACCCTCACCGGACTGCCCAACCGCTACGCGCTCGAACAACACCTGCCAGCGGTCATCGCGCGGGCGAAAAAGCTCGGCAGCGCCTTTGCGCTGTGCATGATCGATCTGGACGGGTTCAAACGCATCAACGACACCTGGGGACACAGCGCCGGCGACCGCGTGCTGCGCGAGCTCGCGCGCCGGCTGCAGGGGGTGCGACGGCAGCACGACTATCTGGCGCGGCTCGGCGGCGATGAATTCATCGTGGTGATGGAAGACATCAGCCCGCAGGAAGTCCAGGCACGCTTCGCCCACAGCGTGGCCCGGCTGCGGCAGGCCGTGGCCGCGCCGTTCGACGTCGCCCCCGGCGTGCAGCTGCCGATGGACATGAGCCTGGGCGTGGCCAGCTACCCGGTCGACGCGCAAGACGCGCAAACCCTCATGCGGCTGGCCGACAAGGCGATGTACGCGGTCAAATCCGCCAAATCGGCGGCTCACGCCTGCGGCGCACCAAACGGCTGAAGCCAGCGCGGCGAACGCGCCGGCCCCGCCGCTCTCATTTCACCAGCGGCCGCACGTGGCTGAAGCCGCCGTCCACCGGCAGCACGTGGCCGGTGATGCGGCCCGCCGCGTCCGACAGCAGCCAGGCCATGGCCTGCGCCACCTGCTCGGCCGTCTGCACCCCGCCGAGCGGGTACTGGCGGCCCGCGCCCTCGCGCATCGCCGGCAGCTTGAGCAGCCCGGCGGTCAGCGGCGTGTCGGTCATGCCCGGGGCCACGGCGTTGATGCGCAGCCCCTGCGCGGCGTAGGTGGCGGCGGCGCTGCGCACCAAGCCGTCGATGCCGGCCTTGGCCGCGGCGATGGCCTCGTGGTTGGCCACGCCGATTTGCGCTACCACCGAGCTGACCAGCACCGCCGCACCGGAGGCTTGCGCTTCGCGGCGCGACTCGATCCACGCGCCCAGCATGGCCAGTGCGCTCTCCAGATTGACGCGCAGCACCTCGCGCCACTGCGCGGCGGCGGTGCGGTGCAGCGGCGCGATCAGCGTGTTGCCCACGCAGTGCGCGAGGTGGCTGGGTGCGCCGAGCTGGGCGCTGCATTGCGCCACCGCCTCGGCGGCACCCTCGGGCGTGGTGGTGTCGGCGGCGATGCGCACGGCAGCGGGCACGTCGGCGAGTGGCGCCGCGTCGCGGCCCACCGCGGCCACGCGCCAGCCCTGGGCGTGCAGCCGGGCGCACAGCGCGCGGCCGATGCCGCCGCGCGCGCCGGTGACGAGAACGATGGGAGAAACCGTGTCAGTCATCGAACAACACTCCTTGCGGTGAGACGCCTTGCGGCGTGTGCCTGAGCACATGCGCCCAGTAGGCGGAAAACGAGCGGCAGGCGCGATCGGGCTCGGCCCAGGGCGCGCTCGGCAGCGGCAGGCGCAGCGCCGCCCAGGCTGAGTCGTCCAGATGCGGGTTGTGCCAGCCGCGCACCTGCGCCGCGGCGCGCAGTGCGGCGACGAGTTCGGCGGCCGGCGCCATCCAGCGCAGCGGGGCGATGGCGCGCAGGCGCGCGGCGACGAAGGCCCAGCGCCGTGCCGACCACGGCCAGCGCGCGTGCCACTCTGCGTCGAGAACGGCCACCGGCAACGCCCCTGCGGGCGGGTCGGCCAGCGACCAGGGGTGGACGAGCCAGACGCTGCGCCCGGCCACGGCGGCGGCGTCGGGCGCGGCGAAGCCTCCCTCCGGCGGCGCGGCGAACAGGGGCGGCTCGTCCACCGCGGGGTGGGCACCCGGCTCGGCGCCGTGGTGCTGCGGGTCGTGCGCCAGCGCGTCGAGCGCGTCGTAGGTGGTGTCGATCCCCGTGCCGGGGCTGTGCCAGTCGGGCGGCGCGTAGCGCGCGACGTTGTCCGCGTTGAACAGATACGGCCTGGCGCTGCCGGTGCCGGCCACCCATTGCCAGGACAGGTGGTTGCTCGCCAGATCGCCGTCGAGCAGGTGGGCGACCATCCAGTCCGCGCCGGCGCGCCAGTGGACTTTGCGCACATGCACGGTGTACGACGCCAGCCACATGCGCGCATGGTTGTGCACATAGCCCGTGGCGTAGAGCGCGCGCACTGCCTGGTCGATCGCCGGCACGCCGGTGGCGCCGCGGCGCAGGTCGGCGGGCAGTTCGCGGGCGTAGGCGGCTTGCGGCAAGGGGCCGGGGTGCAGGTCGTGAAAAATCGCCTCGCCCCGGTGCCGCGCGCTGTGCTGGAAGTACGCGCGCCAGCCGAGTTCCTGCACCAGCTTGTGGGTCAGCGGCAGGCGATGTCGCGCGCGCAGGCTGGCGACCGTTTCGGCCAGGTCGAGCATGCCGTGGGTGAGGTAGGGCGAGAGGCGGGTGACGGCGCCGTGCAGGTGGTTGCGGCTGCGCGCGTAGTCCGCCGGGCGCACCGCAGCCAGGCGCGCACGCGCGGCGGCGGGCGTGGGAGGAAAGGCGGCGACTGCGGCGATGTCGTTCATGCCACCGCCTCGCGCAGTGCCTGCGCCTGGGTGCGGATGGCCTGGCGCTCGGCCTCGTCCACGCGCGAGAGGTTTTTCACCTGCATCACCGTGCGCGGGTTGGCGGCCAGCAGCGCCTCGTGGCGCAGCAGAAAGTCCCAGTACAGCGTGGTGTAGGGGCAGGCGCGCTCGCCGGTGCGCTGGGTGGGGTCGAAACGGCAGGCGGCACAGAAGCGCCCGGCGCTCATGCGCTCGATGTACTTGCCGCTGGCGATGTAGGGCTTGCTCGCCATCACCCCGCCGTCGGCGAACTGGCCCATGCCGATGACGTTGGGCAGCTCGACCCATTCCACCGCGTCGACGTACACGGCGAGGAACCAGTCGCTGATGCGCCGCGGCTGCACGCCCAGCAGCAGCGCGTACAGCCCGATGACCATCAGCCGCTGGATGTGGTGGGCATAGCCCAGGCGCAGGGTCTGCGTCAGCGCGTCGCGCAGGCAGGCCATGTCGGTGTCGCCGTGCCAGAAGAAGGCGGGCAGCGGGGTCTGCGCGTCCAGCGCGTTGGCGTCGACGTAGCCGGGCATCTGCGTCCAGTAGATGCCGCGCACGTACTCGCGCCAGCCCAGGATCTGGCGGATGAAGCCCTCGGCGCTGGCCAGCGGCACACGGCCCGCGCGCCAGGCGGCTTCGGCGGCGGCCACCACCTCGCGCGGGTGGAGCAGCTTGAGGTTGAGCGCGGCCGACAGCCGCGAGTGCCACAGCCAGGGCTGCGCCGGCCACAGCGCGTCCTGCCAGCGGCCGAAATCGGCCAGGCGGTGGGCGATGAAGTCGTCGAGCGCGGCCAGCGCCTGTTCGCGGGTGAGCGGCCAGTCGAAGTCGTCGAGCGCGCCGGGGTGGGTGGCGAAACGCCGGCGCACCAGGGCGATCACCTCCTGCGTGAGGGCGTCTGGGGCGAAGCGCCGCGGCGCGGGCACGGGCGGCGGGCCGGTGCGGGGGTCGAAGGCGTGGCGGTTGTCGGCGTCGAAGTTCCACTGGCCACCGGCAGGCTGGTCGCCGTCCTCGCCCTCCATCAGCACGCGGTGGCGGCGGCGCATGTCGCGGTAGAAGAACTCCATGCGCAGGCTCTTGCGCCCTTTGGCGTGGGCGACGAAATCGCGCACGGTGGCGAAGAAGTGCCGGTCGTCGCGCAGATCGAGCGGCACGCCCAGCGCGCGGGCCTGGCCGCGCAGCGCCTGCAGCACCCGCCAGTCGCCCGGCGCGGTGAGGACGAGCGCCTGCGGGCGCAGCGCCTGCACGGCACGGGCAAGCTCGGCGGCGAGCGTGCCGCTGTTGGCCGCATCGTCCAGCCGCGTGTAGTGCAAAGGCCAGCCGCGCGCGGACAACCCGGCGGCGAAGTGGCGCATGGCGGCGAGGAACAGCGCGGTGCGCGGCTGCGAGGACCAGACGTGGGTGGATTCCTCCGCCACCTCGGCCATCCACACCGCGTCGTGTGCGGCGTCGAAGCCGTCGAAGGCGCTGGATGCGGCGTCGAGCTGGTCGCCCAGCACCAGCACCAGGTGGCGCAGCGGCCGGGGCACGGGGCGCGGGGATGGGGTCATGCGCCGCCTTCGGGTGGGGCGCCGCGCTGCGCTTTCGCCTGGCGGCGGCAGGCCTCGCAGCAGTAGCGCACCTGCTCCCAGTTCTTGGCCCAGGCGCGGCGCCAGCTCATGGGCCGGCCGCAGACGGCGCAGGGCTTGCTCGGCAGGCTGGCTTTGTTGCCCTTGAAGCCGGGCTGGACGGTGCGCTTCACGTCGCGTGCTCCTGCTATGGTGGTTCTGCGGTGCGCTGGATGATGCCATGCCGCACGCAACCCGGTTCGGTCGCCGCGCGATGTCCCCAGTCAACGCACCGCTGGCACCACCGTCCCGCTGCCGTCCCAGCGAGCCGCAAGCACCCCGCGCACGCTGTTGGCCACGGCCAGGGCCTGCGCACGCAGCAGGTCGTCGCAGGACAATGTGCGCTCGGCCACCGCGCCGGCGTCGAGCAGCACCTGCCGGGCCACGCCGGGCAGCACGCCGCTGTGCAGCGGCGGGGTATACCACTGGCCGTCCAGCCGCAGCAGCAGCGTGCTGCGCGCGCCTTCGCACAGTTCGCCGCGCTGGTTGCAAAACACCTGATCGAACGCGCCCTGCGCCTCGGCGGCGCGCCACGCTGCGTCGTAACGCGCGCGGTGGGTGGTTTTATGCCGCAGGAACAGGTCGGTGGAATCGAGCACGTCCGCGGCCTGCAGCAGCCGCACGGGCTGCGCAGGCGCGGCCGGGGCGGGTTGCACGTCGAGGGTGAACGCGCCGGATTTGCGCAACACCAGCCGGGTGCGCCAGGGCGCGGGGGCCAATGCCGCACACGCCCGCTCCCACGCCGTGGCGCCGTCGGCCTCTCGCATGGGGTCACCGGCGTGAGGCGTCGGTTCGAGGGCGCTGTGCGCCTGCGCCAGCGCGGCGCGCAGCGCGGGCAGATCGCAGGCGAAGCCAAAAAACGCCGCCGAAGCCGCCAGACGCTGCAAATGCCGCTCGATGCGCGCGGTCTGCTGCGGCCACAGCGCGGCGAAGGTTTCGAGCAAGCCGAAACCAGGGTCGTGCGCGGTGAGGAAACGCAGTTTGTCCCAGCATTCCTGCCATTCGGCGGCCGGATCGGAGTCGATGACCACGCCGCTGCCCACCCCCAGACGCACGGCGCGCGTGCCGGCGGCGTCGCCGGTGGTGTGTCTGGCGTCGTCGGCTTGCAGGGTGCGGATGGGCACGCTGAACACCGCGCGCGGCCCCTGCTGCGGCGTGCGCGGATCGATGAAACCGATCGCGCCGGTGTACAGCCCACGCGGCGCGGTCTCCAGCCCGGCGATGCACTGCATGCTCATGCGCTTGGGTGCACCGGTCACCGATCCGCAGGGAAACAGCGCGGCGAATACCTCGGCCCAAGGCCGGGCGGCGACGGTGTCGTCGATGCGCGCGCGCACGCTGGAGGTCATCTGCCACACTGTCGGGTAGGGTTCGACGGTAAAGCGCGCCGGCACGTGCACGCTGCCGGTCACGGCCAGCCGCCCCAGATCGTTGCGCAGCAGGTCGAGGATCATCAGGTTTTCCGCGCGGTTTTTCGCATCGGTGGCCAGACTTTGCGCCGCCTGCGCATCGGCCAGCGGGTCGGCCTGCCGCGGCGCCGTGCCTTTCATCGGCCGGGCGAGCAAATCGGCGCCGTCGCGTTCGAAAAACAGTTCGGGAGAAAAACTCAATACCCAGCGCGGCCCGAGTTTGGCCAGACAGCCGTAGCGCGTGGGCTGCGCCAGGCGCAGCGCGGCGTACAGCGCCAGCGGATGGCCGTACAGCAGGCCGTGCAGCGGCCAGGTGAAATTGATCTGGTAGCTGTCGCCGGCGCGCAGGTGCGCGGCGATGCGCTGTAGCGCCGCGGTGTAGTCCTCCGGGGTGATGCTCGGCTGCAGCCGCGCCACGCCGCAGGGCTGCGTCGCCGCAGCCTCGGGCAGGGCAGCGCGCTGCGCCTGCAGCCACTGCGCCACCCCGGCGGCCGACAGCGGCTGCGCCGCGCTGAACGACAGCATCTGCGCCAGCGGCTCGCCGGCCTCGCGCACGGGCAGCCCGGCGAGCGCGCGCGCCGCCTCGTAGGCCAGAAACACCGCTACCTGCCGTCCCTGCGCCAGTTCGGCCTGCAGCCGGTCGAATGCGGCAAGGACATCGGCGTCGGTGTCGGCGCGCCAGTAGGCGTGCGCCGCGGTGAACAGACGGCTCGAAGGCTGCGCTGCGCTGGCCTGCGCGTCGTCGAACAAGACAAAGTCGTGCATCGCAATCGTCCGGGTGAACGCCGGGATCTGGGGAAAACCCCTGTGTACCGGAGCCGACAAATGCGGCGTTTTGTCGCGCATCGTCCAGGGGAGCGGTTTTTAGAGTCACGGCTTGTCGTTTTTGTCACAAACGTTGTCGCAACCCGTCGATTCCACATTGTCCATGCAAACCACGTCGTCCCTGCCGCGACAGCGGCGCCTGACCCCGACCACTCTGTCTCTCGCCCTGGGCTGCGCGTTTGCCGCAGCGGGTGTTTCCTGCGTGCAGGCCGCCGAGCCCACCTTGCCTGCCGTCGTCGTCACCGGCGCACAGACCGGGCCGATGGCCTGGGCGGACTGGGTGCGCGAAAGCGATCTGGCCGCGCGCCGCGCGGCGACCAACGACACCGCCAGCCTGCTGCTGGGGATTCCGGGGCTGTCGGTCAACGGCAACGGCGGGGTGTCGGGGCTGCCGCAGCTCAACGGCCTGGCCGACGACAACCTCAACATCCAGCTCGACGGCATGGGTCTGATCGCCAGTTGCCCCAATCACATGAACCCGGTGCTGTCGTATGCCGCGCCCAGTCAGGTGGCAGACGTCACCGTCTACCCCGGCGTGGTGCCGGTATCGGTCGGCGGCGACGCCATCGGCGGCGCGATCGAGGTGAAGACGCAGGCGCCGCGGTTTGCCGCGCCGGGCCAGACCCTCGCCGGTGGCGAGGTCAGCGCGGGTTACGGCAGCAACGGCAACGCGCGCAACCTCGGGTTGAACGCGTTTTACGCCACGCCGTCGTTCGCCATCCGCTACGACGGTGCGCAGACCAAGGCCGACGACTACTCCGCCGCCAGCGCGTTCAAGACCACCACGGCCACCGGCCGCCCGGGTGTGACCCTGGGGCGGGACGTCGTCGGCTCCACCGCATACGACGTGCGCAACCACGCGCTGTCGCTGGCGTGGAAGGGCAGCGACGAGCTGCTCGAACTCGGCCTGGGCTACCAGGACGTGCCGTACCAGCTCTACCCCAACCAGCGCATGGACATGCTGGGCAACACCGAAAAGCGGGTCAACCTGCATTGGCTCAAACAGTTCGGCTGGGGCAGTCTGGATGCGCGCGTTTATCACGAATCGGTCGATCACTTCATGGACTTCGGCGCCGACAAGCGCTACTGGTACGGCACGGCCAGCGGCGGCCCCACCGCCGTCAACGGCAGCCCGTGCAGCCCGATTTCCCCGACCTGCGCCGCAGGCATGCCGATGTACACCCAAAGCCATACCACCGGCGTCAAGCTCAAGGCCAGCTACGACCTGACGGCGCAGGACGTGCTGCGCGCCGGGCTGGACTATCAGCGCTACCGCCTGGACGACTGGTGGACGCCGTCGGGGGCGAATATGTGGCCCGGCAGCTTCATCAACGTCAACGGCGGCCAGCGCGACCGCCTCGGCCTGTGGGGCGAATGGCAAAAGCAGCTCACGCCGCAATGGCAGACGCTCGCCGGCTTGCGCGTCGAGCAGGTGCGCACCGACGCCGGCACGGTGCACGGCTATGCCAATACCAACGGCATGGGCACGATGGCCACCTATCAGCTGCGCGACTCCACCGCGTTCAACGCGCTGTCGCGCAGCCGTACCGACACCAATCTCGACGCCTCGGTGCTGGCGCGCTACACCCCCAGCGCAACGCAGGACATCGAACTCGGCCTTGGCCACAGCGAGCGCAGCCCCAACCTCTACCAGCGCTACCCCTGGTCCACCTGGGGCATGGCGGCGGTGATGAACAACTTCGTCGGCGACGGCAACGGCTACATCGGCAACCCCGACCTCAAGCCGGAAAAAGCCACGACGCTCAGTGCCACCGTCGACTGGCATGCCGCCGACCGCACCTGGGAGTTCAAGGCCCAGCCGTTCTACACCCATGTGGCTGACTACATCGATGCCGTGCAGTGGAATGCCGCGGCCAATGCCCCGGCGACCGTGCTGGCGAAAAACCAGTTCGTCGTCCTCAAATACGTCAACCAAACGGCGCGGCTGTACGGCATCAACCTCTCGGGCCGGATGCCGCTGGCCGACGGCACGCTCGGCCGCCTGGGGCTGCACGGCGTGATCAACTACACCCGCGGCGAGAACACCACCACCGGCGACAACCTCTACGCCATCATGCCGCTGAACGCCCGGCTGACCCTCACGCAGGACTGGCACGGGTGGAGCAACGCGCTGGAATGGGTGCTGGTCAAGGCCAAAACCCAGGTCTCGGCGGTGCGCAACGAAATTCCCACCCCGGGTTACGGCCTGCTCAACGTGCGCGCCAGCTACGGCTTCAGGCAGGCGCGGGTGGATCTGGGCGTGGACAACGTGCTGAACAAAATGTACTTCCTGCCCACCGGCGGGGCGTATGTCGGCCAGGGAACGACCATGTCGATCAACGGCATTCCCTGGGGCATTGCCGTGCCCGGCCCCGGCCGTTCGGTCTATGCCCGTCTGAGCGTCAAGTTCTGACCGCGGCAGCAGCCGCCGGCCTGCCCTGCGCGCCCCCGCGGCCCACCCGGCGCAGACCCTGCCGGCGCGATTGAATAGCATTGCCTTTTTGCCACCCGGCAGCGGGTGGCGGGTACCCCCGAAGGCTTGCTGACCATGTATTCCTCCCGCAGACGTTTTCTGTCTTCCCTCGCCGCCGGACTGGCCGTTTGCGCGTTGCCGGCCAGGGCGCGCGAGCTGCCTCTGGTGAAACTGGCGTTCATCGATCCACTGACCGGCCCCTTCGCGGCGGTCGGGCAGAACCAGTTGCAGAGCTGGCAATTCGTCGCCGACCGTGTCAACCGGGGCAATACCGCGGGGGTGAAGTTCGAGATCGTGCCGTTCGACAACAAGGGCGCGGTGCAAGACACCATCAACGCCTTTCAGGCGGCGGTCGATCAGGGCATCCGCTATGTGCTGCAGGGCGACGGCTCGGGGGCGGCGCTGGCCTTGTCCCGGGCGGTGAGCCGGCACAACGCCCGGCATCCAGGCAAGGAAATCGTCTACCTGAATTACGCCGCTGTCGATCCGGCGCTCACCGGCAGCGATTGCAGCTTCTGGCACTTCGCCCTGCAACCGAGCGTGCCGATGACGCTGCAGGCGATGACCGATGACATCCGCGACCGCCCGGACATCAGGCGTGTCTACCTCATCGAGCAGGACTATTCGTTTGGCCATCAGGTGGCCAAATACGCCCGCGAAATGCTCGCGCTCAAGCGCCCGGACATCCAAATCGTCGGCGAAGACTTCGTCGCGCTCGGCCAGGTCAAGGATTTCTCGCCCTACATCGCCAAGGTGCAGGCCGCCCGTGCCGACTGCATCATCACCGCCAACTGGGGCCCCGATCTGACCTTGCTGATCAAGGCGGCACAGCAAAGCGGGTTGAAAGCCGATCTCTACACCTTTTACGCCAGCAGTCTGGGCGCGCCCAGCGAAATCGGCCCGCACGACGCCGGGCGGGTCAAGCTGGTGTACTACAGCAACCCCAACCTGCCCGGGGTGCTGCAAAGCCTGCAAAAAGGCTTTCGTGACAAATACAAGCAGGACTTTTCCGTGCCCGTGACCTACACCGGCCTGGCGCTGCTGACCGCGGCGATGACCAAGGCGCACAGCATCGAACCGCTGAAAGTCGCGCAGGCCATGGAAGGACTGACCTTTCACACCTTCAACGGCGAGGTCACGCTGCGCGCTGCCGACCATCAACTGCTGCAGCCGATCTACCTCAGCACCTGGCAGCCGGTGTCCAAAGCCAACCCCTACGACGTCGAGAACACCGGCTATACCTTCGCCCTGGACCGCACCTACCCGGCGGACAAAACCACGCTGCCTGCGCAGTGCACCATGCAGCGCCCGCTGACCACCGAGGTCTATCCGGTCAAACCGCCCAAAATCACGGCGAGCAAAGTGCCCGGCAGCGACTGATCCACCCCCGCCGCATGGACACCCTGCTGCTGTCGGCGCTCAACGGCCTGAGCTACAGCCTGCTGCTGCTGCTCCTGGTGTCGGGGCTGACGCTGATTTTTTCCCTGCTGGGCGTGCTCAACTTCGCCCACGGCAGCTTTTACATGCTCGGCGCCTACCTCGCCTGGCAGAGTGGGCAGTGGCTGGGATTCTGGGGCGGCCTGCTGCTCGCGCCGCCGGGCGTGGCGCTGCTGGCCAGCGGCTTTGAAATCGCCGTGTTGCGGCGGCTGCGGGCACAAGGCCATCTGCCCGAACTGCTCGCCACCTTCGCCTTCGGCGTGCTGCTGGTCGAGGCGGCGCGGCTGGTGTGGGGCAGCGCCGCAGTGCCCTACGCCATTCCGGCGGCGCTGCAGGGCAGCCTGCTGCGGCTCGGCGGTCTGGATTTTGCCGTGTACCGCGGTTTTGTCATGGCCGTGGCGCTGGCCGCGCTCGGGCTGTCTTGGCTGCTGCTGCGCTTCAGCCGCGTAGGGCTGATCGTGCAGGCGGCGCTGACGCACCCGGGCATGGTGGCCGCGCTCGGCCACGACGTGGCGGCGGTGCAGACCGTGGTCTTCGCCGCCGGTGCCGCCCTTGCCGGGCTGGCCGGTGCCGTGGGCGCGCCCCTGCTCGTCACCGAGCCGGACATGGCGGCGTCGATGGGCGCGTTGCTGTTTGCCGTGCTGCTCATCGGCGGACTGGGTTCGCTACGGGGGGCCGTGGTCGGCGCGCTGGTCGTCGGCGAACTACAGACGCTGGCCGTGGCGGTCAACGGTTCGCTCGCCGACGTGCTGCTGCGTCTGGGCTGGGAGGCCCCCGCCGCGTGGCCGGCGCGCGATGGCCTCATTCCCAGCCTGCTGCATCTGGACGTAGCACGCGCCGCGGCGCTGCTTCCCTACGTTTTGCTGCTGGTCGTGCTGCTGCTGCGCCCGCAGGGGCTGACGCGCGCGCTGGGCGGCGACGAGGCGCCGTGACCCACACGGCAAAAGCGCTGCGCCCGGACAGCGGCTTGGGCTTTGCCACACTGGTGCTGCTGCCGCTGGCGCTGCCGCTGCACGCTGCGGCATTCAGTCTGCTGTCGCAACTGGCCGCCGCCTGGCTGCTGCTGCTGTCGCTCGGGCTGTTGTCCACCCGCAGTGGTCTGCTCAGCTTCGGCCAGGCGCTGTTTGCCGGACTGGGGGCTTACGCCGCGGCGCATGCGATGAACGCCATCGCCGCGCACGGCTGGCCGCTGCCGTTCGCGCTGGTGCCGCTGTACGCCGCGGTGTTCGCCGCAGCCGTGGCGCTGGCCGTCGGGCCGCTGTGCGTGCGTCGCGGCGGTTTGAACTTTGCCATGACCACGCTCAGCCTGGGGGTGCTGGTCGCACTGCTGGCACCGATGCTGCAAGGCTTTTTCGGCGGTGAAGGCGGGGTAGCCACCGACCGCACCGCCGGGCCGGCGTGGCTCGGGCTGGATTTGCTGTCGCAGCGGCAGGTGTACGGCGTCAGCGCCGCGTATGTGCTGCTGGGCGCCGCACTGCTGCACCGGTTCGACGCCAGCCGGCTCGGCCTGCTGGCCCGCGCCGTGCGCGACAACACGCTGCGCCCGGAGCCGTGC
>JAJZAQ010000094.1 GCA_021799355.1 Pseudomonadota bacterium
CCGATCTGACGGCAGCGAGCTCGACCTGGACGTGGCGTTGCGCGCGCTCATCGACTTCAAAAGCGGCGCCATCCCCGATCCGCGCATCAACCTGCGCCACCGCACCAACGGCCGCGACATCGCCGTGCTGCTGCTGCTGGACCTGTCGCAATCGCTCAACGACCCCGTCGCCGCCACCGGGCAGAGCATCCTGCAGCTCAGCCAGGAGGCGGTAAGCCTGCTGGCCTGGTCGATCGATACCCTCGGGGACGCGTTTGCCATTGCCGGGTTTCACTCCAACACGCGGCACGAAGTGCGCTACCTGCACATCAAAGGCTACGGCGAGCGTTGGGACGAACGCGTCAAGGCGCGGCTGGCCGGCATGCAGGCGCGCTGGTCCACCCGCATGGGCGCGGCGCTGCGCCACGGCGCGCATTTTCTCGGTGCGCGCAAAGCGGACAAAAAACTTCTGCTCGTGCTCACCGATGGCATGCCCTCTGACGTCGATGTGGCCGATTCCAGCCTGCTCGTCGCCGACGCCCGGCAGGCAGTCCGTGAACTCGAACAGCAGGACATCTTCCCTTACTGCATCAGCCTGGATCCGCAGGCCGACGCCTATGTCGGTGACATTTTCGGCCGGCAATTCACCGTCGTCGACCACATCGAACGCCTGCCCGAGCGCTTGCCGCAGATGTTCATCGCGCTGACGAAGTGACTCCGCCGGAACACACCGTCGCGGCTGCTCCGGCAGTGCCGGCGCGCTGCAGCGCGGGCTGATCGACATGCGCGGCCAGCAGATCCTGCCCCTGCTGCAAAATGAATTGGCGCAGGCTCTCGGCTGCCGGGGTGAGCGGGCGCATCGGCGTCCTGAGTAAAAACCACTGTCCGGTCAGCGGCGTCCCCTCGACCTCCAGAACGCACAATTGCCCGGTGCGCCGTTCCAGCCCCACCGTGTGCAGGTTGAGGAATCCCACCCCCAGCCCGGCGAGTGCCGCCTGCTTGATCACCTCGTTGCTCGGCACCTCGCCGACCTGCGCCAGATCCAGTCGGCTGCTGCGTTGGAACGCGTCGAACGCGGCGCGCGACGCCGACCCCGGCTCGCGCACCAGAAAGTGCAGCTGCGGCAGCATTTCACGCGGCACGGCGGGCGACGCGGCCAGCGCATGCGTGGCCGCGACGACGAAGCCCATCGGGTACTCGGCAAACGCCTCGGCGTATGCGGCAAGCGGGCGCGGCGGCCGCGACATCACCGCCAGATCGAGCTCGCCGGTCTGCAGCCTGTGCTGCAGCTCGTCGCCGCGCGACTCGACCAGATGCACCTGCAACTGCGGATGCAGCGCGTGAAAACGGCCGAGAAACAACGGCACGATGTACTTGGCCGTCGGCGCCATGCCCACCGCGATCTGACCGGCCTCGGCGTTGCGGAACTGGCTGATCGCGCCCTTGGCTTCTTTCAGCGTGGAAAAAATCTTGTGCGTGTAGCCCAGCAGAAACTCGCCGGTGACTGTCAGGCTCAGCGATTTGCCGTGTCCGTGCCGTTCGAACAGCGGCATGCCGATTTGCGCTTCGAGTTCGCGGATCTGGATCGACACGGCCGGTGCCGTGAGGTCAAGCTCGCGCGCCGCCTTGCCGAAATGCAAATGGCGCGCGACGGCCTGAAACGCGCGCAACTGCCGCAGAGTCACGTTTTTCAACAAGGCCTGCGCGCGACCCGACTGAGACTCCACCATCCCTCCCCGCTTCCCCCAAGCCTTCAACCTGCCGTTTTGTGGTGTTATACGCGGCGCGCTGCCGCGCATCAAGGCTCGCCGCCGCTGGGCCTGCAGACGGCTTGCCGCGTGTCAATCGTGCATCTTGCCAGAGTCATTGCCGCCGGCGGCGCGCTCGCCGCTGTCGCCTTGCGGGCGGGCGCACGACTGGGCGAAGCGCTCGCGCAGCGCGAGCAGATGCTGGATCAGGCTGCGCGAGCGCTGGGCGAAATCGCCGTGCTCGACCGACTGCAGCGCGCTTTCCGCCGCGCCGGTCTGCACCAGGGTGACGACGACAGCCGCCTTGTGGTGAAAATCGGCATGCTCCTGCTCGATTTGCGCCAGTTGCGCCGCGCATTCGGCTGTCGGTGGCGTCTGCCGTTGCAGCCAGCGCCCCAGACTGCAGGCGTCGGTGCGGCAAACCTGCTCGGGGTCGAGCCGCTCCTGCCGGTCGCCGTGGCCATAGCGGCGCAAGCGCGCAGTCCATTGCAGATGGTTCTCGATGGCTGCATCGAAATCCAGCCCGGCGATCTCCCGGCGTCCGGAGCGATCCGCTGCAGCGGTGTGCGCCATGTCTGCCGATGCGCTTGGCGACTGCTGCACCGCGGCAGACACACCGCCGCGCTCAGGGGTGGCCGCTGGAGCGCCGCCCCGCCCTCGCAGCCGCAGCAGTAGGTCGCGCAGCCACCGTCCCCAGCGCCGCGCCGGCAGATCGCGGTCTCGTTCCATCGCTGCACACCATCACGCCCCCCGCCGCCCTCAGCCGGCGGCGCGATCCTTGGATGCAGTGGTTTGCGCCGCTGCGGCGTGATGATCCACCAGTTCGCGCAGCGTCTTGCCCGGTTTGAAATGCGGCACGCGCTTTTCCGGCACGGCGACCTGCTCTCCCGAGCGCGGATTGCGCCCGATGCGCGCCGGCCGGTGGCTGACGCTGAAGCTGCCAAAGCCGCGGATTTCGACCCGGTAGCCATCGTCGAGCGCCTGCGCCAGCGTGTCGAGAATGGTTTTGACCGACAGTTCGGCGTCACGGTGCGCAAGCTGCGGAAACTGCGCAGACAGAAGTTCAACCAGATCGGAGCGAGTCATGAGAGTCAGAGGTCAAAACGGCGGCCCAGGTGGTTCACCCGAGCCGCCGCGGATCAGCACACCTTCGCCTGCGCGCGGCAGTGCCGCCGCGCGCGCTGACGCAGATCAGGCGTTTTTGTCCATCTTGGCGCGCAGCAAGGCTCCCAGATTGGTCGTTCCGGCCTCACGGGTTTCGCCGGCCAGACGATCCATCGCCTCTTGCTGCTCGGCAGCATCCTTGGCCTTGACCGACAGCTGGATGTTGCGCGTCTTGCGGTCGATGTTGAGCACCACGGCGGAGACGTGGTCGCCTTCCTTGAGCACGTTGCGCGCATCTTCGACACGCTCACGCGAAATTTCCGAAGCGCGCAGATAGCCTTCGATGTCGTTGCCCAGATCGATGGTCGCCCCTTTGGCGTCGACCGATTTGACCGTGCCCTCGACGATTTTGCCTTTGTCGTTGATCGCGGCAAACGACATGAATGGATCGTCGAGCAGCTGCTTGACACCCAGCGAGATGCGCTCGCGCTCGATGTCGATGCCCAGGACCACGGCTTCGACTTCCTGGCCTTTCTTGTAGTTGCGCACCTCCGACTCCCCGGTGTCGTTCCACGATAGGTCGGAGAGGTGGATCAGGCCATCGATTCCGCCAGGCAAACCGATGAACACGCCGAAGTCGGTGATCGACTTCACCGGCCCGGAGACGCGATCGCCGCGTTTGTGGTTGGCAGCGAACTCCTCCCACGGGTTGGGGCGGCACTGCTTCATGCCCAGGCTGATGCGGCGGCGGTCTTCGTCGATTTCCAGCACCTGGACTTCGACCTCGTCGCCCAGCTGCACCACTTTGCTCGGCGCGACGTTTTTGTTGGTCCAGTCCATTTCGGAGACGTGCACCAGACCCTCGATACCCGGCTCGATCTCGACGAACGCGCCGTATTCGGCGATGTTGGTCACTTTGCCGAACAGACGGGTACCGGCGGGGTAGCGGCGGGCCACACCATGCCACGGATCGTCGCCCATTTGCTTCAGGCCCAGCGAGACGCGGCCCTTTTCGGCGTCGAACTTGAGCACCTTGGCAGTGACTTCCTGCCCGGGCTGCACGACTTCGCTGGGGTGGCGTACACGGCGCCAGGCCAGATCGGTGATGTGCAGCAGGCCGTCGATGCCGCCCAGGTCGACGAACGCACCATAGTCGGTGATGTTCTTCACCACGCCGGTGACCAGAGCGCCTT
>JAJZAQ010000008.1 GCA_021799355.1 Pseudomonadota bacterium
CGCCTCCCCTACTCGGTTAAGCTTGCCACTGAATGTAAGTCGCTGACCCATTATACAAAAGGTACGCCGTCACCCCGAAGGGCTCCGACTTTTTGTATGCATACGGTTTCAGGGTCTATTTCACTCCCCTCCCGGGGTTCTTTTCACCTTTCCCTCACGGTACTTGTTCGCTATCGGTCGACTACGAGTATTTAGCCTTGGAGGATGGTCCCCCCATCTTCAGACAGGATTACACGTGTCCCGCCCTACTTGTCGCATGCTTAGTTTCATGCAAGATATTTCACATACAGGGCTATCACCTTCTTTGGCCGACCTTTCCATGTCGTTTTGCTATATCGTGCATTACATCATGCAGGCTGATCCGATTTCGCTCGCCACTACTTTCGGAATCTCGGTTGATTTCTTTTCCTCGAGCTACTGAGATGTTTCAGTTCACTCGGTTCGCCTCTTTGGCCTATGTATTCAGCCAAAGATACCCTTGCGGGTGGGTTTCCCCATTCGGAGATCTGCGGGTCAAAGCTTGTTTGCCAGCTCACCGCAGCTTATCGCAGGCTACAACGTCCTTCATCGCCTGTAGTCGCCAAGGCATCCACCGTATGCACTTAGTCGCTTGATCCTATAATTTTGACCACTGGTCAAATAGGATTGAACTCATATTTGCGATGCAATCGCATGTATGACTTTCGTCATACTGATATCAGCTTTTGAATTGTTAAAGAACTCAACGATGTTTTCATCAAAAGAAAGTCTTTGACTTTCTTTTGATGACTGGTGGAGGTGAACGGGATCGAACCGATGACCCCCTGCTTGCAAAGCAGGTGCTCTCCCAGCTGAGCTACACCCCCAGGGCAAACTCCAGTGCTGGTGGGTCTGGTTGGATTCGAACCAACGACCCCCGCCTTATCAAGACGGTGCTCTAACCGACTGAGCTACAGACCCGCTCGGGTCACGACGTCCGGTTTCGCAACCACCATCTTCGTTGACAACCGATAAGTGTGAGCGCTTGACTGATGCGTCTCTAGAAAGGAGGTGATCCAGCCGCACCTTCCGATACGGCTACCTTGTTACGACTTCACCCCAGTCATGAAGCCTACCGTGGTAATCGCCCTCCTTGCGGTTAAGCTAACTACTTCTGGTAAACCCCACTTCCATGGTGTGACGGGCGGTGTGTACAAGACCCGGGAACGTATTCACCGCGGCAAGCTGATCCGCGATTACTAGCGATTCCGACTTCATGCAGTCGAGTTGCAGACTGCAATCCGGACTACGAACGGTTTTAAGGGATTAGCTCCCCCTCGCGGGTTGGCGACCCTCTGTACCGCCCATTGTATGACGTGTGTAGCCCTACCCATAAGGGCCATGAGGACTTGACGTCATCCCCACCTTCCTCCGGTTTGTCACCGGCGGTCTCATTAGAGTGCTCTTGCGTAGCAACTAATGACAAGGGTTGCGCTCGTTGCGGGACTTAACCCAACATCTCACGACACGAGCTGACGACAGCCATGCAGCACCTGTGTCCAGGTTCTCTTTCGAGCACCAAGCCATCTCTGGCAAGTTCCTGGCATGTCAAGGGTAGGTAAGGTTTTTCGCGTTGCATCGAATTAAACCACATCATCCACCGCTTGTGCGGGTCCCCGTCAATTCCTTTGAGTTTTAACCTTGCGGCCGTACTCCCCAGGCGGTCGACTTCACGCGTTAGCTACGTTACTGAACAGTATCCCGTCCAACAACTAGTCGACATCGTTTAGGGCGTGGACTACCAGGGTATCTAATCCTGTTTGCTCCCCACGCTTTCGTGCATGAGCGTCAGTGCAGGCCCAGGGAGTTGCCTTCGCCATCGGTGTTCCTCCGCATATCTACGCATTTCACTGCTACACGCGGAATTCCACTCCCCTCTGCCGCACTCTAGTTAGGCAGTCACAAATGCAGTTCCCAGGTTAAGCCCGGGAATTTCACATCTGTCTTACCAAACCGCCTGCGCACGCTTTACGCCCAGTAATTCCGATTAACGCTCGCACCCTACGTATTACCGCGGCTGCTGGCACGTAGTTAGCCGGTGCTTATTCTGCGGGTACCGTCATCACCGGATGGTATTAGCACCCGGCATTTCTCCCCCGCCAAAAGTGGTTTACAACCCGAAGGCCTTCATCCCACACGCGGCATTGCTGGATCAGGCTTTCGCCCATTGTCCAAGATTCCCCACTGCTGCCTCCCGTAGGAGTCTGGGCCGTGTCTCAGTCCCAGTGTGGCTGGTCGTCCTCTCAGACCAGCTACGGATCGTCGCCTTGGTAAGCCTTTACCTCACCAACTAGCTAATCCGCCATCGGCCGCTCCTATGACGTGAGGTCTTGCGATCCCCCACTTTCACCCGTAGGTCGTATGCGGTATTAGCTACGCTTTCGCGTAGTTATCCCCCATCACAGGGTACGTTCCGATGTATTACTCACCCGTTCGCCACTCGCCGCCAGGTTGCCCCGCGCTGCCGTTCGACTTGCATGTGTAAAGCATGCCGCTAGCGTTCAATCTGAGCCAGGATCAAACTCTATAGTTTGATCTTTTTGCATTGCGAACAATGCACACTCAAGGAATTACGGAAAATTTCCGTACTTCATTTGAGCGTTTGGTTTTTTTGCATCAAGCCAAACGCCCACGCTTATCGGTTGTTGTTTCTTAAAGAGCTCGCCGTTTTTTGCGGCGCTGCTGCGTTAGCAGCGAAGATTTGAATTATTGCACTAATTTTATTTCCGAGTCAAGCGAAAGGTTTTTAACTTTTCTCTTGAATCGCCCCGCTGCGTTAGCGGCGAAGATTCGAATTATTGCATCAATTCGTTTTCCGTGTCAAGCATCTCATTGCTGCGAAGCTTTTGACGCGTCTCGCCACTCAGAAAGCAGCGAAAGATGCAATTTTGCGCGATCGATTCACGTGATGTCAACCCCCCCCGGGGGGTCTGGCCGCATGTCCCTTCGACATGACCTCCCGCAGGCTTGGCAAACTTTTCCGCCTGAAGCGATCTGCGCAAGGATGTGCGCAACCTACACGACGAAGGGGACAAAGCAGAGGACGAAGGAGACAAATCGGGACGCTTATTTCACCAGACCGCGTCGCACTGCCTCGAGCGCGGCTTCGGCACGCGACGAAATGTTGAGCTTGCGGTAAATCTGCTTGACGTAATCGGCCACGGTATGTCGCGACAAACCGAGCTGGACGGCGATCTCCGGCAGGGTGTAGCCTTTGCCGACGAGCTGCAGCACTTCGCTTTCACGTTCGGTCAACGCAATCTGCTCTCCGCCCGGACTGGTCGTTCCCGTCGGGCCGCCGGTGTGCAGGTGGGCAAAATGTTGCACCATCCGCCTGGCGATACTCGGCGACAGCGGGGGCTCGCCGTCCTGGATGCGGCGAAGCTGGGCGCGTAGCTCGATCTTGGGGCGGTCCTTGAGCAAATAGCCAAAGGCCCCGGCCTGCAGCGCGGGAAACAGATGATCGTCGTCGTCAAAGATGGTGACGACCACTGACCGCGCCTGCGGCCGGATTTCCGCCAACGCACGAATGAGTTCGATGCCGCTGGCGTCGGGCAGCCCCAAATCGACCAGCAGCAGATCCACCGGCTCGTGCTGCAAAATCTGCATGGCGTCGGCCATGCGGCCGGCCTCGAAGATTTTTGCTGCCGGATAGTTTTCCCGCAGCAGATCGACAAACCCCGCGCGCACGGCAGGCAGGTCGTCGACGACCAGCGCGCATTGCATGGTACTCATGAGCTTCCGTTTCTTTTCCCAGGGGCTGCACTGACAATGGCAGCGTCATGCCGATACTATCAACTTGGATTGGCCGTGGTGGCGATCCCTGTTGCGTTCTGACCTCACCCTCTTTTTGTTCACCCGTGCTGCTACAACACACCTTCAGCCCCCCGGACAATGCGCGGCTCGCCCAGCTTTGCGGCCCGCTCGACGAAAACCTGCGGCAAATCGCCGTTGCTTTCGACGTGCGCCTGACCCGGCGGGCCGATACCGTGCAGATCGAAGGGCTGGCGCCATCCGTGCGGCAGGCGCGCGATTTGCTGCAGTCGTTGTGGCAGCGTGCCGACGCCAGGTTCTCGCTCGAAGACATCCAGCTCGAGCTGGTGCAGGCGGCACAGGGGGTCAGCCCCAAACTCGCACCGGCCAGCGATGAGCCCGTGCTGTACACCCGGCGGGAAAGCCTGCATGGGCGCACACCGAACCAGGTGCAGTACATCCGGAACATCCAGCAGCACGACATCACTTTCGGCATCGGCCCGGCGGGAACCGGAAAGACCTTTCTCGCCGTGGCCTGCGCCGTCGATGCGCTGGAGCGCCATGCGATTTCCCGTCTGGTGCTGACCCGCCCGGCCGTCGAGGCGGGCGAACGGCTGGGCTTTCTGCCCGGAGACCTGACGCAGAAAATCGACCCTTATCTGCGCCCGCTGTACGACGCCCTCTACGATCTGCTGGGCATGGAAAAAACACAAAAACTTTTCGAGCGCGGAGCCATCGAGATCGCCCCGCTGGCGTTCATGCGTGGGCGCACGCTCAACCAGTCGTTCATCATTCTGGACGAAGCGCAAAACACCACGCCGGAACAAATGAAAATGTTCCTGACGCGTATCGGCTTTGGCTCGCGCGCGGTCATCACCGGAGACATCAGCCAGGTGGATTTACCCCGCGGAGCGCAAAGTGGGCTGGCGCAGGCGCAGCGCGTGCTGGCCGGCGTTCGCGGCATTGCCTTCAACCGCTTCACCAGCCAGGACGTGGTGCGCCACCCGCTGGTGGCACGCATCGTCGATGCGTATGAGGCCCACGACGAACGCACCAGGACAGAGCAGGCGCCAGTTTCCGCCATCGCAGACAGCGCCGCCCCGGCAACGCCGGCGAAACCATCCAAGCGACAACGCCGCCCGGCGGCTTCGGCTTGACCGACCTCATGTCTGCGCTGCGCCCTGCCTTACACCTGTCGGTGCAATTCGCCGACGCACGGCACCGCGGTGTGCTGCGGCGCGGCCTGCTCCTGCGCTGGGCACGCGCGGCGCTGCGCGTCGGCCCCGAGTCATCAGAGCCGGGTACGGCGCTGCGCGGGCTGGTGGAGGCGCACCACATCACATTGCGCTTTGTCGACGCCGAAGAAGGCCGGGCGCTCAACCAGGCCTACCGCGGCAAAGACTATGCGACCAATGTGCTGACATTCGATTACAGCCACTGGCCGGTGCAGGCGGACGTGGTGCTGTGCAGCCCCGTGGTCGAGCAGGAAGCGCGCGCGCAGGGCAAAGCGCTGCCAGCGCATTACGCGCATCTGGTCGTCCACGGCCTGCTGCACGCGCAAGGCTGGGATCATCAAACCGAACGCGAGGCGCAGGCCATGGAAGCCCATGAAGTGGCCGTTTTGCACCGGCTCGGCTTTGCCAACCCCTATGCCGAAGGCAGTGCCACGGCGGGGCAATAAACACCGGACCTTCCCTGCCACCGCCCCGCCTCATGGCCGACTTGCCTGCACACCGCAGACCCACCAGCACAGCGCCGCGGGCCCGCGGCACCGCATGGCGTGTGCTGACTTCGGCCAGACTGGCGCCGTGGCTGTCGCTGCTACTCGGTGGGCTGCTGGCGCAAACCTTTGGCCGGCCACAAATCGGTGCCTGGTCACTGCTCATCCTGGGGGCATGGATCAGCCTGCTGTGGGCTGACGCGCAACGTCCGCGCGCAGCCCGCGCCCGGCGGGGAGCGCTTTTGGGCTTCAGCCTCGGACTCGGCTGGTTCGCCGGCGGCATCTGGTGGCTCTATATCAGCATGGCGGTGTACGGCGGCATGGCCCCGCCCCTGGCCGGCGGCGCGCTGCTGCTGTTCTGCGCCTATCTGGCGCTTTACCCCGCGCTGGCGGGCGCCGTGGCGGCCGCGCTGACGCCGCCAGCCACCCCACAGCCCTGGCCGGTACGCAGCGGCCTGGGGGCCGCGCTGATTCTCGCTGGCAGCTGGACCCTGGCCGAGTGGCTGCGCGGCACGGTGTTCACCGGCTTCCCCTGGCTTGCCCTGGGATACGCGCAGGTCGCCAATCCGCTGGCTGGATACGCCCCGGTGATCGGGCAATACGGTGTCAACCTGGTCGCCGCACTCGCCGCGGCCTGCCTGGCACTGCTCACCCGGCTGAGTCTGCGCGGCGCGGCCATCAGTGTCGGCCTGCTCGTCGCCCTCGTCGCCGGCGGGACGCAGCTGCAGACCCTGCGCTGGACCCACCCCGCCGGGGCACCGCTGACCGTGGCCCTGCTGCAGGGCGACATCGCGCAGTCGGAAAAATTCCGCCCGCAGGCCCTGCCACCGACCCTGCAGCTCTACGGCGACTGGTTGCGCACGCTGCGCGCCGATCTCATCGTCACCCCGGAAACGGCCATACCGGTGCTGCCCGCCGATCTCGATCCGGGGTTCCTGCCGGGCATCGCACAGCAGCTGCGCGCGCACCACGCCACGGCGCTCGTGGGCATTCCGCTGACCCGCGGTGCGGAGCAATACACTAACAGCGTCATCGGGCTGGGAGCGGCAGCCCCCTACCGCTACGACAAGGCACATCTCGTGCCGTTCGGCGAATTCATTCCCGACGGCTTCCACTGGTTCGTCAAGCTGATGGACATGCCGCTGGGTAGCTTTGCCCGGGGTGGCTTCGATCAGCCGCCGTTCGTCGTCCACGGCGTGAACATCGCGCCGAACATCTGCTACGAAGACTTGTTCGGCGCGCAGATGGCGCAACGGTTTCGCTCTGCGGCCAGCGCTCCGAATGTGTTTGCCAATCTCACCAACCTGGGCTGGTTCGGCAACACCATCGTGATTGCGCAGCATCTGGAAATCGCCCGCATGCGCTCGCTGGAATTCCAGATTCCCGGTATTCGCGCGACCAACACCGGGGCGACGGCGCTGATCGATGCGCATGGCCGGGTGCAGGCGGAACTGGCGCCGTACACCGTCGGCGTGCTCAGCGGGCGGGTGCAAGGCTACGCCGGACTGACGCCGTTCGCCTGGCTGGCGTCGCGTTACGGCGACTGGCCGGAAGTCGGTCTGGCTGCCCTTGCGCTGTTCGCCGGTTGGCTGCTGCGACGGCACCGCGGCGGCACCCACCACCACAGCACCAGCGCGTAGCTGCCCGCAGCCAGATACAACACGGTCAACACCCCCAGCGGCACGTTCCAGAACACCACGTGGTCGATCCACGACTGGATCAAACCGCCGACGACCCCCTGCCGCCCGGCGCGCTGCATCAGCTGCGTCTGCCACGCGGTGAGAAAACACACCCGTCCCAGCGCGGCCTGCAGCGCCACCAGAGCCATCGACAGCAGATGCGCCGCGCGCCAGACGCAGCCGCGCACCCAGCGCCAGCGCCGCCACCACCCGATGGGGACGAGAATCAGCCCCGCGAGATTGAAGCCGATGACCAGCACATGAATCCCCAGCACCAGCCGGGCGAGTTCCAGATCCAGGGCTGCAGACACCGGATGCACACCGCCCATGAATACTCCGTTCACTTTCAGCAGATTGACACGCCGTTACAACGCAGCCAGAGCGAAACCGCTAAGGTGTGCCTCACAATCGCACCTAGGTTGCAGGCAGTTGCTGCCGCTTGTGATTGTGCGCGTCATCCGCCTGCTGCTTTGCCGGAGTTGTTCGATGTCCCCTCTGCGTATTTTTCGCCATGCCGTCCTGGCGTTGGGTTTGGCTGCTGCCAGCGTCCCAGCCACCTGGGCGGCGGGCTTTACCTTCACTCCCTACCCGACGGCGCACCGTCTGCCGCTGTCTGAAGTCACGTTTGAAAATGCCCAGGGCAAGCACATGTCCCTGGCCGACTTCAAGGGCAAGGTCGTGCTACTCAACATCTGGGCGACATGGTGTCCGCCCTGCGTGCGCGAAATGCCCACCCTCGACAAACTGGAGAAACTGCTCGGTGGCAAAGACTTCGCCGTCGTACCGCTGTCGGTCGACAAGGGCGGGATTTTTGCCGTGAAAAGTTTTTATGACGACAATTTCATCAGCCACCTGCCGATCTACGTCGATCCGACGACGCACGTTCTGGACACGCTCAACATTCTGGGCACCCCCACGACCATTCTGATCGACAAACAGGGCAAGGAAATCGCCCGCACCATGGGGCCGGAGGACTGGGATCAACCCGCGGTCATCGCGCAGATCAAGCGCTACATGGCCGCTCCCGCCTCCAACGGCGGCAAAAAAGGCCGCGATGCCGCCCCGCAGGCCCGCGCCGTGATGACGCACGACGTCCGCCTGGCGGCCACGGCCGCCACGCCGGCCCGGGAGTGAACCGCCAGCACCATGCACGCCGCCGCGCCCGGTCAGCCGCCGGCACAGGTTCCCCGCGCCGCGGGCAGTGCATGGGCGCAGATCTCACCGGCAGCGCGCCGCATCATTCTGGCGCGTGCCGCCCGCAGCGTTGGCCAAGGCGCGCTCGTCGCCACGTTCACCCTGTATCTGCACGCGCTGCACTGGACGGCGCCACAGATCGGCGCCGTGCTCAGCGCCGGCCTGTTCGTCGGCGCGGCGCTGACGCTGTGGATTGGCCCCTTGAGCGACCGGCTGGGACGCCGGCAGTTTCTTCTCGCCTATGAAGTGGTGTTGGCGGGCTGCGCCGGCGTCGCCTGTGTGGCGTCCACGCCGTGGCTGCTGGTTCCCGCCGCCGTGCTCGGCGGCTTCGGCCGGGGAGCCAACGGCGCTGCCGGGCCGTTTGGCCCGCTGGAACAATCCTGGCTGGCACGGGGGACGCCGCCGGCGGCGCGCGCCCGGGTGTTCAGCCTGAATTCGACGCTGGGCATGCTCGGCATGGCACTGGGCGCCATGCTGGCCGCAGCCCCACACTGGCTGGCCGCTACGCTGCCGCCGCAGTGGGCCCTGCGCAGTCTGTTCGTCTTGCCGCTGCTCGGCTCCGCCGCAGGATTCTGGCTGCTGTTGCGGGCAGACGATGCACCCTGGGCGCAGCCACCCGGTGCTGCGCCGCCGTCTGCCTGCGCGACGGCAGAGACCGCCGCAGCGATGCAGGCGCGCCACACGCGCGAAAACATCCTGCTCTGGCAGCTGGCGGGGGTCAACGCGCTCAACGGTCTGGGCATCGGCATGGTCGCGCCGTTGATGGCGTACTGGTATTTGCTGCGCTACGGACATGGCCCCGCGAGCATCGGCCCGGCGCTGGCGGCGAGCTTTGTCTGCGCAGCGCTGGGTGCGCAGCTAGCCGGCTGGCTAGCGCAGCGTGTGGGTGCCGTGCCGGCTGTCGTGGCCATGCGCTCTGCCGGGCTGGTGCTGCTGTTGCTCACCCCGCTGTCACCGGTGTTCTGGGCGGCCGCCGGCCTGTACGCTTTGCGCGCTGCAGCCAACCAGGGGACGATGGGGGTGCGCCAGGCGTTGACCGTGAGCCTGACCGGCGCCGACCGCCGCGGACTAGCCGCGACGGTCAACAACGTCTCGATCCAGATCCCCCGGGCGATCGGCCCGCTGCTCGGCGCGTTGCTGCTGCACCAAGGCTGGCTGGTCGCGCCGTTCGTCGCCGCGGTCGGGCTGCAGGCCGCCTACCTGCTGCTGTACCGGCGGTTTTTCCGCGGCATCGACCCGGGCGCTGCCGCCAGTTGACAGCTGAGTTGACGGCAGCGCCACCCCACCTACCGGCGCTGCGAATCAGCGTGTTTTCGGCGCCCCGGTGTCACCGAGCAATTTGCCGTTCACCCGGATGCCGTAGAGGCTGAACTTGGTGTCGTGGAATTTGGCGCGGGTGGCCGCGACGCTGCCCTGCCAGCGCGGGTCCTGCGGACGCTCGTGCGCGTCCATGAAATAAGCCACGTCCCAGGCCTCCTGCGGGGTGAGGCTGTAGCTCATGCCGTAAGGCATATTGGCGTAGATGAATTTGGCGGCATTTTTGTAGCTGCCCATCCCCGCGCCCCAGTTGAACGATTTGTCTCCCCAAAGCGGCGGAAACACCGTCTCACCACCGACGTATTGGCCCTGGCCATCGGCGCCATGGCAAATCGCGCATTTGGCGTCGTACACCTTCTGGCCGCGCACATAGTCGGGCGCCTGCGCCGGCTCGGCGATCTCAGGGTAGCCGCGACCGGCGACTTTTTCCCCGGTCGGCAGCCCTTTGGCCAGCCAATACGAGTACGACTCCAGCGCGACCAGGGTTTCGCTGCCCAGCGGCGGCGCCTTGCCGTTCTGGCTGTACATGAAGCAGCCCTGGATTCGCTCCTCGTACGTGTTGACCTTTTTGTTTTTGCTGCGGTAGGCGGGATAGTTGACATACGCCGCCCACAGCGGCGACGACCCGGCCATGCGCCCGGCGTCGGTATGGCAGTTGACGCAGCTCAGCGTATTGCCGACGTAGGCTTTGGCGTATTTGGGCGTATCGAGCATGATGTCGCGCCCGAGTTTGACCATTTTGCCGAACTCGTCGTTGGGAATGCTCGATTCGGGCGGCGGGGTGAATGTGGCGCCGGTGCCCACAGCGGCGTTGATTTCGGATTTGGGCGGAGCCGAGGGTGCATCGGTAGCGTAGGCTGCGGCCTGGAGCAGACCCGAGCCGAGCAGGGCGAGCGCAAGAGCGGTGGGAAGACGTTTCATGGAGCCTCCGGTCAGTGTTTCGCGGCGGTGGACGGTTTGAGCGTGAGCGGTTGCGCAGCCAGCCATTGCGCCACGTCCTGCGTTTGCGCATCGCTCATGCGCAACGCGACGGTGTGCATCATGCCCAGCGGATCCCCCCGGCGGCTGCCGTCTTTCCACGCCTTGATCTGCGCCTCGATATACGCCGCACTTTGCCCGACCAGAGGCGGGAAATTCTCCCCTACCCCGACCGCGCCCGGCCCATGGCAGCGTATGCACGCCAGGATGCCCTTGTCCCAATCGCCGCGCAACGCCAGGCGCTCGCCAGCAGCGGCAACCGCAGGGGACGGAGCCGGGGCACTGCCGCCTTGGGGTTTCATGCCGGCGTAATACGCCGCCAGCGCATGGATCTGCGCCGCCGTCAGCGGCTTGGCCATTCCCGCCATCACGGCATTGTTGCGCGTGCCGTCGGCGAAATAGCGCAGCTGGTCGGCCAGGTATTGCCTGGGCAGGCCAGCCAGCCGCGGATACCCCGCCGCGGCGTTGCCCATGCCATCGGCGCCGTGACAGGCGGCGCAGGATGCGGCCTCGGGCGGCGCGGCAGCCCAGCCTGCCGGCAGGGCACAGACGCTGCCGACGACCGCCGCCGCCCAGACCCAGCGAGTGGTTTTGCTGATTCGACGCATCGACTCTCTCCTTGAACAGACTTTTTCGATATATTTCAATGTAAATATCGAGACAGGATCAACCCTGATGGGGTTTTCCATGAGTCTAGGCCTGGCGCTCAGCCGCTGTCCAATGCGTTGTGTCAATCAGACTCAGAAGCGGGATCGATCGATCTGGCAAGATCGTCAGCCCCGCCATGTGCTCGGGCATCGACCCCTGGATCGTCCCAGGAACTGCAAGGCGTCCTGCGCCCGCACCCCGGTGCCGAACCATGGCTGCACGCTGACGCCCAGACCGCCCCGCTGGAATTTTTGCCACAGGCCGCCCAGGGCCGTTTTTCACCCTATCCACACAGTTCCACGATGAGCAGTGTTACACCTCGCCATCCACCCGCCCTCGCCCCTTGACGCACAATGGCGCCTGCTGCGGGTGTCACATCCAGCCCACCGCTGGATGTACCGCTGCTGCCGGGCTGGACCGCCTGCCTATGTCATTTCTCTTTTTTACCGTGTCATGGACGTCTCCACCGAACAAATCCACACCCTCATCGCCGAGTTGGGCGCGCGCGCGCGCGCTGCCTCACGCCGCATGGCCAGCGGCAGCACGGCAGCGAAGAATCAAGCGCTGCACGCGCTGGCCGCCGCCATCCGCACGCACCGCGCTGCGTTGCAGGATGCCAATTTGCGCGATTTGCACGCCGCGCGCGACGCCGGATTGGAAAGCGCCTTCGTCGACCGGCTGACCCTGTCGGACAAAGTGGTCGGGCAGATGGCCCAGAGCTGCGAGCAGGTCGCCGCGCTGCCCGATCCGGTGGGCGAAATCCTCGACGTGCGCCGCCGCCCCACCGGCATCAGCGTCGGCCGCATGCGCGTGCCGCTCGGCGTGTTCGGCATGATCTACGAGAGCCGGCCGAACGTCACCATCGAGGCCGCCTCGCTGGCGATCAAATCCGGCAACGCGGTGATTCTGCGCGGCGGGTCGGAGGCGATCCACAGCAACCGCGCGTTGGCCGATCTCGTGATGCAGGCCTTGCGCACGGCGGACCTGCCGGCCGATGCGGTGCAGCTGGTGCCGACCACCGACCGCGCCGCCGTCGGCGCGATGATCACGATGCCGCAGTTCATCGACGTCATCATCCCGCGCGGCGGCAAGGGGCTGATCGAGCGCATCAGCCGCGACGCCCGCGTGCCGGTGATCAAGCATCTGGACGGCAACTGCCACGTCTATGTGGACAGCGGCGCCGACCTGGACATGGCGGTCCGCATCACCGACAACGCCAAGACCCAACGCTACAGCCCGTGCAACGCCGCCGAGTCGCTGCTGGTGGCGCGCGACATCGCCGCCGAGTTTCTGCCGCGCATCGGCGCAGTGTTCGCCGCCAAAGGGGTGGAAATGCGCTGCTGCCCGCAGAGCCGGGCGATACTGCAGACCGTGCCGGGCGCCGCGCCGCTGCTGCGCGACGCCACCGAGGCCGACTGGAGCACCGAGTACCTGGCACCGATCATCTCGATCAAGGTGGTCGACGGCGTCGACGAGGCCATCGCGCACATCAACCGCTACGGCTCGGGACACACCGACGCCATCCTCACCCGCGACCACCCGCGGGCGATGCGCTTTTTGCGCGAGGTCGATTCGTCCAGCGTGATGGTCAACGCCTCCACGCGCTTTGCCGACGGCTTCGAGTACGGGCTGGGGGCGGAAATCGGCATTTCCACCGACAAGTTCCACGCCCGTGGCCCGGTCGGTCTCGAAGGGCTGACCAGCCTGAAGTGGATCGTGCTCGGCGACGGCGAGGTGCGCACTTGAGCCCCCGAACCCGACCATGACTGCCCCACGCATCGACACCGCCGTCCTCACCCTGCCGACGCTGCTGCGCATCAACGCTGCGATCGGCGCGGGGTTCGGCATTCTCAGCGCCGTGCTCACCGCCATTGTCAAATGGCGCGACTTCAACGGCTTCGAACTTCTGGCCATTCTGCCCGGCGCGGTGTTTTTCAATACCCTGGCGCTGGTTTTCGTCACCCTGGTGGGGTATTGGCTCTACCGCTGGCTGGCCGAGCGCCAGCATTGGAGCCTGCATCACCTGCATACCCGGCCGACGCACCCCCACCGGCCGTCCTGATCCCTTGTCTGGAGGAGACTTTCGATGAACCCACGCGACCGTATCAAACTGCTGGGTGCCGGGCTGATCGGCCTGGGTGGCGCAACGCTGGCGCAAGCCCAGACCCAGGGCCCCGTGCCCGCGCAGCAGATTTCCAGCGAGCCGTGGAAAGTGGTGATGCAGATCAGCGACGGCCTGGAGCAGGCTTACGAGGGTCTGATCAACATCCAGAACGTGCTGGAGCTCGACCCGAAAATGAAATTCATCGTCGTCGGCTACGGCAAGGCGATCCATTTTCTGCTCAACGGCGCGAAAACGCCGCAAGGCGCCCTGTTCTCCGGCATGATCGGTGATCTGGCCAATCAGGGCGTGCAGTTCAAGGCGTGCAACAACACGCTGACCTTCCTCAAAATTCCGCCTAGCGAGCTGGTACTCGAAGCCACCATCGTCCCCGCCGGGGTCTACGAATTGGTCAAGCTGCAATCCGAAGGCTGGTACTACATCAAGCCCTGATGCGCGCGTGCCTGCGCGCCATCCGCGTCAATCCACGTCGTTCTGCGCCGTAACCGTAGATTCGGACGATCTGCGGCTTGACCCGCCGCAGATTTTCGCGGGGGATGCTGGTTCCCCCGAATGTTGCGTTTTGCTACATTTCGATACCTTTTGCCATAGATCAAAGACACGAGATGTCTTTGGATCGCCGGTCAACCCACGAGGAGGCATCGAATGTTGCGCTCATTGCTTTTGATTCCCGCGCTGTGCTGCGCCGCCGTGGCCGCACAGGCCACGCCGCCCGCCGTGCCAGCGGCGCAATCGCTGGCGGCCACCTGTTTCAACTGTCATGGCCCGCATGGCGTGTCCACCGCCGCCATTCCCAGCCTGGCGGGCCGGCCGGCCGCGTCCCTCATCGCCCTGATGAACGAATACAAATCCGGACAGCGTCAGGGCACGATCATGCCGCAGATCGCCAAGGGATACACCGAGGCCCAGATCCAGCTCATCGCCGAGTATTTCGCGCAGCAACACCCATGAGGACGCCCATCATGCAATCTCGACGTCATTTTTTGGCAGGTGCCGCCGCCATCGGCACCCTGGGCCTGGCTCCCGCGCTGTCGGGTTGCGCCAGCACCGCACGCAGCGCTGCGAGCAAAGGCAAAGTGGTCATCGTCGGCGCCGGCTATGGCGGCTCGACGGCGGCCAAGTACATCCGCGAGTGGTCGAACAACACCATCGCCGTCACCGTGGTCGAACCCGGTGACGCCTTCATTTCCTGCCCGGTGTCGAATCTGGTGATCGCCGGGGCGAAAACGCTGCAGGACATCACCGTGTCGTACGACGCGCTGCGCCAGCGCCACGGGGTCAACTGGGTGCAGAGCACGGTGGAAAGCATCGACCCGGCCAAACGCAGTGTCAAACTCGCCAACGGCGACACGCTGCAGTACGACAAACTGGTGGTGTCTCCCGGTATCGAACTGATGTTCGACACGGTCAACGGCCTCAAGGCGGCAAACGAACAGGGCAAGATCCTGCAGTCGATGAAAGCCGGGCCGGAAACCCTGGCGCTGCGCCGGCAGCTCGAAGCCATGCCCGATGGCGGGGTGTTCGCCATCAGCGTGCCGCCCGCACCGTACCGCTGTCCACCCGGGCCTTACGAACGCGCCTCGCTGGTGGCGGCGTACTTCAAGCAGCACAAGCCCCGATCGAAGGTGCTGATTTTCGACGCCAACGACAAGGTGCAGTCGAAGGAGCCGCTGTTCAAAAAAGCCTGGGCCGAGCAGTACCCGGGCATGGTCGAATACATCCCGGATCACAAGGTCGTCGGCGTCAATGCCGCGCGCATGGAAATGGAGTTCGAAGTCAACGACCCGGTCAAAGCCGACGTCATCAACGTCATTCCGATGCAGCGCGCCGGCGTGATCGCGCAGCGCACCGGGCTGGCGAACATGAACGCCCGCTGGTGCGCAGTCGATTACCTGACGTTCGAATCGACGGTGCACAAGGACATCCACGTGCTGGGCGATTCCATCCAGATCTCGCCGCTGATGCCCAAGTCGGGCCATATGGCCAACCAGCATGCCAAGGTCGCCGCGGCGGCGATTATTTCCATGCTGTACGACCAGCCGGTCAACCCGCACCCGGTGGTGATGAACACCTGCTACAGCATGGTGAACTTCCAGCAGGCCATTCACGTCGCCACCGTGCATCAGTACGACGACAAGCAGAAAACCTTTCTCACCGTGCCGGGGTCGGGAGGCATTTCTGCGGGCATCACCGAAATCGAGGGCGTTTACGCCGATGCCTGGGCGCACAACATCTGGCGTGACAGCCTGTCCTGATGCCCCGGCGCCGGCGCACCGCGGCGATGCGTCTTTGCCCGGATTGCGTCGCACGCGGTGCGCAGGCATCATGCGACTGCCGGCACGGTGACTGCGCGCCGGCAGTCGTTCGTCTCCGTCCAGGCGCCGGCAGAGCGCAGGACGGCCACCATCCCAGGAGGAGATTCGATGCAATCCACGTCAAACCGTCGTCGTGCGCTGGCTGCCGGAGCCGTTGGCGCCGCCGCACTCATGGCCAGCGCCACCGCGCGCGCGCAGGGCCGGGCCGACAAGGAAGGGCCGGTCAAGGTCGTCTATCACGTCACACAGGGAGATGCCCAGGGATCGCGCTGCCTGGGCAATGTGCGCAACCATCTGGCTGCCGACCCGACGGCAAAAATCGTCGTCGTCGGCAACGGCGCCGGCATCGACTTCATGCTCAACGGCGCCGTCGACGGCAAAGGCGCGGAATTCGCCGGCCTGATCGGCGATCTGGCGGGCAAAGGCGTGTCGTTCCGCGTGTGCAACAACACACTGACCTCGCGCAAAATCTCCAAAGACCGCGTGCTGCTCGATGCCACCATCGTGCCTTCGGGGGTGGCGGAAGTCGCCAATCTGCAATACCGTGAGGGCTACGCCTACATCAGCCCCTGACCCTGCGCAGCGCAAGCTACGGCTGCGCGGATAATGCGCAGGTGAACCAACCGTCCCCTGCCGCATCGTCTGTCCCCTCCGCCCCGCGCCCGCTGTGGCGCGACGTGCTGGCCTGCGCGCAGCTCGTCTGCGCCGTGCAGGATGGTACGTCGCTGTCCGCGGCGTTGCCGCAGGCAGCCGCCCGCGGCCGTTGGGACGCGGCGCAGCGCGGTGCGGCGCAGGCGCTGAGTTTTGCCGTGCTGCGCCGTTTGGGTACGGCGCGCGCGCTGCTGGGGCAACTGCATCCGAAAGCCATCCACCCGCCGTTGCTGCGCGACCTGCTGCACACCGCGCTGGTGCTGCTGCAACCCGATGCCGAGGTGCACTACGCGGTGTACACCGTGGTCGATCAAACGGTGCAGGCGTGCAAACGCACCCCGGCGTTACGCCACGCTGCCGGCTTTGTCAACGCGCTGCTGCGCCGCTACCTCACCCGCCCGCGCGAACACCCCGCCCCCGCGGCGCAGTCCCTGCAGGCGCGCTGGAACCATCCGGACTGGTGGGTGCAGGCCCTGCAGCGCGCCTACCCGCAGCAGTGGCAGAGCATTCTCGACGTCGCCCAGCGCCGGCCGACCATGACCTTGCGCGTCAACCCGCGGCGCGTGTCGCGCACCGCCTACGTGCAGGCACTGGCCGCCGTCGGGCTGCGCGCCTGCGTCCCCGCCGACCCGGCGCTCGACCAGGCGTTGCTGCTGGAGCAGGCCGTCGCCGTGGAGCGCCTGCCCGGCTTTGCCCAGGGCTGGGTCAGCGTGCAGGACGCAGCGGCGCAGTACGCCGCACCGCTGCTCGACGTCCACGCCGGGCGGCGCGTGCTCGACGCCTGCGCCGCCCCCGGAGGCAAGACCGCACATCTGCTCGAACGCTGCGACTGCGACCTGCTCGCCCTAGACAAGGACGCCGCACGCCTGCAAAAGGTGCAGGAAACCCTGCAACGGCTGGGCCTGCACGCGCGGACACTGGCAGCCGACGCCGCACATCCCGCCGCCTGGTGGGACGGCACGCCGTTCGACCGCATTCTGCTCGACGCGCCGTGCAGCGCCTCGGGCATCGTGCGGCGGCATCCGGATATCCGCTGGCTGCGCCGGGCGGACGACATCGCCGCACTGGCAGCGACGCAGGCCGCGCTGCTCGACGCGCTGTGGCCCCTGCTGCGCCGCGGCGGCAAGCTGCTCTACGTCACCTGTTCCGTGTTTCCGCAGGAGGGCGACGAGCAGGCCAGGGCGTTTTTGCGCCGCCACGCCGATGCGATAGCATCGCCCGCACCCGGCCAGTTGTTGCCGCAGCAACCGCACGCCGGCGAAAACCCAGCCGCCGCGGCGCCTGTGGCGCAGGACGGTTTTTTCTACGCCCTGTTCACCAAATCGTCGTGACACCCGCCCACCTTCCCCCCGACCTGCAGCGCCGCAGACTGCTGCGCGCTGGCCTGGCGTTGGCCGCCGGTGCGGGGCTGTGGCGCCTTGCGGGCGCGGTCACCGTGGACACCGAGCCGCTGATGCTGACCATGAGCCCGGATGGGCTGTTCGTCACCACGGCGGCGGTGTTCGCCCTGCCTCGCAGCCTGGAGGAGGTCTTGCATCGCGGCATCGCGCTGTACTTCGAAACCGTGGCCACCGTGGTGCGGCCACGCTGGTACTGGTTCAACGAAGACGTGGCGCAGGCCAAACGCGAAGTGCGCCTGGCCTACCAGCCACTGCTGCAACGCTACCGCGTGTCCGTCGGCGGGCTGCAGCAAAACTACGAAAGCCTGGACGAGGCGCTGGGCGTGGTGCAACGCACCCGCAACCTGCGCGTGGCCGAGGCCTCGCAGCTCGTCCCCGGGCGCACCTACGAACTCGACGCCCGCTTCCGCCTGGATCTGTCGCAATTGCCGCGGCCGTTCCAGCTCAATGTGTCGTCGCAGTCGGACTGGAAAATCGAAGCGACGTTTGCCCCGCAGACGTTCGTCTGGACGCCCTGACCATGCAGCACACCAATTCCTGGGACAGCCGCACCTCGCGCTGGGCAGTGCGCATGGCGCTGGCGCTAGGGCTGCCGCTGGCGGTGTTCCTGATGTTTTTGCTCGCCGTCTCGACCAAAAACACCGAGCAGCCCAGCCCGGTATTCGCCTGGCTGTACTGGATCAACTTCGTCGTCGCCGGGGTGCTGCTGCTGATGGTGCTGGCGCTGGGGTTGCGGCTGGGCTGGAGGCTGCACAAGCGCCGTTTCGGCAGCCGCCTGCTGTTCAAGCTTGCAGCCATTTTCGCGCTCGTCGGCGTGCTGCCCGGGGTGGTGATCTACACCGTGTCGTACCAGTTCGTCGCCCGCAGCATCGAGACCTGGTTCGACGTCAAGGTCGAGGGCGCGCTCAGCGCCGGCCTGAACCTGGGCCGCACCACGCTGAACGTGCTGCAGGCGGATCTGCAGGCCAAGGCACGCAATCTGTCGGTGCAGATCGCCGAAGACCCCACGTTGCTGTCGCCACTGGCGATGGAGCAGTTGCGCCAGCAGCTCGGCCTGCAGCAAATCACCGTTTTCGACGGCAACGGCACCGTGCTGGTCACCGCCGGCGGCGACCCGTTTTCCCTCATCCCGGACATCCCGGGGCCGAACGGCATGCGGCAGTTGCGCACCATGGGATCGATCGCCGACATTGAAGGCGGCGACGACGGCACCGGGCACATGCCGCAGACGCTCAAGCTGCGCGTGGTGGTCGGCGTGCCTTCGCGCCACTTCATTCTGCCCGGGCACAGCCGCTATCTGCAGCTCATCCAGAACGTGCCGCAGGCCATCTCCAACAGCGCACTCGAAGTGCAGCGCGCCTACGGCGAATACCAGGAACGCGCGTTGGGCCGCGAGGGACTCAAGCGCATGTACATTTCCACCCTCACCCTCACGCTGTTTCTCGCCGTGTTTCTCGCCGTGCTGCTGGCCGTGGTGCTGGGCAACCAGCTCGCCAAGCCGCTGCTGCTGCTGGCCGATGGCATGAAGGCCGTGGCCGAAGGCGACCTGCGGCAAAAACCCGCGCTGGAGCGCAACGACGAACTCGGCGTGCTGGTGCGCTCGTTCAACGCCATGACCAACCAGCTCGCCGAAGCGCGGGCGCAGGCACAGTACAACCATGATGCGCTCGAAGCCTCCCGCGCCTATCTGCAGAGCGTGCTCGACAACCTCAGCGCGGGCGTGATGGTGCTCGGCAGCGACCAGCGCCTGGCGCTGGCCAACCCCAGCGCCACGCGGTTGCTGCGCGCGCCGCTGCAAGGCCTCATCGGCCAGCCGCTGCAACAATTGCCCAGCCTGGAAGCGTTCGCCCGCACCCTGTCGGAGGCGTTCGCCTCACTCGATGAACAGGATCACGCCAGCGCCAACCCGCACTGGCTGCAGCAGATCGAATACCAGCTTCCCAATAGCGACGCCAGCATCACCCTGCTGGTGCGTGGCGCCCGGCTGGCGCTTCCCGGACAGCCGGCTTCGGTCGTCGTGTTCGACGACATCACCGAAGTCATCTCGGCACAGCGCTCGCTGGCCTGGGCCGAAGTGGCACGGCGCCTGGCACACGAAATCAAAAACCCGCTGACCCCCATCCAGCTCTCGGCCGAACGGCTGCAAATGAAACTCGCGCCCAAGCTCGAAGGCGCCGACCGCGACATGCTGCAGCGCAGCACGACGACCATTGTCAACCAGGTACAGGCCATGCAGCACATGGTCAACGACTTCCGTGACTACGCCCGTCTGCCCGCCGGCAAGCCCGAGCCGATGAATCTCAACACCCTCATCCGCGACGTGCTCAACCTCTACGCCAGCCTGAGCGCGCACGACGGCAGCAGCGCCGACGAAGACCCCGAAGTCCGCGCCGATCTGGCCGATCCCCTGCCCGACATCTTGGGCAACGCCACGCAATTGCGGCAGGTCATCCACAACCTGCTGCAAAACGCCATCGACGCCGTGTCGGCGCAGGCCGAGCGCAAAGTGCGCATTCGCACCGAGGCCCTGCCGTCGCCGGGCAGCCCGGCGCCGCGGGTGCGGCTGAGCGTGACCGACAACGGCCCCGGGTTCAGCGAAAAAATTCTCAGCCGCGCCTTCGAACCCTACGTCACGAGCAAACCCCGCGGCACCGGGCTGGGACTGGCCGTGGTGAAAAAAATCACCGAGGAGCACCATGCCCGCATCGAAATCCAGAACCTGCAGGCCGACGGTCGTGTTTGCGGGGCGCGCGTTTCCCTTATATTCCCTGGGCTGACGCAACACACTGCCGCGTCAGCGCCCCTGCAGCCTGCATGAGCGCCCCGCTGCGCCCACGGCACCGCTCTGAGCGGGCTGGTGTTTGAGAGAGTGAGTTGGTATGGCGAGTATTTTGGTGGTCGATGACGAAATGGGAATCCGTGAGCTGCTCTCGGAGATTCTCAACGACGAAGGACACAGCGTGTCGCTGGCCGAAAATGCCGCACAAGCCCGACAGATGCGCGCGCAATCGCGCCCCGATCTGGTGCTGCTCGACATCTGGATGCCCGACACCGACGGCGTCACGCTGCTCAAGGAATGGGCCAGCAGCGGCCAACTCACCATGCCCGTGATCATGATGTCCGGCCACGGCACCATCGACCATGCCGTCGAGGCCACACGCATCGGTGCCATGGCGTTTCTGGAAAAACCCATCGCGCTGCAAAAACTGCTGCAGGCCGTTTCGCAGGCGCTGACCAAACCGGTTGCACGGGCTGCAGGCAACCCGCCGCAAGCCGCCGCGGCAACAGCGACCACCGGGCCGGCGACCCCACAGGACACACCACCGCCTGCAGCATTGCCGTCGGAGCGCGCGTTTTTGCTCGATCGCCCACTGCGCGAAGCCCGTGACGAATTCGAACGGGCCTACTTCGAATTCCACCTGGCACGCGAAAACGGCAGCATGACGCGCGTCGCAGAAAAGACCGGCCTGGAACGCACCCACCTGTACCGAAAAATCAAACAGCTCGGCGTCGATCTGGGCCGCAGCAGCCGCAACAAGTCCGACACCGCGCCCTGTCCAGAAGACGAACCCGCCGCCGGCCACCCGACATCCTCACGCTAAACCCCGCCCTTCGGACAGGTCGGCGAAAAAATTTGTTAGGATATCTGTTTTGATCGTGCAGATGCGCTTGCACTCGCGAAACAAAATCAACCGGCCAGGTAGCTCAGTTGGTAGAGCAGCGGACTGAAAATCCGCGTGTCGGCAGTTCGATTCTGCCCCTGGCCACCACCCCTGCAAAAGCCCGAATCCGTTTCGGGCTTTTTGTTTGCAGTCGCAGGTTCTGGCATTGGTCGATGCGGACAAGCAAAAGCCGCCTTACCCCGCACACGGCCTGTGAGTGGATCGAAGAGCCCGCCGTGTCTGTAAGCCGCAACATGATTTGCGACTCAGCGCAACATGATTTGAGTCGCAAATTAAGTGGCGGATTTGTAACTTTGTAGCGCTGGCAAATCTGGCTAAGGCGGCGGATTGAAGGCGGGCTCCAAGGGGATTCGAGGGCGGCTTGAGGCCGTCTTTTTTTGTTTTTGTGCGGCGCAGCAATCAGACGGTCAAATCGAAGGCGGTGAGCTGCGGTGCGGCACTGTCGATGCGGTCGCCGCGCACATAGACGCTGGCATTGGCGGTGGCGGCAATGGGGTTGCGCACGCGCTGGGTGCCGCCGCCGGGGTATTGCACGAGGGCGGTGCCGTCGGCAAAGGCGGCTTGCACGGTCGCGGGGCGGATGGGGTCTTGCGGCAGCAGGCGGGCAAAGCCGGACCAAATGTTGGGCGTGTCCTCGCCCAAGGTCAGGGTTTGACGCACGGTGAGCGCGCGGTCGCTGCGCTGCACGTCGATCTGCACGGCGTTGACGATGGCTCGGGTGGCGGTGCTGCCCAAGGTGATCTGCGCCACGTCGCCAATGGCGGCCAGGCCGAAGGGGTTGCCGTCCAGCGGCAGGGTGACGGCGCGCACGTCGGGCTGCTGCGCCTGCGCGGCCAGCAGGCGGCTGCCGAGCAGCCGGGCGGCGTCGGCATGGGTGATCAGCGGGTGCTGCACCGGGGCCAGGGCGCGGTCGCCCGCGGTGCCGTCGCGGTAGACGCGGGCGAGCACGCCGCCGGGGCTGCCGCCAGCGACGAACGCGGCATTGGCCTGCGCCGGCGGGGCGTTGCGGCGGGAGACGGAGAGCACCGCGGATTCGGGGATGGTGATCTGCGGCGCGGCGCTGGCCAGCGCCCACGGCAGCACGGGGTAGCGCGGCTGGATGCGCAGGGTGCGCTGCGTGCGGTCGGGCACGACGACCAGGCCGCACCCGGTGGCCGCGCTCAGGATGGCCGCCAGCGGCGATTGGTTGGCCCAGCTCCACGCGCCGGCGGGCACCAGCCAGTCGGGCGTGCCCGGCGCCCAGGCGATTTGCCAGCCACTGCCGATGGGCAGGTGCGCGGCGAGCACTTGCTGCACGGTCAGGTCGCTGGCGGTCACGCCGCTGGACGGCAGTTGATACGGCGCGGCCAGCTCGGCGCTCAAGCCCCGGCCTTTGACCGACACGCTGCGCTGGCCGTGGCTGCGGTCTTCGGCCCAGTCTTCGACCAGCGCGGTGAAGGTGTAGCCGTCGATGGCGATTTGCAGCGCCACGGGCTGGCCGCTGGCGTCGGGGCGCACGGCGTCCACGGCGTCGGGGCCGAGCAGCGCGGCGGAAAAACTCCACGCGGCGCTGTCGGCGTCTAGCGCCAGGGTGACGCTGCGCGCGGGGATGGCGATGTTGTCCGACAGGCGGGTAACCGAGACGTCGTGCAGCATGATGTAGGCGCGCAGGATGGGGATGACGATGGGCTGCCGGTCGTCCGCGCGGCAGATGCGGCCAAAGCGCAGCACCCACGGCGCGCCGGCCTCGACGCGGCAGGCAAACGGCAGGTCGGCGGTGATGGTGCGCGGCACGGGCGGCGGCGGCACGTAGGGCGTGGGCCGCGGCCAGAGCAGGCGCACGGGGCCGGCGTCTTGCCACGGCGCGCGGCGGCGGGTGGTGCGCGCGGCGGCGTTTTGCCAGCGGGCGCGCCAATGGCGCGGCGCGGGGGTGGCGTTCTGCCAGGCGCTGGCGCGGGCGATGCCGCGCGACGGCGGATGCCGGTAGGGCGCGGCCAGGCGGGCGGTGCGCGCGGCGGCGTCTTGCCAGGCGGCGGCTGCGCGCTCGGCGCGGGCCGCAGGCAGGTGGTACGGCGCGGCGGCGGCGGCCGCCAGCGGCGCGGCGGGCTGCCACACGGCGCGACGGTCGGCGGCGGCAACGGGCAGCGCGCGCCAGCGCGAGGCGCGCGCAGCGGCCAGTGGCGCGGCGGGCTGCCAAGCCAGCGCCGTCTGCGGGGAAAGGACGAACGGCGCTTGCCACGGCGCGGCGGATTGCGCGCGGGCTTGAACCGCCACTTGCCACGGCGCGGCGGCGGGGCGTAGCAGACCGCGGAAGGCGTCGGCGTCGTAGCGCACGGTGCCGGCGGCGGCCAGCGCGGGCAGCGCCACCGCACCCTGCAGCCGGGTGCTGCCGAGCACGCGCCCGCTGGCAGCCAGCGGCGGCAGCGTGGCTGCGCCGGACAGGTCGGTGGCGGGCGCCTGCGCGCCGGCGCCAAACGCCAGGTCGGCACTGGTGCTGCGTGGGCGGGCAAAGCGCAGATCGACGCTCACGGCGCGGCTCCTTTATGGCTCTGCGAGAGTGAGCGCCGACAGGCTGACCTGGCCGCCGGCATACACCAGCGCCGGAGTGGCCACCAGCGCCGTGGTCTGCGGCTCGCCCGGCGCGGGCGGCGGGCCGACGTCCAGATCGGCCAGCCACGCGCCTTGCGCGTCGCGCAGCCGCAGCAGCGTGGGCGCGCCGTCGGCCTGCGCCATGACCGGCGCCGGGGCGATGACCACCTGCGCGCCGCTGGCCGAGAGCGCGCCCAGCGCCCATTGCGCCAACAAGGCGCCTGCGGGCGCGGCGCCGGGCGCGGGCAGCGCGCCGGCATACAGCTCGGCGCTGCCGCCGGACAGCGCGGCGGCAGTGGCCTGCGCGCGGGCGGCTTTGAGCGCGGGCGACAGCGCGATCACGGCATGGCCTCCAGGGTGAAGCCGATGCGCGCCTCGGGGTCGTACTGCCCGGTGTGGTCGACGCCGAGCACCAGATACTGCTCACCCGACGGGCGCGAGGTGTCGAGCGTGGTGTTTTGCAGCGGCGCCGCGGGCAGGCGGTCAAAGGCGTACTGGCCGGTGACGGGGTGGCTCCAGGTGGCGTCGATCAACCGCAGGCTGGGGTAAGCCAGCAGCCGCACCAGGCGAGCGGCGGGCACGCCGCCTACCGTCACCTGCCCGCGAATGCGCCAGGCCCCGCGCTCGATGGCGCGCGGCTGGCGCAGCAGTTGGCCGCCCAGCCCGCTCAGGCGAAACGGCAGCGCGCGCGCCGGGGGCGTAGCGGTACAGGCTGTAGCTGAACGTAGTCATCGCGCCGCCTTACCGCCAGGGGCCGGTGATGTCGATGAACACCGTGGCGCGGTTGAAACTTGAGGAGTTCCGAGACAACCACACCGCCTGCAGCGTGCGCCCCGGCAGGCCGGGGACGTTGCTCACCTTGGTTTCGGTGGTGAACGGATCGCCGTGCAGCGGCTGGTACAGCCCCGGCCAGGTGCCGCGCGCCGAGCCGCCCGGCTCCGAGACAAGAATCGGCGCGTGCAGCAGCAGGCCGTTGTCGGCGGGGTTGGGAAAGGTCAAGCCGCCCACGCCGCTTTGATCCTGCAGCCGGCTGCCGAATGCGGCGCTGGCCACCGGATCGCCGATCTGGCTGGACGCGCGGCAGAGGAAGGCGCCCGTGGTGTCGCCGCTGAGGTAAGGGAAGCGGGATTCGTATTGTTCAGATCCAAAGGTAGAGTTAACGAAAAATGTTGCATGATCCCACCCCCCATTGATCACCGCGTGATACGCATCGCCGGGGCGGAAGGGCACGATGTCGCCAAAGCGGAATCCGCTGGCGTAGCCGATGTCGGTGCGCTTGTAGCAGAAGAACATCAAAAACCGGTCGTCGGCGAACAGCCGCCAGCGGCGGGCGGTGCCGTCGTTGGCGGTGCTTTTGGTCCAGAACTTGCCGGATTGGGATGCGTTGGGGAACTGGCCGCTCCAGGTGTCGATGTCGGTCATGCTTTCAGCGCCGAACACCGCGGCGATGCGCGGCTGGTTGGTCCAGCTTTGGTTCTGGCCGGAGACGTTGAAGCTGCCGCTGTCGTCCACGCGCAGGAAAAATCGCGTGCTGTCGGGCGCGACGCTGCGGTACGCGGCTTTGTTGGTGCCGGAGAAGGGCTTTTCCCAGCCGGCCGGGGCCATGCGGGTGGTGATGGAGCCGGCAATCGGCCCGTCGGGCACACCGGGGGCGGCAAAGCTCAGGGTGGTGCTGGTCACGCTGGTAATGCGCGCTTCGCCGTCGATCACCCCGCCGGCCGACCCGGCGATTTTGAGGATTTGGTCCACCCCATGCCCGTGCGCGCTGGCGTAGGTGAGTGTGACCACGCCGCCGGAGGCGCTGGCCGACTGCGGGGTGAGCACGTTGAATCCGTTGAGCAGGCAGGCGTCGAGCAGCGCGATCAAGCTGCCGGCGGTGCCGGAGAGCACCGGCGCGCCGGGCTGCTCGGAGTTGAAGTGTTTGACGGGTAGGGTTCCCAGCGGCATGAAAGGCTCCTCGATGGCGGTTTACGGGGCGTCGGCATTGCCCAGCAGGGCGAGGGTGAAGGCGTCTGCTGCGCCGGTGCCGGGGCCGGGGCGCACGGTGCGCACGCACCAGATGGGGTAGTTGGCCGCGGTGGTGTCAAACCGCAGGGCGTTGCCCGCGGCCCAGCCACTGCCCCAGCCTGCGGCGGCGATGCGGAAATACGGCTGATTGGTCGCCGGGTTGAGCGGGGCGATCTCTTGCGCGATGGGCAGCCCGGCGGCGATCTGCCCCACGCTCTGGCCGATGACGCGCACGGTGGTGGGGCTGTCGAACACGATGGCCCACTTTTCTTGCGCGGCCCCGGCGTTGGTGACGATGATGGGGTACTGCACCACGTTGTACGCAGCGGAGATGGCTCCGCCCGTGGGCGCGTCGACGAACTGGTTTTGCCAGGTTTGCAGCGCAAACGGCACGCTGACGGAGGCGCGCAGGGTGCCCATGACCACGGCGCTGCTGCAGTAGGCGGTGGCGGGGTAGGCGTGGCTGACGGGGCGGTTGAGGCTGATCTGGCCGTTGATCTGTACGTCCGACACCAGCGCCTGGTCTTCGATGCGGTGGGTGACGGCCAGCGGCAGCGCCAGCCCGGACACGTTGCCCCAGGTGACGATGCCCGCGTCCAGATCGACGCTGTAGCTGCTGGTCGGCACGCGCGCGCCGGTGGCGTCGCGCACGACCACGCTTTTGAGCCGCGTGCGGCCCAGGTTGGTGGTGCCGCCGTTGCTGGGGTTGGCCACCGAGAGCGTCTGCTCGTCGTGCAGCACCACAATGTCGCCGACGCGGAACATCGGCACGCGCCCGTCGGTGGGCAGCCGCACGGGGTCGATGCCCAGCAGGGTTTTGTCCAGCGGGATGTAGCCGTAGGCCACGGCGGCGTAGCGCAAGGTGTCGGCCACCACCGGCGCGGGCTTGAAAATCTTGCCGTCGGCGCGCACCGCGGAGGCCAGATACCACGGCTCGGACTCGTTGCCCGCGGCGGTGACCCAGCTGCCAAAGCGCACGCGCACGATGCCGGTCTGATAGTCCACCCGGCCATCGACCCCGGCGGCGGAAATCGTGCCGTTGGTCTGCGCCGTCACGGTCTGCACCCCGCCGCCGATCAGCGGCACGTATTGCAGCACCAGGCTGCCCGGGCGCAGCGGGGCGCTGGCGGTGCGGAAGGTCACTTCGTCTACCGGCAGCACGCCCAGCGTAGTGAGCAGCGCGGCCACGCTGCCGGTGTTGGCATCGCCCGGGTTCCATGCGGTGAGCGTGACCTGGCCGCTGGCGTAGTCGATCTGACCGCCGTCGGTGGCCGCGCCGTTGGCCGGGTTGACGCCATAGACCACGCGGCCCTGGCGGTCGATGTAGGTGAAACTGCCCAGGCTGAAGCGCACGCTGCCGGGCACGATCTGCTCGGCAAACTGCGGGGTGAGGTCCAGGGTGAGCGGCTGGTTGCTGAAGGTTTCGCTGGCCGCGTTGCCCGCAGCGCTGGTGCGGTAGCGCACCTTGACATAGCCGGAGCCGTCGAGCGGCGGCACGGCGCTGACCGTGGAGTAAGCCACTCCGGTCGCGGAGAAGCGGTTGATCACCTGCAGTTGCCCGATTGCGCTACCCCACTCGGCGCTCTGCCCCTGCATGCGCGGGATGGTCAGCGTGGTGGCGAGCTTGAAGGTGATCGCCCCTGCGGTGTAATCGACCGTGCTGCCTGCGGTGTCGCGCAGCGCGCCGGTGCCGGTATCGCGCCGCGCCACGGTGAACTTGCCCGATGCCGGCAGGTTATTGCTCTGCGTCAGCGCGGCGTTGGTCCACACCACAGAAAAATTGCTGCTGCTGGTGTAGGTCGACTCTGGCGCGTACACCTGCCATTCCACCTCCACCGTGCCCGGCAGCACATTGCCGTTGGCCAGCTGCACGGTGACGTTGCCGTTTGCGTCGGGCGCGGGGTTGGGGAAGGTTTCTTCCAGCGGCGGCCCGTATTGGTAGGTGACGGTGTAGACCGCGCCGCCGGGCGGCAGGTTGGTAGGCGCCAGCAGCACGGTGCCGCGCACGTAGTCGATGCTGCCGGTGCCGTCGCCCGTGAGGTTGCCGGCGCCGTTGTCGGTGACGGTGCGGGTCTGGCCGCTGTTGCCCACCCAGGAAATGGACAGCGTGCCCGGGGCCACCCCGCCATGCGCCAGCTGCAGGCTGACGCTGGCTTTGAGCGTGCCGCCGTCGCGCCGCAGGGTCAGCGCAGGCGTGCCCCACAGGGCCAGCACCGTGGTGCCCACGTCGGGCAGCGCGCCAAAGCTCACCACCACGCTGCCGGTGGTGAAGTTGAGGGTGCCGCTGCCAAAGCTGCTGTCGGCACCGCGCAAGGCGCCCGAGCCATCGTCGCGCAGCACGTACCACTTGCCCTGCGCCATGTAGGCGATGCTCAGGCTGCCCGGCGTGGGGATGGGCTGCAAGATGAACACCAGCGTGCCACTGCGGCTCTCAGCCGTCACGTCCCAGCCGGCGCTCATCATGTTGCTCACGGGCTGGCCGGCGGGGGTGAAGGTGACCACGGTGGCGGCGGTGTTGGTCGGCTGCGCGGTGCTGTAGGCGATGCCGTTGCCGTAGTCCACCGTGCCCACGGCCTGCGTGCCGGCAAAGAGCTGGCCGCCGCGGTCGGTGAGGGTCACGGCGCCGAGCTGGATTTGCAGGCTGCCGGGCACGATGCCCTGCCCGATGAACAGCGCCTGGCCGATGTCCCAGCGCACGGTGCCGAAGTTGATTTGCGCCGGCGATCCGGCGGCGGCAATGAGTAGCGCGCGGTCGCCGTTGGGCTTGACATCGGCAATCGGAATCTCCGTCTGTGCCGACGGCACCAGCGCGCCGAAAATGCTCTGCAGCTGCACCGACAGGTCGCCCATGCTCACCGGCGCGGCCAGGCGGGCGATGCCGGCATAGCGCGCGGCATCGGCCACCACGGTGCTGTAGAGCTTGCAGTTGGCGCCAGACACGGCGGTGTCGCGGTTGCAGTGCGGGACGCCGCCGAGCGCGTCGAACAGCAGCGCGTCGCTGATTTCCACCGTCACCACGTTGAGGATGAAGCTGCCCGAGCAGCCGCTGGCGGTGAAGCTGCGCTGCTGCGCGGTCACGCGGGTGATGCGCAGGAACTGCGACACCTCGCTGGCCTGCCCGGGAAATTTCACCAGCACGATGGTGCTGCCCACCGCCGGCAAGTCGCGGTCGACCGGCTGCAGGATTTGCAGCGCGCGCTGCCCGGCGATGTGCTGATCCCACAGCCAGCCGTCGTACAGCGGGCCGCGGGCCAGGTAGCTTTCCATGCGCGACGTGGCCGCAGGCCGCCGGTCGGCCCAGTCGCGGGTGGTGAACAGCGCCACCGACACGTTCGGGTCGGCTGGCGGCTGGTCGACGATGACCATGCTGCCGTAAAGCGCCTGCCGGTCGCCCGACATGACCGCCGGAAACACCTTGCGGGTGCTGACGTTGCCCATGGTGCGGTCGAGGTCGGCGATGTCGTCGAACAGGTTGTTGCTCTGCCCATCGACCACTTCCACGCCGCTCATGCGGCCGCCGCCCGTGGGCGTGTCGGCCAGCACCTCGGCGGCCATGATGCGGATGTCCTGATCGGTGAGCGGCATGGGTCAGACCTCGAAAAACTTCAGCGCCGACACGGCAAACCAGTCGTCGGCGGCGGGGGTGTCGAAATACGCCACGGGCTGCGCGGCAATGGGGCTGCCTGCGCGCAGGTCAAAGCGCACTTGCCGCGGCTGGCCGCGCAGTGTCAGAGTGAGCAGCTTGCCCGGCGTGCTCGCCCAGGCTTGCAGCTGCTGCACGTCGGCATAGCGCACCCAGGCGCGGTCGTCGGCGCCCGACAGGGTGATGGGCCGGCCGGCCTGCATCTGCGCCTCTTCCACCACCAGCGCGCCGGCCACGGTGTAGGCGGCGGCCTGCAGCACGGGCTGCCAGGCGAACTCGTCGACCCACTGCGTGTCGTCGCGCAGGGTCACGGTGGCGGTGTTGTCGGACAGAGTGATGGGCATGGCGCGTCAGGCCGGGCGGGCGGTGAGGCCGGCGGATTTGAGGGCGTCGAGCAGCGCCTGCACGTCGCGCTCGCTGTTGACCTGCACGTCACGGCTGCCGCCGCCGGGCAGTTGCAGCTTGACGACGTGGGTCTGGCTGGATGGGCTGCTGCCGGCCGCCGCGCTGCTGCCGGCCTTCTGGTCGAGATACTTGGTGACCAAGGCGTTGAGAATCTGCTCCGGCGTTGGGCCATAGGGGCCGAAATCGCCAGAGACGCCAAGCTGCGATGCCAGCCTTGTGCTGTCGAACCCAAAGTTGTTCCACACCGGCTTGCCGCCGCCGTCGAGCAAGAGCTGGCTCATGCGGGTGGCCGTCGCCTCGTCCATCCCCGCGCTCTTGAGGTAGTTGATGATGCCAAGGCGCGAGTTGACCTGCGAGCCGGCGACGATGCGGTTGCCGTCCTTGTCGGCGACAAATCCGTCCTTATCCACACCCTTGCGCTTGCGCTCGATGGCGTCCAGGCGTTCGGCCTGCTGCTGCGCGCGCTCCAGCGCGGAGATGTATTGCTCGGTGGCGTCCGCGGCGGTTTGCATCGCGCCGGCGGACTGTTGCCCGGCATTGGCCCCGGCCTTGCCGGCGTCGTCCGCCGCGCCCTTGACCCGCACGAAGGCCTTGCCCGCGTTGTCGGTGGCGATTTCCAGGCCGTGCATTTCGGCCTGAACTTGCATCAACTCGTCAGCGACGCCGCCGTTGGCCGCCAGCGCTGATTCCAGGTATTTTTTCCACGCTTCGGTGACTTCACGCACGCTGCCGCCGTGCTGCTCGATGTAGCGCGCCGCTTCGAGGTTGGATTGCGCTTCCTTTTTGAGCGCTTCGTCGCTTTTGATGCCGAGTTTTTCGTAAGCCTCGCGGGCACTATTGATGCCGGCTTTCGCTTTGTCTGCCCTGTCCTTGATCTTGTTGAGTTGTTCCTCGACCTGCTGGAGCAGGCCGTCTGCCACCTTGTCGCCCAGTTGCTGCCGCAGCGATGCAATGCGCGCCCTGATGGCCTCGATATCAGCCGTGGTCTTGGCTTTGTTGATGGCAGCGCTCAGCGCCGCCTCGATGGCACCGCCGGCCTCTTTGCCAGTGATCCCTGCCGCTTTCAGCGACGTGATCATGGTGTCGATGTTGTTGATCGCAGCGCCGCCCTGCTTGGAGATTCCGCCGAATGCTTCATCTATATCCAAGCCGAGACGGGTAAAACTCTGCGACAAGGCGGTGTTGTTCAGTTCGGCAAATTCTTTCGCGCCGATCTGCCCGGTTGAAAACGCGGTGTTAAGGTGCTCTGTAAAACTCGACAGCGTGGCGTCATCCATTTTTTCGATGACGCCTTTTGCCGCATTCAGCTTGACGGCCAACTCCTCAGCGTTTTTGCCGCTGAGAAGAAATGCATCGCCCAGGTTCAGAACCCCTTCGAGGGTATCCAGTTTGAACTGCTTGGCGAGTTTTTCAGCGGCTGCACCCGTGGCACCAGCCATTCCGGTTGCAGCGTTACCGGCACCCGTGAAAGCTGCTGCCAGTTTCTCTGCATCGGTGGTCATGGCGCCAAGCGCCGGCTGGGTGTTTTGCTGTGCAGCCTTCGCATCTTCCGGCAGCAAGCCGACCGCACCGCGCACCTTGTTGATGTTGTTGGCCGCCGTGTCCATGGCCTCGGCCATGTTGGCTTTCCAACTGTCTATCGCCCCCTTGAAGTCGCCTTGAAATACTTTTTGAAGGCTCAGGAAAGTCGCGGCAAGTCCTTTGCCAAAGACGCCAACCGCTTCAGCCGCGCTATTGAAAATGTCGGCCAGCGCAGCCGTGATTCCAGATAGCGCCGTCAGTGCGCCCTTGATTACCGTGCTAGTAGTGCCTGCCTCAGTCATTGCACCGACTGCAGCGGTCACCCGGTTTTCGAGCTGTGCCATCGACGCATTGAGCGTGTCAGGCGGCGCACTGCCGAAGGTCTTGTTCAGTTCCTCAGCTAGTCTCGGTAGTAGCTGCTCGGCTGTGACGGATCCCGAGCTCACCATCTTGTCCAGCTCGGCCACGGTGACGCCCATGGCGCGCGCTGCGGCCTGCATGGCGCCAGGCAGTGCCTCGCCGAGCTGGCCGCGCAGCTCTTCCATGCTGACGGTGCCCTTGCTCGCCATTTGCGATACGGCGATCAAGGCGTTTTGTGTCTCGGCGCTGCTCTTGCCGAGTTTGCTCATGGCACCCACGACCGACTCGAAAATGGCGCGGGTGTTTTGGCCCTCTAGCGCGGTGCCTTTGGTCGCCGCGGTCAGGCTGATATAAGCCTTTGTGGCGTCGCCAAGATTCACGCCGAGACGGTTCGCCGCAGCGCGCAGATAGTCCATCTCTGCGCCGCCAGCCTGGGCGCTGCCAGCAAGCTGATCGAGCGCCTTACGATTGGCTTCCTGTTCGGCGCTGAGACGGACGAAATCGGAGGTCAGCTTGGCAACAGCCAAGCCCTCGATGGCGTTGCGTAGCCGGTTGATGGCTGACTCGGCGCCGCTGGCGCTCTCGCCTTGCTTTCTGCTGGCATCGGCCTGTTTGGCCTGTTCTGGCGCAGCCTTATTGCTGGCCTGCCCCAGTTCGCGCACGCTGTTCTCCAGCCCCTGCACCTGCTCGGCGCCGGGGGTGGAGGTGCGGATTTCGAGGCCGACTTTGAGGTTGTCGCTCATGGCCGGGCCAGCGTAAAAAAGGCCGCTCGAGGCGGCCAGAAAACGGCTTTATCAAAAGCCGCAAGGAGACAGACGGTGTGGGCGCGCGGCGGCCTCAGACCTGCTGCACGCGCAGGTAGCGGGAGATGCCCGCGCCGGTCTTGGTGGGGTCGGCCAGCACTTCGCCTTCGATCTGCAACTCGGCAAAGTCGCTGCCGATCAGACCCAGCTTCTTGGCCGCGCCGAGCTTGACGCGCCAGGCATCGACCAGCACGGGGTTGCCGCTGTCGGCCTCGTTGATGCCGCCGAAGGCTAGTTGCACCTCGGGGGAGCTGACGGTCAGCGCCTGCACCACGTCGTACGTGGCGTAGGTGTAGTCGATCTTCACCGCGGTGGCGTCGGCGATGGCGCTGCCCTGCGGGATGTAGATGCCCTCGGGGCGTACTTCGTAATCGGTGCCGGACACGTAGGTGGTGCTGCCGGCGTCGTTGGTCACGGTCACGGCGGTGGGCTTGGGGTGCGCCAGGCGGATGAGGCCGCCCTTGTAAGCGGTATGCGGCTCGTCGGCGATGACCGCGCCGGTCACGCTGTCGGCGCTGCCGAACAGCGCGCGGGCGACGTTGGCCGGGTTCAAGTCCATGACGGTGAGGCTGACGCTGACGGACTTGATGCGGTTGACCTGGGCATAGGTGCCGCCGCCGGCCTTGGTGTAGTCGGTCATCTTTTTCACGTCTTCGTCGATGCCGAATTCGAGCTTGCTGACGTTGCCGATCTCGGTCAGCGCGGCGCTGCCCCCGTAGGGGCGCATGTAGACCTTGCCGCTGCCCAGCAGCGGCTTGTAGACGAGTTGACGCAGGGCCATGGTGAGTCTCCAGTGGAAGTGAGGTCAGGGGTCGGGGGTTTGCTGCACCACCACGGCGGCGGAAAACGCCAGCGGCAGGTACATGTATCCGGCGCTATAGCCGGCGCCGGGCGGGGTGACCAGTTGCAGCGGCGCGGCCGCGCCCTCGGGCTGCCAGCCCATCAGGGCGCCGGCAACGGCGGCGGCAATCGCCCCGGCGTCGGCGCGGGCGGCGCTGCCGCTGCGGCCTTCGCGCAGATTGCGCACGGCCACCACGGTCAGCCAGGTCTGCTGCAGCCGGGCGGCGCGCCCGTCGCCGCGGGTTTCGGCCACGGCCATGCCCTGCAGCACCACGTGCACCGCGGGGCTGGGCTGGCTGCCTTCGGCGACGTTGGCAAGGTCGGCAGCGGTCAGCACCTCCACCTTGCCCGGCCCGGTCTGCGGCAGCCGGCTGCGCAGCCGCTGCACGATCAGCGGCTCCAGGGCGGTGAGGGAGGCCAGCGCCATGGCGCGATCAGGCCGCGCCCGAAGTCGGCGGGTTGCGCGCCCAGTCGCGCCCGCCGCTGACCATCTGCACCCGCCCGGTGCCGGTGGCCGGCGCGGGCACGGTGCCCAGGCTGGCGCGGCCGGCGGCCAGGTCGGCCAGCAGGCGGCGCGCGGCCTCGGCCTCGCGGCGGATGGCCGCGTCCGGGCCGAGCTCCACCCCGGCCTGATACGCCAGGCGCTCGCGCGCCAGCACGCAGGCCACGCGGCCCAGCAGCAGGGGCACGGGCGCGGCCAGCGGGAGCTGGTAGCGCACGGCGAGATACCCGTCGATTTCGGCGCTGACGTCGGCCAGCACCGCGGCGACCACTTCGGTGTCGGCCAGGCCGTCGCCATCGCGGTCGGCGAGCTGGTCGATGTCGGCCCCGAAGCGGGCGGACAGGTCGGCGGCGGTGGCGTAGACGGTGGCCATGTCAGCCCTCGCCGGCTTCGCTCACGTCCAGCAGGGGGTCGGCGCGCAGGATCGCGGCCACCCCGGCGCTGACCTGCACGGTCTGCGCCTGCGGATCAAAGCGCATCCCGGCGCGGTAGCGCACGCCGTGCGGGCTGCGCACGCGCAGGGTGAGCTGCGGCTCCTCGGCAGCCGGGGCCGCCGCAGCGGCCTCGGCGGCAGGCGCAGCCTTGGTGGAAGCGCGGGCCATGCGGGCCTCCTTACGCCAGCCACGGGCTGACGATGACCTCGGCGGTGCCGAACCACGGGTTGCCGCTGGAGGCGTCTTTGAGGATGAGCTCGCGCGCCGCGCCCTCGAGGTTGGGCGGCACCACCAGGGTGGTGGGCATGATGCCCAGCGGGCGCCCGCCATCGGCCTGGAACGCCATCATCGCCGCGCGGGCCTTGGCGTAGTTGGTGGCATCGAGCGGCTGCTGGCTGCGGTAGGCCATCTGCCAGAAGCCAAAGCCGACGTTGCAGCGCAGATCGACACCGTAGCGGTAGAGGTTGCTGGTGAACACCGATTCGTCGGTGTCGGCGGTCATCGCGGTGAAGTTGGCGGCCTTGCGCTCCTGATAGATCAGGGGTTTGAGCACGCGGCTGGTGTCCAGCAGAAACCAGGCCGGGCCGGGGCTGGTGCCGGGCACGTCGTTGTTGCTGACGGTCTGCGCGGTGCCGGTGCCGTCCACGTTCGGGAACACCGGGTGATCGGTGTCGAAGAAGAACTGCCCGTCGTAGCAGTTGGTGGTGTGGCCGGCGGCCAGCAGCGCGAACACCAGCTGGTCGGGGTAGGCGGCTGCCGCGCGCCCCATCTCGGACATGAGCGGGCGGTAGATGCCGATGTTGTCGTCCTCGATGTCGGTGCGCGACACGCCCACGGTGCTCTCGAACGTCTTGTTGACGATCTGGTAGCCGCTGGCGGCCATGTCCTTGACCACGCGGTTGCCGATCCACTCGCGGAAGTTGGGGAACTGGCCCAGCCAGCCGTAGGTGTTGCTGCGGCTGCTGCTGGGCACGGTGGTGGCGATCTTGGCGTACTGGCTTTGCGCCTGCATCGCGCTGAACGCGCTCTGGAAGTCGCTGCGGAAGCCCGTCATGAGGTTGGTCAGCAGCGCGGGGGTGATGATGGCCATGTGAAAACTCCTGAAAAAGGGTTCGAGGGGGCGTGACGCGCCGGCTCAGGCCTGCGCTGCGGCGGTGAACACGGCCGCATCCCAGCCGGCGATGCGGCACAGCGCGGCCTGCTCGTCGGTGAGTTGCGGGGCTTTCTGACCCGGCTGGGTGTGCGCGGTCTGGACCGACACCAGCGCGGCAATGGGCTGCGCGGTGTCGAGATACTTGGACAGCGCGGCCAGGTTGGTGGCGCCCAGCTCGCGCGCCCAGGCTTCCTGCGCCGGCAGCAGCCGACCGTCGGCCAGCGCGGGCTTGACCAGATCGTCGATGCGGCGGGCGTTGACCTCGGCGGTCAGCGCGGCCAGGTCGGCCTTGAGCTGCGCCATCACTTCGGCCGGCTGGGTGCTGGCCTTGAGCGCGGCCAGCGCTTCGCGTTCTTTTTTCAGCTCGGCCTGCGCCTGCTCGGCGGCGGCGCGGGCGGTGTCGGCTTCGGCCTTGAGGGCAGCCACGGCCGGGGCGAGCTGCTCGGGCGCCAGGGTGGACTGGCCCAGCGCGCTGGCGCAGGCCGCAACGAGGGTGGTGAGTTCCATGTCGGGGGTCTCCGTGTCGAGGGGGTCGGTCGAGGGGTCGAGCTGACGCGCCGCGGCCACGGCGGCCATGCCGTCGAGCGCCGGGTCGTTGGTCAGGGCCGCGTGCAGCAGCCGGGTGACGGCGCCGGTGCGCCGGTCATACAGGAACACTGGGGAGAGGTAGCGGTACTCCCCGGCGGCGATCATCTGGCGGGCGCGCTCCGTCCAGCGCACATCCACCGCCCACAGCCCGGAGCCTTCGCGCCACTCCAGGCGGGAGAACCAGCCGGCCGCCGGCGCGGGCTGGCCGTTACTGCGGGCGTGCACCGTCTGGTGCTCGTAGTCGATGGGCAGCGGGTTCTTGCGTGCGGCGACCTGCTCGATCAGGCGCTGCGCGGTGGCGGCGTCGAGCACCCAGGCGGCGGCATCGGCGGGGCGGCCGTCGCTGGCGCGAAACGCGCCGGCGGGCAGCAGCTGCACCGCGCTGGGCACGGCACCGCCGGCCAGCTCGATCTGCGCGGCCAGCGCCGCCACGGCCAAAGCGGACGGACGGGCGGGCGACGGGACGGGCGATGGGGCGGACAGAATCATGCCGGCATTGCAGCCGGCGCCGCCCCTGCGGGACAGTAAACGTGTTTAGGATTTGTGCGGCAGCGCGCCCCGCGCTGCCCGACCGGCGCATTTCTGCGCCCGCCCCCGCGCCCGGCGGGGTTTGGCCCCGGTTTCGGGCCGCGACGCGGAGAGCCGGCCTGCCCACCCCGCCAGACCATCTTTAATTTTTGTCAGATCGCTTCGATTTTGATTTTCGCGGTCGCGGTAAGGGGTGTGTAGCGGCTCGGCGCGAAAACGGCTCTACGGGCCTTTTTTCCGAAAATCTGTAACAAGGCGGTTTCAGTCCGGCCGCAGGTAGCCCGTGACGATGTCCACGATGGCCGCCTGGTCAGCCGCCGACAGGCCCAGAAACGGCCGCGCCGGAATGTCGCCCCAGGGGCTTTTCGGCCCCAGGCTGCGGCGGGCCGCGCCGAACTGCTGCACCCCGGCATAGACCAGCGCGGAGCCCACGGTCACGGCATCGCGGCTGACCAGCGACTGGATTTCGGTGGACAGCCGGCGCGTCTCGCCGATCAGCGCTCGCTTGCCCGCTGCGGCGCCCTTGCCCTTGAACAGCGCGCCGTAGCGCGCCAGCGTGACCGGGCTGTTGGGCGCCCAGCGCGAGCCGTCGGGCGCGGTGCCGCTGGCAAAGCGGCGCTTGGTGCTGTCGATCAGGTATTCGCCGACTTCCTGCAGCGCCGGGCGCAGGTCGCCCAGGTGCGCGGCCAGCGCATCGAGGGCGGACAGCGCCTGCGCGGCGTCGAAGCTGACGTAACGGGTCGCGGACATGATGGTCAAGGCGCAGGCGGGGCGCTGACCAACCCGGCGCCAGCGCGCGCCAGATCGTCGGCCAGGCCCTTGGCCAGCGGCGCAGGCAGGCTTTGCAGCTTGGCGGTGAGCGCGCGCAGGGTGTCGGCGCGGGTGCTGCCGGGGGCGTAGCCCCAGCCGCGGTCGATGCCCGGCGGCTCGCCGGTGGCCGGGTCGATGGCGTCCCAGCCGTCGGGCAGCGGCTTGTCGGGCTGGCCGCCCAGCCGCCGCGCGCCCGCGGCGCTGCGCGTGCCCACCACATAACACAAGCAACCCCACCCCGAAGGCGGATAGTGCGTCTGCCAGAACGGGTGATCGGGCGGCAGGGTCAGGCCGTTCCAGGCCAGGTGCTGCGGGCGGGGGTGCAGCACGCTGTCGTTGTGGCGGTAGACCCACCAGGCAAAGCCGCCTTCGCGCAGCTGGGCGTAGCGCCCGGCGGCGTAGGCGGTGGCGGTGTTGGTGGCGTAGATGATGCGGGTGCGCCAGGCCACGCCGGCGGCGCTGCCCTGCCCCGTCCAGCCCGTCCAGCCGCGCTCGGCGACGATGCGGCGAAAGTCGCGGCGGAACTGCTCGATGCTGCTGCCCTGGCTGATCGCCTGCTCCACGGCGGCGGCCAGATCGGCCAGCAGATCGGCCTCGGTGGCGCCGGCGACCATGAAGGCGGCGTCGTGCTCGGCCTTCCACAGATCGTCCCAGCGCAGGGTGGGGATGAGGCGCTGCAGCTTGGCGCGGAAAAACGCGATGGCCTCGGCAAACGGCAGCCGCGTGGCGCCGTCGAGCTGGCTGGGCTGCAGCTCAGCCACGGCGCGCCCCCTGCCGCAGGCGGCGCAGCAGCGGCAGCAGCCCCAGGCTGGCGCCGTCGGCCAGGCCGCGCCAGAAGGCGGCGCTGCGCAGCAGCCTAAGCACTGCGCTGCTCCACGTCGTAGCGCCCGGCCAGTTGCGCGGTCAGCCGCGCGGCGGCCAGCGCCAGCACCAGCTCGTCACGCGGCAGGCTGCCGTAGGCGGCGAGGATCATGCCGCGCAGCGCGTCGAGGCTGTCGGCGTGCTCGGCCAGCGCGGCGATGCGGTCGATCCACTGCGCCAGCGCCGGGGCCGCCTGCGCGGCCAGGCGCTCGGCCAGATCGTCCGCCGGGGCCGGGGTGTCGGCGCTGGGGGCGGCGCGCAGCAGCGCTGGCAGTTGCCGCTGCGCGGCAGCGGCGGCGGGTGCAGCCGGCGGCGCGGGCGTCGCGGGGCTGGCCGACAGCACCGGCTCGCCCTCGGCGGGCTCGGGGATGCCCAGGCGCTGCGCGGCCCAGCGCGCCGGCACGGGCAGCCCCACGCTGACCAGCTTGGGCAGCGCCTCGCTCCACACGGCCACGTCTTCGGTTTCGTCCACCGAGAACACCCAGCGCGGAGCGGCGCGCACCGCCGTGTTGAGCGCCAGCAGCGGGCGCACCAGGTCGCGGCTCAAGCTGGCGGCGAGCTGGCGCAGGTCGGACAGCAGGATGTCCTCGCGCACGTCGTCGTGCACCTGCGCCGCGGCGTAGCTGCCCTTGCCGTCGACGGTGCTGGTGAGGGTGCCGCCGAGAATGGCTTTGCTGATCGCGCCTTCGGCCCAGTCCACCATGGCCTTGAAGGGGTCGGACGCGCCGGTGGTGGCCTGCTGGAACTCGATGGACATGCCTTCGGGCAGGATGCCCGCAGCCGCATGGCCGATGTTGGTGACGGCCTGCATCAGGGTGTCGCGCTCGTCCTGGCTGGCGCCGGCGGGGTAGCGGCCCAGGCGCAGCGGCTGGCCGTAGATCTCCAGGAATTCGGCCCAGTCGCGGCTGGCGTAGTGCCGCAGCAGATACGGCCAGGCCAGCACCCGCGCCAGCGCGCTGCGTCCCAGATAGCCGGTGTTGGCGTCGTGCCGGTGGGCGATCCAGCCCAGCGGCTGCAGCGGCTGCACGCCCTGCGGCGTCTGCAGGCCGAAGCGCCCGGCCATGTCCACGGCAAACCATTCGGCGTCGCGCAGCTCGATGCGCTCGGGCCACCACCAGCCGTCGGCGGCGCGGCGCCAGGCGATTTCGGCGCAGGCGTAGCCCTTGAGGATGCCGTCGGTGAGGTCGTAGAGCAGGCGGTCGACGTCCAGCTCGGCGCGCAGCCGGTCTTCCAGCGCGGCGATGGCGTCGCGCTCGGCGGCGCTGCACCCGTCGGGCGGCTGCAGATGCCAGCTGGCGGTGAGCACGGCGCGGCGGCGCTTGGTCAGCTCGGCGAACAAATGCGCGTCGCGCTCTTGCATGTCGGCGGCCAGCGCCGCCTGCGCTTGCAGGCTGCCGCCGTCGGCGTCGAGCAAAAGCCCGGCCAGCCGCGCCGGGGTGAGGTGGTTGGCCGGATGGTTGCCCAGCGGGCGCGGCACCAGGCCGACGCGGGCGGTCTGCGGGTCGCCCGTCTGCGGGCGGGTGGATGGCGGCAAGGGGTTGCCGTCGGCGTCTAGTAGCGTGACCATGCTCCGGCCCTCCGGGTGAAATCGTCATCGTCCCAGGCGGGATGCCGCGGCGCGGCTTCGAACGGGGCGATCACCAGCCGCTGCCCCTGCCCGGCGGCGGCGGCCAGCGCCAGCGCCCAGAAGCGGTCGGCGTGGCCGGCCTCGCTGCGCTCGGCCACCAGCCGCGGCGCGCCGGTGGCCCCGGCCTCGCGCTTGACGCTGTGCAGGTCGGCGCGCAGCTCCGGGCGCGGCGGAATGCGCAGCGCGCGGTCTTCCATGCGCTGCTTGAGCGCGGTGGCCAGGTCGAGCTTGCGCGCCGGCGAAAACAGCACCCCTTCCACCCGCAGCATGCCGTGGCGGCGCTTGGCCTCTTCGACGGGCATTTCGCCCAGGCCCGTCTGGTCGAGCGCGGCGCGCACCACGCGGTAGCGGCGCATGACCTGGTCGAACGCGGCCAGCTGCTCGGCAAAGCTCACCCGGCGCAGCTCGATCAACTCGCGGCACCACAGCACGTCGCCCACCTCTTCGAGCACGGCGATCACCGTGAGGTCGCCGCGGGCGGCAAAGTCCATGCCCACGAAGCACGGCCCGCCGCCATAGCCCTGCGGGTCGCCGGCCTCGGCGCTTTCGCAAGCGCCGATCAGCTCATACGGCAGCCAGGCGGCGGCGGCATCGACGAACTGGCACTCGAATTCCTGCGCCCAGGCCTCGGGGTCGCCCATGGCGCGCCTGAGCTGCTCCACGTCGCGCGGCAGGCCGTCGGCCACGGCGTCGTGAATGGTCACCACGTGCCGCGAAAACACCCCGTCGGGCGCGGTCATGATGTCGTGAAACTTGTCGCCCACGCCGTTGGGCGTGGAAATCACCCGCAGCTTCAGCCCGGGCTTGCTCACCACCGGCAGCAGCGCCGTCCACACCGCGCGGTTGTCCTGGTGGTGGGCGAATTCGTCGAGGATCAGGTTGTCGCTCATGCCGCGCGCCGTGCTGGGCTTGCTGGCAATGGCGCGGATGTAGGAGCCGCCGGGCAGCCGCACGGCCTGCGCCAGTTCGTCGGCCTCCATGGGCATTTCCAGCGCCTGGAATGCGGCTTTGAAGGCGCGCAGATGCAGCTTGACGCCGGCCTCCATCGCGTCGATGGCGCGTGCCTGGCTGACCGACAGAATCGTCCAGCGCGCCACCCGCCCCTCGGCCTCGGCCTGCAGCACGTCGAGCACGGCTTCCAGGGTGGTGGTGAAGGTCTTGCCCGTCTGCCGGCTCCACATCCCCGCCTTGAAGCGCGAAGCGTCGGCCAGATACCGACGCTGATAGGGGTAGAGCACCGGCGCGGCGCCGGCTGCCGGTTCAGCCATACAGCGCCTCGCGCACGGCTTTGAGGGTGTCGGCGTCCAGGCGGCGCTGGCCTTTGCCCTGCGCGGCTTCCAGCGCGTCCAGGCGGGCGCGCACTTCGTCGGCCCACTTCTTCTGCCCGATGCTGGCGCGGCTGGCCTCGGCCATCGCGCGGGCGGCTGCGCCCAGCAGCTTGACGCGCTCGGCCGGGTCGGCCTGGTCTTCGGCCTCTTGCAGGTTGAGCAGGGCGTCGAACATGGCCGACTGCACCAGCGAAATCACCGCGGCGCTGCGCTCGTCGGCGGCGTCGGGGGCGGCCTGGGCGATCAGCCTCGCCGCCTCGGTGCTGGCGCGGATGGCGTCGAGCTTGCGCTGCAGCGCCGAGCCATAGCGGTGCAGGCTGCTCTTGGACACCTCCACCCCGTGCTCGCGCAGCACCAGCGCTTCGAGCTGCTCGTAGCCCGAGAACCCCCGCGCGATGAGCAACTTGTCGATGGCCTGCCGCACTTCGGGCGGCAGGGTGGAGATTTTGTCGCGCCGCGGCATCGGGGCGCCCCTTACGGCAGTGGCCGGGCCACGCCCGGCACCCGCGCAATGCCGCGGGCGGCGTCCATGCCGCGCGGGGTGAGCGCAGCCGTCCATTGCGCCGATGCGCCATCGCCGATCTGGCTCACGCTCACCAGCCCGGCCTCTTCCAGCCAGGCCAGCTGCACGCGCAGCGCATCGGCGGCCAGCGGCGCGGCCATGCTCTGCAAAAAGGCCCCGAGCAGCCGCTCGGGCAGGGTGTAGCCGGCGGCTTGCTCCAGCGCCTTGAGCAGCAGCAGGCGCTGGTCGGCCAGAAGGTGCTGGGCGTAGCTCATTTTTGGTTCAGCAGGTGGCTTTCGATGCGGTGGATGGTCTGCACCTGCGCGTCGAGCGTGCCGGCGACGCGGTGCAGGTTTTCGCTGACGCTGTTGAGGCGCTCATACAGCTTGGCCAGGTCGTTGTGCGTGGGCGCGTGCAGCACGGCGCTCTCGATCTTGTCCAGCCGGCTTTCCAGGCGCTCGACATCCTCGTTGACCTCGGTGATCTTTTTCAGCGCATCGAGCGAGTGACGGATGCTGTAGCTGTAGATCGCCAGCACGCCGATGAACACGGTCTGCAGCAGGTCGATCGGCGGAATCAGGGTGAGCAGGGAGCGCAAATCCATGGGCGTTTCTCAGCGTCCGGGGTGGCGCCGCCCGGTGCGGCGCAGCAGGTCTTGTTCGTCCTCATAGGCCAGAAAGCACTCGCGGTCGCACCAGCGCTGATCCGGCCCCACGGGCTGGCGGCAGTAGTGGCACTGGCCGTCGGGCTCCGGCCCGGTGGGCGCGCGCCGGGCGCGGTACTGCTCCAGCAGCTTTTCGTTCTGGGTGTCGGCTTGATCGGCGAGGTCTGGCATGCGCGGCAGGTTACGGGCGGGTGGCTGCGGCGCACAGAAAACGCATTTACAGAGCGCGGCGCGGATGGCGGCCCGCAGGCGGCGCATCATGGCTGCGCCTCGTGCGCGCGCTGCGCCCAATCGCGCAGCGCGTCGACGCGGGCGCGGCACGTCTCGTACATCTGCTGCGCGGCGGCGATCCACCCCGCTACGGCCTGCTCGCTGGCGCCGGCAAGTCCGCCGGGATCGGCGGCAGGCTCGGCAGGGGCGCGAGCAGCGCTGCCGGCGGCTTGGGGCAGACGCAGGCCGGCACCACCGGGCGCGGCGCTGGCGTTGAGCACCCGCACAGCGCCAGCAGACAGGCACTGGCGAGAAGCAGAGGTGACGGCGGCAAGGTCATGGCGGGTTTTCTCCAGAGTGGCGCGGGCGGCGGCTTCGCGCGATTGCGCGGTGGAAACGGCGGCATCGGCAGCGGCCAGCGCGGCCTGCAAGCGCGCGGTGTTGGCCCGCTCGGCAGCGGCCAGGGCCTCGGCGGCCTGGCGGTCGCGCGCCGCGGCAGCGGCCTCCACGCGGGCCAGGGTGGCGCTGGCGCGCTGGTGCGCCACCCACCAGCCGGCGGCAAACGCGCCGGCCAGCAGCGCGACGGCCGCGGCGATGCGCAGCGTGGGCAGCGGCAGCGGGATCATTCGCAGCGCTCCCACACGGCCAGCAGCAGATGCACCAGCCCGGCGCCGCCGGCGACCAGGCCGCCCAGCGCGAACACGGCCAGCGCCAGCGGCGCGGCCAGCAGCACCAGCGCGGTGACGGCGACGGCGTAGCGGCGGGGATGGGTCGAGCGGTCAGGCAGCAGGCGCATCGCGGTCTCCGGGGCGGCTGGTGCCGAACCATGCGCCCATCGCCAGGCCGAAACTCGGGCCGATGCCGGCGATGAAACTCTGCACGTCCAGCCGGTCGTGCAGCAGCGCCCAGATGAGGCTGCCCACGTAGGCCGCGCCCAGCAGCACCGTGACGGCGGCGCGGAAGTTGAACGCGGCGCGGGAAAAGTCGGTCATTTCTTCGTCTCCGTCGGCGGGTTTTTGGGCGCGGAAGCCGCCTGCGCGGCAGCCGCGGCCCCGGCGGCCAGGCACTGCGCGGCCTCGCGGTTGCGCCGCTTGGTCAGGCCGGGCAGCTCGACGTATTTCACGCAGCGCCCGGCCTCGCGCTGCACGCACTGCTTGTTGAAGCTGCGGATGGTTTCGCACGCAGCGGTGTAGTTGCCCGCGCGCAGCTTGGCCGGGATGGTGCTGGCGCACACGGCGCCCGGCCCGACGTTGAAGGCCAGGGAGACGAAGGCGTCCCACTCGCCCTGGTACATCGGAATGTCGCCCAGGCACTTTTTCAGGGCGGCTTCGGTGGCCGACACGTCGCCGTGCAGCGCCTGCAAGGCGCGCGGCGGGGTGGTTTTGTCGCCGGGCTTGACCCCGGCGGTATGCCCGAAGCCGATGGTGTGCACATCGGCCGGAGTGGGCTTGTAGGCGGCGTCGCGGTAGTCTTCGTCCAGCGCGATGCCCACCAGCCCGAGACCGGACAGGGTGAGCGCGGCGGCAAGCACGCGCCCGCGGTTTTGGGGGGACAAACTCATGGCGGCAGCAGGCAAGACCCGATGCCGCCGAGCGTAAAAATGGCCGCGCAAGGCGGCCAGAAAACGGGTTTAAGCCCTGATTATTTGGTGCACCACATCATGCGCACGGCGCGCTCGAATGCGGCGATCTGGTCGTCGCGGTCGGCCACGTCATACACGGCGGTTTTGAGTTCTTCTTTGCGCATGAACGCGATCATTGCCTCCGTGCTGCTGCTGACCAGCGCGAGCAAGGCTTTTTTTGCATCTTCGGCGCAGGGGGCCACTTTGGTTTCCTGCACTTCGCGGGTGAGGTCTTGCATTTTGCCAACCGGGCCGGCCAGCGCAATGCGTGCGGTCGATCGCGCCAGGGTATCCACGTCGATCCAACGACCATAAAGCGCAATCAGTTTGCTGGCCTGCGGCGGCCCCTGAAGGTTGCGATCGGGCTCGATATGCTCGACGGGCTTTTTTGGCGGCGCGGGCTGAGCGTAAGGCTTGCCTTCGCCCCAGATTTTCACATCGGCAGATTTGTGAGACGGCGGACAGGGTTCTGCTTGATAAGAGATTCTCCCGGTCGCATCCGTGCACTTGTTCAGCGCCCATGCCGGCGCGGCGACGAAAAACGCCGCCAGGACGGCGGCGACGATCTGGCGGTGCATGTTGATCCTCCCCTTAAGCCGCCCGACGCGTGGCGGCGGTGAACTGTTCGCGGGCTGCGTCGTAATCCCGCGTGAGTTTATCTGTCAGAATCGACAAATCCGCGCGCATCTGCGTATCACGCACCGGTTTTACGCATCGAGGCGCTCAGCTCTTCACTTGGACCATTTGTGTGTAATCCTTGCCGTCACCATGGCAATACGCAGACCATGAGGTCATGAACTCCGGCGAATGATCCAGCGAATCAGCAATCAGCGGTGCGCCATTGGGGCTGATGACCATGTAGTTGCGCACATACGCGCCGAAGCCGTTTTTTGCGGCCAGGTCGATGCACCAGGCACCGGACGGCATCAACAGGGCGCTGCGCACTTTTGCGCTGTCGGGGTCTTTGAGGCTACCGCGCCAGACCTTCACCGCGGCCAGCGCCATGCTGCCGTGCTCCTTCCAGTCCTGGGGGAGTTGCTGCGCGGAGAGTATCGACTTGCCGTAATAGCCGGCGTAGACGATGGCCGCCAGTACCAGAACGCCGATGAGGATTTTCAGCGACCGGCTATTGGACGGTTCGGTTTTGAGGTTCGTGCGGGCTGCAGCGGTGTTCATAGAGCGAACGGACGCCGCTGCCGAAGGGGCGTGCTCTGCGCTGGTGACTGGCGACAGGCGGGAGACCTCCTCGGTGGTGGGTTCGGCGCTCTGGGCGTCTGGCACGTGGCCGAACTCTGCCGCCAGACGCGCCCCGCGCGGGGTATCGAGCGGGACGAGATTGGCTGAGCCGCAGGCCGGGCACACGTCATGCCGGGAGGTCAGCCGCCAGACCGAGTAAATCATTCCCGGTATGAGGAAAAACAGCCACAGCAGCAGCTCCACGCCGAAGGAGCCTTTGGTGTGCGTGGTGGCATACCCCACGGTTCCGCAGTCCGCGCAAACCTTTTTCACCTTCGGCTGCCGGGGTTGCATGCCTTTGTAGAGCACGACACCGACCGCCAAGATGAAGGTGACGAGCAAAAAAACGCCGATGTCCATTTTTCCTCCCCTCAGGCCGCCCGACGCGTGGCGGCGGTGAACTGTTCGCGGGCTGCGTCGTAATCCCGCGTGAGTTTATCTGTCAGAATCGACAAATCCGCGCGCATCTGCGCGTCCCAGACGCGGTCGTCCGGGGCGGTGAGCGCGGACAGGGCGCGCCAGCAGGCGGCGATTTCGTCCATCGCGTCCAGCGCGGCGGAGGCTGCGGCGTTGAGGTGCATGGCCGGCCTCCTTTCAGCGCGCGGCCTGCGCCGCGTCGCGGGCTTCGCTGGCTTCGAGGTAGCGCTGGCGCACGGCCTCGAATACGCGGTTGGCGTCGGCGCGGCGCCGGCGGGCGGCCAGCAGGGCTTGCTGCGCCTCGCGCACGTGCAGATCGGCCAGTTCCAGGCGGTATTGGGCGTCGCGCTTGGCTTCCCACAGTTCGGCGACTTCGGCGGCGGTGGGCACCGCCGCCGCGGGGCGTTGGGCGGCGATCATGGCTCAGCCCTCCTGCGCGAAGGGGGCGCCGGCCAGCGGCGGGATGTCGCTGAGGTCGAGGTCGAGCGGCTGCTGGCGCGGGTCGCTGGCCGGGCGCGGCGCGGCGGCGGCGGCCTGCGCGCGCTGCTGCAGGGCGCGGGCTTCGCGCCGGGCGTAGGCGATGACCTGGCGGTCGCGCAGCCGCAGCTCGCGCAGCAGGCGCAGGGCTTCGCGCTCGGCTTTTTCGGCGCGGCGGTCGGTGCGCTGCTTGAGCTCGGCTTCCATGCGGCTGAATTCGGCGATGAAGGCTTCGCGCATCGCCGCGGCCTTGGCCCCGGTGAAGCCCATGATGAGCATCATCGCGCCGTCACGGGTCATGTGCACCAAGGGCTGCGGCTTGCCCTGCTCATTGACGTAGGACGACTGCTGAAAATTGAGCCGTCGAAAGTCGTCGCTGCATTCGAGGTTGCGAATGGACTGCAGGACGTTGCGGTGCTGCTTGCCGAAGGCTTCGGCGACGATCAGGCTGGTGGTGGTGACGTGGCCGTTTTCGACCAGAACGAGCGGGTTCTGGCTGGGCCGGGAGAAGACGAGGTGGTTCATGACATGCTCCAGTGACGGTTTTGAACCGCCCGCCCCGTTCCAATGGGGTGGGCGACCGAAACGGGAGTTGGAACTACCGGTGGAGCACCGGCGAGCCTTGCGGCTCCTCCCGCCCGGCCGCCCGTAACTGGGCATTCAGGCGACAAAAAAGCCGCGTGCAAACGTCTGCGCGGCTCTCGCCGCTCCACTTCGGGGTTCCAATCCCGGCTGCCGTTGTTTGCGGCAGCGGGGGAAGTGTCCCGTTTTCTGGCGGCGGCGTCAAGCGGTTTTTGCGCGGGCGCTACAGCGCGACGGCGGCCAGCAGCGCGGCCAGCGCGGCTTCGAAGCTGAACACGGCCCCGAGCAACGCGAGGTTGCGCAGCCAGACGATGGGTCGCTCGGCAACGAATTCACTCGCGCCGGCATAGGTGAGCAGCGCGGCGAGCAGCAAGAGTTTGGCGGCAAGGGTGAGCATGGGCGGGCGTCCTCAGGTTTGTTCGGCGGGCTGGGGGGTGGGCTCAGGCAGGAACAGCCGGCACTGGCGGCGCTCGGCGTCGGCGGCGCGCATGCGCTTGACGATGGCGTAGACCCACACCTTGGAGATGCGGTATTTGCGGGCCAGCTCGGCGTGGTTGTGGCCGTTGAAGTCGGCCCAGATGCGCAGGTCGCGCTCGTAGCGCTGCAGGGTGTCGGCCTTGGGGATGTAGACGGCGTCGCCGCCCCAGTGCTGGGCGAAGGCGTACATGACTTCGTGCCCGACGTGGGCGGCGATCTCGGGCTCCAGGCCGACGGTGCGGCGCAGGGTGTCGGCAACGAGGTCGCGCAGGGCGGCGAGCATTTCGGGGGGCTCGCGCAGCGGGGTGTCTTCGGTCATCGGGGTTCTCCTTGCGGTCGGCGGCGCTTGTGTCAGCGCTTGGCGCCGGGGCGGCGGGGGCCGGGGGGCGCGCCTGAATCGAAAAGTCGTTTCAACTCGCGCAGCGCGGCGGCCACGCGCTCGGGCGGTGCTTTGGGCCAGGCCAGCGCAGGCGGCGCGGGGCGCGATGGCAGGGCGCGGATGAGCTGCGCAGGGGCGGGCCAGCGCTCGATCTGCACGGCGAGTTGCCGGAAGGCGGCTTGCAGCCGCGGGGCGTCGGCAGCGGCGTCCCAGGCGATGTTGAGTTCCATGAGGGCTTCGGCCCAGGCGGCGGCGGTGAGGGCGATGGTCTCCGCCGGAGGCTGGCCCGGCAGGGACAGGGCGACCAGGCGCTGCAGGCCGCCGGCGACTTCGGCCAGCAGCCATTGCGGGGGGATGGGCGCGGGCTTGAGCATGGCGGCGTTCATTTGAGGTTTTCCAGCGCGGCAAAGGCGGCGGCGGTTTTGCTGCCCGCGCCGCGGCGGGGCGCGGCGGGCTGCGATGCGGCCGGGGCGTCTGGGGTGTTGTCGAGCACGCGCCGCAGGTAGTTGTGGTTTTTGAGCGGGGCGCCGGGGCCTTTGGCGCGGATGGCCTCGACGGTTTCGATCAGCGCGGCGGCCAGGCGGGGGCCGGGAGCGGCCAGGGCGAGCACGTCGCGGGCGAGCTGCAGGGCGCGGGCGTTGCGCAGGTCTTGCTTTTCGGGGCGGAACAGGCCGATGTAGCCGACCAGCGGGCGCGCGGTTTCGGCATCGATCGCAGCCAGCAGGGCGAGCAGCTCGCGCCCGGCGTCGTCTTGCACGATGGCTTCGAGATCCAGATGGGCGTGGCACACGGGGCAGCGGCCGAGGTTCATGCCGAGAGTCCTTTGAGGTAGCGTTGCAGCCAGGCGATGACGCGGTCGGCCTCTTCCGGGGTGAGCCAGCGGTCGCTTTCTTCCTGGCAGGTTTCCCATGCCGCCGTGGCGGCGGTGATGGCACCTGGGGGTAGGCCTTTTTTCGCCGCGATGGCATCACACAGCCGGTCGATGGTCTGGCGGCGCTGCATCCCCATGGGGTAGAGGCTTTGTCTGACCTTCTCCACATCGATGGGCGGGGTGGCGTGGCGGCGGCGGTCGTATTCGAGGGCGGCGATGACTTTGCCGGCCTGGTCAGCGCGCAGCCATTGCACTTTGGTGACGCCGCACAGGCGCAGGGCCAGGGCGTCGGCATAGGCCCAGTGCACGGCGCCGCCTTGGCGGTGGCCTTTTTCGGCGAGCAGGGCTTCGATTTTGGCGAGTTGCGCGTCGGAGATTTTTTCGGGATGGGCCGAGCCGCCGGGGCGCTTGCCGCGCTGGGGGCGGTGCGCGGGGGAGAAGCCCAGGCGCAGGAATTCGTTCATCAGGGCGGCGAGTTCGGGCACGGTGCAGTCGCCGGCGCTGGTTTTGCCGGTGACGCGCTGGAGCACGGCGCGGTAGGTGGCCTCGTCCATGCCGAGCTGGGCGCGGGCGATGTGCGCTTTGGCGATGAGGGTTTTGCGGCGGTCGGCGCTCATGCGGCGGCCTCCGGCGCGACGGGCGCGGGGATGTGGGTGGCCTGGTACCACCAGACGTCGCCGCGGCGGGTGCAGGCGATGGCCCAGCCGTTGGCGCGCAGCTCGGCGATGATGGAGTTGACGGCGCAGACTTGGGCGCCTTGGACGATGTCCAGGGTGCTGTGGGCGCGGCCGTCAGCCAGCACGGCGGCAACGCGCTGCAGGCGCGGGCTGGCTTCGATGCGGGCGTAGTGCATGGCGGTCTCCGGGGTTCGGGTCACGACGCAGGGCTCGGGCGGCGGTGTCCAAGCGCTGGGTGGTGACGGCGCGACGGGAGGTGTCGGGGCGTCGCGCCGGCCGCGTCACCGGGCGAAGGAGGCGCCCGGCCGCGGCTGCAGGGGGTTACCTGTTGGGAGGTGGAGCCGTCCTCCCCCACCGGCGGCGCCACCCCCTGCTGGGCGCGCGTCCGGCGGTCGCGTCAGGATGTTTTGGGGTTGAGGGTGTGGCGCAGCCCGAGGGTCGGCTTGAAGGCGACGCTGTGGGTGGCACCGACGGACAGCACGGCGCCGGTGCGCGGGTGCCGTGTCTGCCGTGCGGGCAGGGTGCGCACGCGCAGGGTGCCGATGTCGTGCAGGCGCATTTCGCGGCCGGCGGCGAGTTCTTCGCGGGCAATGTCGCCCAGCGCGTCGACGAAGGCGGCGGCTTGCTGGGCGGTCAGCCCGGTGCGGCGGGCCAGGGCGGAAACGACTTGGGTTTTGGTGTCCATGTTCGGGTTCTCCAAGGGGTTGAAAAGGGGTTTTGCGGGCGGGTTACTTGGCCTTTTTGGCCTTTTTGCCGTCGCCTTCTGGGCGCAGGGCGCGCAGGGTCAGGCGCGGGGTGACGCTGACGGTGAGGCAGTCGCGGATGGGGGTGGCGATGGGGCTGTCGCCGTCGCTGGCGAGCTGCTGCAGCGCGGCGGTGGGCTTGTAGGCGACTTCCTCGATGACGCACTCGGCCCACAGCGGCCCGAGCACGCCGCGCAGCCGTTCGGCATCGGCGATGCGGGTGGTGGTGGCCAGCGACAGGGTGGCGCTGCACAGGCCGGGGATTTCGGCGCGGCCACCGGCGGGCAGGAGCTTTTCGAGCAGGGCTTTGTGGGTGTCGAGCTCGGCTTTGAGCACTTCGATCTGGGCCTGCACGGCCCAGGCGCGCTCGACGCGATTCTGAATGTCGCGCGGCAGCAGGGCTTCGGCGCCGTCAGCGGAAATGAGGCGGGGAACGGGGGTTTTGAGCACGGTCATGATGTCTTTCTCGGGTTAGATGGCGCGCAGACCGGGCGCGGTGTGTGTTTCTTCCCAGCGCACGCGGCAGCCGTGCACGTCGGCCTGGCGGGTGGCGTGGGTGGCGGTGGTCTGGACCGTCCAGGCCGCGCCCAGGGCGCCACAGCGCCAGGAGGGGGCGATGGTGAGGATGGGGCGGTCGCTGCTGGCGTCGATGCCTTTGACCGACAGGCCCAACGCCTGCAGCCGCAGCATGGCGAGCTGCACGCGGGCCATGCGCTGGCGCACGGCTTGGCGGGCGGCGATGCGCCGGGCGCGCTGCTCGGCGGTTTCGCCGGGGATGAGGGCCACGTCGGTGTATGTGGCAGTGTCAGGCATGGTGTCTCCTTTCAGACAAAGCGGTTGACGATGACTTGCCCGGCTTTGCGATCGACGGTGATGCCGAGCTTTTTTTGCGGATTGGCCCTGTTGTAGGCCGTCAGGGCGCTTTTGATCGAGTACTGATAGGCCAGTGGAAGCTCGATGCGGGTGTCTGGCTGCAGACGGGCGAACAGCGCGAGCATTTGCTTGCGCAGGGTGATGGCGTTGTCGCCATTGCGTGGGCCGATCAGGCCTTTTTTCACTTCGACGGCGTCGAGGTCGAGCAGCGGAGGCGGCGCTTTGCGCTGCGCGCCGCCGTGCGCGCGCACGGGGACGACGGCCTTGGGGCCGGCGGTGGCTTTCCAAGCGTCGAAGGCGGGGCCCAGGCGCAGAGTGGATTGCCCTTTTTCATCTTTGAACAGGATGAGCAGCCCGGCGTTGATGGCCAGTTGCAGGGACGGCCGCACGTTGGAGACCACGGCGACGTCGAACTTGCGGGCGATGTCGGCAAAGGTGAGTTCTTCCTCGGGGTTGAGGGCGAACCAGGTGAGCACGCGGTGGGGCAGCGAGCCTTGCTCGGGGATGTAGGTGGGCTTCATGTGTCTTTGTCCTCGGTGGTGCGGTTGGGGCAGGTGCGGCAGGCGCGCCAGAGCTGCACGCGGGTGGGGTTGGTGGCGGCAAAGGGGCGGCGCTGGTGCTCGATGCAGCGCTGGCGGGGGATGACGCCGAGCACGGGGCAGTCGACGGTGGCGCCCATCAACCCGCCTTCGACGGCGGCGCGAACGCGCTTGATGTCGCCGCGGTATTTGCCCGATAGCACCTGGCTGACGACGCTTTCGGAGTAGCCGATGAGTTCGCCGACTTCGCGCTGGCTCATGCCGGCGCAGGCGTCGCGCAGGGCTTGCAGCCAGTCGCCTTGCTGGGTCTGGGGGGCGCGGGCGGTCATGCGCGGCCTCCGCGAAGTTGTTTTATGCCGCCGGGCAGCACGCGGTGGGCGTTGGGGTCGTAGGTGCTGCCGTCGATGCGCAGCCGTGGGGCGTGGGGGCCGAGGTCGCGCTGCAGGGCGTAGACGGTGTGGCCGCCTTTGCGCCCGTCTTGCTTGGGCTGGGCGATGCGCAGGATGCCCGCGGCGAGCAGGCCGCGGCAGTATTTGGCGCAGTTGTCGGCGCCGGTGTCGGCGGTGGCGGCCAGCTCGGCGGCGGTGAAGCGGCGCAGGATGCGCATGGATTGCCAGACGCGGTCGCGCGCCGTGGGCTGGCGGGCGCCGGTGTTGTGCATGCCGACCGTGCCGCTCATGCTGCGGCTCCGAGTTTGCGCACCGCGGCGGTGCTGGCGGGGGCGTGGCCGGGGCTGCCGAGGAAGAAGTCGAAGCCTTTGGGCAGGTCGGCGGCGTCGCAGGCGGTCAGGCCGCGGCGGCGGGCGTGCTGCTCGACGTTGCCCAGGCCGACGACGACGCGGCGGATTTCGGCGCCGCCGCCGGGCGGGCTGGCGCGGCGGGTGAGGTCGGCCAGCAGGGCGTCGCCGACGCGAATCTCGCACAGGCCGTCGGCCAGCAGCCGCACATCGTCGCCGTCCAGCCCGGTGAATTCGACCCACTGGGCCATGCGGCCGGTGAGCTGTGGATGTCCGCGCAGCTTGCGGTCGATGCCGGTCATGCCGATCAGGATGACCGGGCTGGCCGACATGTCGTGAACGTCGCGCAGGGTGTCGACCAGGCGCTTGGAGTCGACCAGGTAGTCGCACTCGTCGATGAACAGCGGCCGGCCGGTTTCGCCCAGGCGCAGCACGATGGTTTCGACCATCGCCGCCAGAGTCATTTTGCGCACGTCGATGTCGAGCTCGCGGGCGATGGCCTCGAGCATGGATTTGGGCGACCACAGCGACATGGCGCGCACATAAACCCCGCGCACCTGGTTGACCAGCCAGGTGCAGCCGGTGGTTTTGCCGTAGCCGGTGTCGCCGTACACCAGCCCCATGCCGGGCATGCCGGCCGAGCGCGACAGCAGCGCATCGGCCGCTTCTTTCATGCGGAAGATGTTTTTGATCGGGACGATCTTGGTTTTCACGGTTTCTCCTTGCGGTTTTTGCGACGGTTCAGTCGGTGGCGAACTGCCGCCAGTCGAGGTCGAACGCCTCCAGGGTTTCGGTAATGGATTTGCACTCGGGGCTGCGCAGGTATTGCGCCAGGGCGACGCGCTCGGCGTCGGGCACGTATTCGCCGGCGAGCACGCGCGCTTCCAGGCGCTTCCAGCGGGCGTGCACCTTTCTCGGGTCGGTGAGTTCGGCCACGCGGTCGAAATCGCCCGCCTGCAGCGCCTGCTGCTGGCGCAGCGCGACCACGTTGTCATCGACGGTGCTGCGCGGGCGGGCCGGGCCGTCCAGCGCGGCGCGGGCCTGCGCCAGCGCCTCGGTGTGGTGCGGCACGGCCGGGCGCGGCAGCGGCGCGACGTTGGGCGCATCGGCCAGGCGCGCGGCCAGCAGCTCTTGCGCCAGGGTCTTGCTGTTGTGCTGGCCGCGCAGTTCGCGCGCCAGCGCCCGCCCGGCGGCGGCGGCCTCTTTGCCCACACGGCGCCCCGCAATGGCGACATCGCGGCGGGACACGCCGGTGGCCTCGGCGTCGAAGGCTTCGCACAAAAACTGCCCGCTGCTGGCAAGGAACACGACCACGCGGCCCTGATCTTCCGGGTCGAGCCGCAGCAGCACTTCGGCGCCGATGTGCGCGCCCAGCTCGGGGGCGGTGTAAAGGCAGTTGTCGTGCCGGATGCCTTTTTTGCCGACCACGCGGCGCTTTTCGATGGGGAACAGCAGCAGGTCGAGGGCGCGCGTGTCGGCCACGCGCTTGACGGCGCCGGCGCTCTGCGCGGCTTGAACGGCCGGTGAAAGCCCGTTCAAACCGTCATGCGGGCGCTGTTCATAGGCGGCGCACCAGCGGTCGAGAAAATCCTGCAGTTGCGCGGGCGACAGGTGCAGCTCGACGGTCTGGCCCTTGCGGAACAGCCGCTCGGCAAAGGCTTTGCGGTCTTCGATCTGCGCGCGCTGTGCGACGTTGTGACCGATGAATCCGGGCAAAAGCTCGACCAGGTCGTGGCTCATGCTGCGCATGGCGCGCTCGATGTGCGGCTTTTCCCAGGGCGAAAACGGGGCGCACAACCGCTGCCGGATGTGCAGGCTCGACAGGAAGGTCTGCAGATGCACGGCCACGTAGTCCTGTCCGTTGTCGGTGTGCACGGTGTCGGGCACGCCCCAGTCGAGGATGCAGCGGCGCAACAGGCTGGCAATGCCCGCCGCCGTGCCCGTGCGCGCGACCAGAAAGCGCAAGCGGCGGCTGTAGACGTCGATGCAGCCGATGACGGTGCTGCGCCGCAGCTCGCCGGTGTCGGGGTCGAGCAGCATGACGTCAGCCGGTGTGCCGTCGAGCTCCCAGATGGCGTTCAGATGCTCGGCCTCGGCGCTGGCATCGCCGAAAGCCGGCAGGAACTTGTCTTTCCAGGCGTCCGGATTGGTGACGGCCAGGATGCGCGCCTCGTTTTCGCGGCGGTAGATCTGCAGCCAGCGCCGCGCGGTGCTTTCAGCCAGCGTCACACCCAGTCGCTGCCGGGCGATTTCCACCAGCCGCAGCGGCCCGGCATGCGGGTACTCGAAGCAAAACCACTCGGCCAGTTCGCGCAGTTGTGGGTTGGCGTCGATCTGCCCGCGCCCGCGCCGGTGGCCGTAGCTGCCGGCCAGCGCGGCCAGCCCGCGTCGGCGGTGCGCGGCCATGAAGCGGTACAGCGTGGACAGGTCGATCTCGCCCAGCAGCGCCCGCTCGGCTTCCACGCCCGTCACGGCCCCGGTGTTCCAGGCGGCGACGAACAGCATCAAGCCCTTTTTACGCCCCGGCGCCCCGTCGCGGTCGGCAATGCCGTGCTGTTGCAGCCACTGCCGCGCGGCCAGCACGCAGGCCATGCGCGCCTGCATGCGCGCAGCCGGTTTTCCGCTGAGACCGGCGGCTTTTTTCAGGCCCTCGATGGCAATGTCCTGCGCCGCGTCGACCATCGCCCGCCGCAGGCTGGTTTGCGCCGCCTGCCGCGCCGCCGCCAGCTCCGCGCGGGCATGTTCGCGCGCCAGATGCGCCTGGGTGAGGTCGGGGAGGCTGGAGATGTGATATTCGAGGCCGCCGCCCTTTCCCTCTCGCTGGCGAGACTGCCAGCGAGAGCGCTCCGCAGCCTTTCTCACGCCGTAGGCGGTACTTGGAAGCCCTGGCAATCCAGCAAGTTGCGTGGAACTGAACCATTCACGCATCGGATTCCCCCAGTTGCAGTTGCGCCTTCAGGCGCTTGATGTTCTTGGTCGCCTCGTCGCGCGCCCGTTCCAGGCGGCCCAGCTCGGCCATCAACGCTTCGCGGCCGATCAGCAGCTGCGCGCCGCGCACTTCGGCCAGCCAGCGCGAAATCAGGTGCGAGCCGCAGGCCACTTCCAGCGCAGGCACGAGGTAAAGCGGCAGGTTGTGGTCTTCGCGCAGCTCCGAGGCGTAGGCGTCGAGCATGTGCTTGCTCACGTCCTTGCCGGTGAGACGGGTCATCGCCGCGGCAATGCCCCAGCGGTCGCTCTCGGCCCGGCGCATGACTTCGCTCACCAGATGCGCCACCTGGGTGCGGAAGTCGTGCGTTCCCGGCAGCTCGGGTGCCGGCTCGGGCACCTCGAACAGGTCGCGGGTGCGGGTGTCTTGCGCTGCGCGCCGCATGAATGCCGTCCCGTCAGGCCGCTTTCATGACACGATCCGATAAAGAATCGTGTTCATTTTTTTGCTTGGCGTTGACTATCGGTTTTGTGACCGGTGTCCTATGCTTTGGCGCATAGCGCGTCGGCCAGATGTGCTGCGGCGCGGTGCCGATGGCTTCGGCAATGATGGCCTCTCCCTTGGGGTACTTGCGGTCGAGCGCCACGGCCAGCGTGCCGCGGGACAGGCCGACGTGCTTGGACAGGGAGGACAGCGTCCATCCGCTTTTGCGCAGTGCAGCAATCACGTCGGCGCGGTGCCAGTCGAGAACTTCTTCTTGTTGCTGCTTGTTAGACATGTCAATTCACTATAGATGGTTGAACATGATCAGCGACTATACAAGAACAAATTCTTGCATGCAACTAGCAACTGAACTAGCAACTGAAAAATTTCTAGTGAAACGATAACCTATTGATTCGCAATGGAAAACACGAACTTGTCAAGCGAAGAAGAAACTCGCAACTCAGTTGCGAGTTCCGATTCTGCGCCAAGATCAGAACTCGCAACTAGACTTCGCGCCGTTGTTGAGTGCTTTCAGACTAGAGCAAAGGCCGCCGAAGCAGCCGGTGTGCATGTGGATTCGCTATACAAATATCTGAGGGGGGAGGCATCGCCTGGCTTTGAGGCGATGGCGAGGCTTTGCTCGGCGGCCGGTGTGTCGATGGAGTGGTTGGCTTCAGGGAAAGGGCAGATGCGGCCCGGACAGCCCGTTCCAGACCTTGCGGCAGGTAATTACGCGTTCGAGGTGAAGCCTCAGTGGCCCGCCCGTCTTGAGCAGCCGGTCGACACGCTGGCGCGCATCATTTCCACCGTCGACAAGCTGGTCGAGGAACTGGGCATCCCGGCGTCTGCCGAGACAAAAGCCCAGTTGGTTGCAGGCATTTATCAGAATGCCGAGGCGTATGGCTCCATCGAGCCGGTCGTGGAAAAGCTGCGCCTCACCCTGGGCGCGCTGAACAAAAAATCGGCCTAGCCGTCCTGCTGTTCAGGCGGCCACGTCGAGTCGTTGGCCGCCTGTTCCTGCCGGCGCGTTCGCACCAGCCAGGCGGCAACCTCAATGCGCCTTGCGGCCATGAAAACCGGCTCCGGTCCCAGCTGCGCCAGCGCTCGCAATATGCCGCCCAGCACTCGCAGCAATTCAGGATGTGGCGTCACCCTTCAAGCCACTTCCATCCCGCCTTGAGGCCGTCTTCAACGCTGTCAGATGGTTTCTCATGGTCGCAAATCATGTGGAGGATTTGTAACAAACAGGCGCATTTTCTCGCCCGTCCGTAAGTGGCGGATTTGTAACAACGCCCTGTCAACCGATTGACCTGCTCGACGCGAAAACTACTCGTCGCCGCCGAGCTTTTATCCCGCCTCACCCCGCCTTTTCCCGCCTCTTCCCGCTTCGCCTGGTCAGTCGCAATCTATGTTGCACTTCACAGTGTCGGCTGCTTGCGAGAGAGCCGGGAAAAATTGTCTGCCGCGCAGGGCGACATGAGCGCGCGATTGGCTTTACAGTGACGCGCATGTCGTCTGCAGTCATTTCCGCTTTTCCCACCGACGCCGCCGCGCCGCCGGATGCGACCGAGCTGGCACGCCGCATCCGCTGTGGCGAAATTTCCGCTGCGCAGGCGCTGGAAGAAGCGCTGCAGCGGTGCGATATAGTCAACCCGCGCATTCATGCCGTCACGCTCGACTTGCGCCAGCACGCGCGGCAGCAACTGGTCACGGCGACTGCGCTGCAGGGTGCATTCGCCGGTGTGCCGTTTCTGCTCAAGGATTTGGGCATGGATCTGGCTGGTGTGCCCACCAGCCAGGGCAACGGGCGTATCGCGCAGCGCCCGGCAATGCAGACCGACGCCATCGTGCGGCGCTGGCAGCAGGCCGGTTTGGTGATTTTTGGCAAAACCAACACGCCGGAACTCGGCTTGAAGGCCGTCACCGAGCCCGTGGCGTTCGGCCCGACGCGCAATCCGTGGAATACTGGGCACACTCCGGGCGGATCGTCTGGCGGCGCCGCTGCTGCGGTCGCGGCGGGGATCGTGCCCGTGGCGGCGGCGGCCGACGGCGGCGGGTCGATCCGGATTCCTGCGGCGTATTGCGGGGTGTTCGGCCTGAAACCCTCACGCGGGCGGGTGAGCAGCGCGCCGCAGTTCGACGAGTTGTGGGAAGGCGCCGTGAGCGCGCACGTCATCTCGCGCTCTGTGCGTGACAGCGCGGCGCTGCTGGATGTGCTCAGTGGCGCCGAGCCGGGCGACCCATTCGTCGTCGCCCCGCCGCTGCGGCCTTACGCGCAGGAGGTGGGCGCGCCCATCGCACACTTGCGCATTGCGTTGAGCACGGCGTCTCCACTGGGCGCCGCGGTGGACCCAGCCTGGTCTGCCGCGGCCACCGAGTGCGCCCACCTGCTGCAGACGCTGGGCCACAGCGTCGAGCAGGTCGATCCGGTCGGCGACGGCATGCAGCTTGCCCGCGACTACCTCACCATGTATTTCGGCCAGGTGGCGGCGCAATTGCAGTGGTGGCGGCAACAGGGCATCCCGGCCAGGGCGTTCGAGGACGACACCCGGGCGCTGGCGTTGATGGGGCGCAGCCTGTCGGCCGGCGAGTATGCGCTGTCGCGAGCGCGCTGGAACACGCCGATGCGCGCCCTCGGCCAACTGTTCACCCGGTTCGATCTCTATCTCACGCCGACGTGCGCCCAGCCCCCGGCGCGCATCGGTGAGCTCAAGCCCGCGGCCTGGCAGCAGCAAGCGCTGCGGCTGGTGCTGCGCTTCGGCCTGGCTGCGCTGCTGCGGCGCAGCGGCATGGTCGAGCAATTGGCGTTCGACAATCTGCAGCGCACGCCGTTCACCCAGTTGGCCAATCTCACCGGGGTTCCGGCGATGTCGGTGCCTTGGGGGTTGGATGCCCGCGGGCTGCCGCTCGGTGTGCAGTTCGTCGCCGCATGGGGCCGCGAAGATCTGCTGCTGCGCCTGGCCAGCCAGTTGGAGCAGGCGCGTCCCTGGGCGCACGCCCGTGCGCCGGTGTTTGCCGCCTGAGCCGGCGGTCGGCATCCTCGCGCCGCATGGCCGGACCGCGCCCGGCCATCGCCGCAGCGCTCAGGCAGACGCCCAACGCTGTCGAGATTGCAGCAGCACCGTGCCCAGCAGGCGCAGATACACCTGCACCGTCTTGGCCTGCACCGCAATCAGCGGGGTCATGAGCGCAAAGTACATCCATGATCCGGCGCTGACGAGCTTGGGCATGACCAGACCGAAAGCAAGAAAAAACATGCCGAAAACGAAAAACGCCACGCCCGGGCAAATCACGGCAAACGACCCGGCATTGCTTTTCGCCCCGCCGACATAGTCGGTAAAGTAATTCAGCTGCCGCATGACCGCGTAGCCAATCAGCCCGAACAGCACCTGCAGCGACAGCACCACCGTGGTGAATAGCAGCAAATCGGTCGGATGCCGCGGGTTGCCGAAGCTGTGCGACAGGCCCATCGACCAGCGGATCCAGGTGATGCCGAGCAGCGTCAGAATGGGGATGAGGATCCACAGGCTGCCCGCAGCGGCCGGGGCGATGCCGTGGCGCAAGATGGCATCGAACCCGAGCACGATTTTGACCAGCAGCAGCAACACCGCGGCGCTGGCAAAAAAGATCGACAGCACCATGGCGATGGCGTTGACCTCGCGGTGATGGCTCATCGCCCCGGGCGCGGCCAGGCCCACGGCCACCATGGCCAGGGCGAAAATCGACACCATCGGCGCCAGCGAGTTGTTTTCGGCAAAATCGAATTGGGCGTGGACGAACAGCCGCGTGAAGTATCTGCCGAGAATGCGCAGCGCGTAAATGCCCACGGCGAGAAACGCGGCGATCGCTCCAGGGAACAGCCATTCGACCACGGACCACAGATTCGGCACGAACACCGCACCGAGGACGAAGGCCACGTTGATGCTCATGGCCAGCGTCAGCGGGACGGACATCAGGCCGATTTCGGCGTTGGACGACAGCAGCGTCTGGTACGCCGCCGTTTGCCGGAACAGCCTGAATTCGCGCAGATTCCACGCCAGCAGCCAGAAATGCAGCGCGGCAAAGCCGGCGATGGCCAGCAGGTCCAGCGCCAGCAGCGCGGCGACCACGCCGTTGTCGGCCGCGGTGATCGCCGGCCAGAGATGGTTGAACGTGACCATCGGCGTGTCCGGGTGCGGCAACAAAAACATGGGATAGAGAAAAAACGACACCGCCAATCCCCCCGCGCCGAGCGCGGCGAGGAAATACATCGGCGAATAGCGTTCCCGAAGGTTGCTGACCAGCATCAGAGCGCTCCTGAAAAAACACCCACCCGACCGGCCTAAGGGCTGGCCGGATTGCATTTGGTTACAAATGGAGCGTGCAGTCTAGGCAGCCTGCCCCGCAACTTATTGATAAACCGCAATATCTCCAAGGCGCGAAGGGCCTGTGCGGTCAATTCTCCGACGTTTCCTCGATAGCTGAGTGACTTTTGTCACGCTTCTCACGGCTTGGGCCCGTGCGCATCGGGCGGAAAAAACACCTCGCTCACCCACAAGGGCTGGCCGCCGAAAACGAATGCCGAACGCCGCGCCCAGGGGGATGCGCCGCCCTGTGGCCGCACCGCGGCGGCAAGCCGGCGCAACGGCAGCCCCGGGCGCAGACGTTTGACACGCAGCGCCGTGCGCTGCGTCTGTGCGCGGGTGAACACGGCGTCGCCCACGGGTCTGCTTCCCAGGTGCCGTAACAGACGCCACGGCCCGCGCAGCGCCTGCAGCGCGCACACGCTGTGGCCGAGAACCCGCGGCACGTCATCGGCCACCAGCAGCACGTCGCGGCGCCAGACCTTGCGCCCGTGCGGCAAACCAAGCAGACGGTATTCGTCGCGCAGCGCGCGGCCCACGCCCTGACGCAGCAGCCGGAGTTCGAAGCGGCTGCTGCCGGCGCGCAAGCGCCGCGTCAGCGATCCGGCGTCGGTCAGCCAGCTCTGCAGCCCGCTGCGCCGGGCGCAAGGCAACGCCGGCAGCCAGGTTTCTCTGGCCGGCGCAGGCAGGCGGCGGATGCGATGGAGAGTCATGCGGGACGGGAGCAAGCCCGCCATTGTCGCTGCATCCCGCGGCACGACCTGCGGGTCATGGCCGGGCGGGGGTGTGGGCGCTCACACGTTCTCAGCCGACATGCTTGGCGAAAAACGCCAGCGCGCGCTCGCGCGCCAGCCGGGCGGCGGCAGCGTCGTAGCTCGGTCGAGCGTCGCAGTTGAAACCGTGGTCGGCATCGTAGACGTAAAACTCGGCGGTGGGATTGGCCGCGCGCACGGCTTCGCGGTCGGCGGCGGAAATGTGCGCGTCGCGCAGGCCGTAATGAAACTGCAACGGGCCCTTGGCCGGCTCGCCGACGAGCTGCACATTGCGCCCGCCGTAATAACTCACCGCCGGCAACCCGGCGCGGATCGCTGCCAGGTAGGCGATGGTGCCGCCCCAGCAGAAGCCGACGACGCCGACCTTGCCGGCCACGGCGGCCGCCTGCGCTGCGGCCAGCACCCCGGCCAGCGCGCGATCCATGCCGAGCGCGGCAACGAGTTCCAGCCCCTTCTGCACGCCCTGCGCGTCGTAGTTCAGCTCGACCTGCGGTTGCACGCTGTCGAACACCGCCGGGGCAATGGCCAGATACCCTGCTGCGGCATAGCCATCGGCCACGCTGCGGATGTGCGCGTTGACCCCGAAAATTTCCTGCACGACGACGATGCCGCCGCGCGGCTTGCCTTGCGGCTCGGCGACATAGGCGCTGATCGTCTGGCCGTCTGCGGTGTGCAACGTCTGGGTGTGATGTGACATGTCTGCTCCTTCAGGTGAAAACGCAGACTGCATTGTCCTGCGCCGCCGCGCGTCCTGCCACGACGCGCCCTTTTCGCCTGCCGTGCTCACAGCAGTTGCACGCCGTCGAGGCGGCTGGCGATGCTCTGCCGCGCGATGTCGACGAAGTCGTGCACATACGGCCGCTGGCCGAGCTCGGCCGGCACCGTGGCGTACAGCTCGCTCCATAGGCCGCGCGCGCCGATGCGCCGCGCCTGCACGTAGCCGCTGTCCACCGCCGGTTTGAGCGCCCAGTTGGGCAGCGCGGCCACGCCACGGCGGCTGGCGACGAGCTGCAGGATGGCGATCGTCAGCTCCGCGGTGCGCCGCGGCAGGCGGATCCCGGCAGGGCGCAGCACTTCACGGATCAGATCGATGCGCTCCTCCGGCGCCGGGTAGGTGATGAGGGTTTGCCCCTGCAGATCGGCAGCGCGCACCGTGCGCCTGGCGCACAACGCATGTCCGGGCGGCAGCGCCAGCAGGATCTCGAAGCGGAACAGCGGCAGCGACGTCCATTGCCGCCCCGCCGGACGCAGCGCGCCGATGACCATGTCGGCCTTGCCGTCGTCGAGCAGGGTCTGCGGGTCGCGGTGAAACCCGGACACCAGATCGACCTCGACGTCGGGCCAGCGCTGGCGGAACGCATCCATCACCGGCATGAGCCACTCGAAACAGGTATGGCATTCCAGCACCAGCCGCAGGCTGCCGCGGGTGTCGCCCTGGATGCGTTGCAGATCGAGCTCGGCAGCACGCTGCGCCTCGCGTATCTGCCGTGCCAGCGCCAGCAGGCGTTCGCCCGCCGGGGTGAAGCGCAGCCCGCGGGCATCGCGCCGCAGCAACGGCAGGCCGTAATGCCGCTCCAGCGCGCGCAACTGGTGCGATAGCGCCGACGGTGTCAGATGCACCGTCTGCGCCGCGGTGTTGATCCGCCCGGTTTCGGCAATGGCCAGTAAAGAACGCAGATGTCGCAGTTCGAGCATGTCAGACAAAGTTGAATTTCATTCATCCTAGCGCGAAAAAACATCGCTTGATTCAATCCGGCGTACATCGCACACTGGCAGGCCCGATTGAGATTGAATCTGCAACGACTGCCATGACCATCACCACACACGTCCTCGGTTATCCCCGCATCGGCCCGCAGCGCGAACTCAAATTCGCCCTCGAAAGCTTCTGGCAGGGCAAGAGCGACGCCGCCGCGCTGCAGGCCACCGCGGCACGGCTGCGCGCGGCCAACTGGCGCGCACAGCGCGACGCCGGGCTGCGCTTTGCCACCGTCGGCGACTTTGCGCTGTACGACCATGTGCTCGACACCGCCGCGCTGCTGGGTGCACTGCCGGCGCGTTTCGGCTTCGATGCAGCCACCCTCGGCCTGGAGCAGATGTTCGCGCTGGCCCGCGGCAATGCGGCGCAGCCGGCGATGGAAATGACCAAGTGGTTCGACACCAACTACCACTACCTCGTGCCCGAGCTCGACGCCCAGACCCGTTTCGACGGCGGCGCCCCGTGGCTGTTCGACCGCGTGCGCGAAGCGCAGCAGGCCGGACATACGGCCAAGCCGGTGCTGCTCGGGCCGCTGAGCTTTTTGTGGCTGGCCAAATCGCACCAGCCGGGGTTCGACCGGTTGAGCCTGGCCGCGCCACTGTCGGCAGCCTACGCCCGGGTGCTGGCGGCGCTGGCCGCCCTCGGCGTGGACTGGGTGCAGCTCGACGAGCCGGCACTCACCCTCGATCTGCCCGTCGCTTGGCGCGACGCCCTGCCCGCGCTGTACGCCGCGATTGCGGCGCAGCCCGGCGCGCAACGGCCGCGGCTGCTGCTGACCACGTACTTCGAATCGATCAGCCTGGCCCCGGCGACGGTGGCGACGCTGCCGGTCGACGGCGTGCACCTGGATCTGGTGCGTGCGCCGCAGCAGTGGGCGCAATGGGCGCACGCGCTGCCGCCGCACTGGGTGCTGTCGGCCGGGGTGATCGACGGGCGCAACGTCTGGCGCAGCGATCTGCGCGCACTGCTCGATACACTGCAACCGCTGCACGCCGCGCTGGGCGAGCGCCTGTGGCTGGCGCCGTCGTGCTCGCTGCTGCACGTGCCAGTCAGCCTGGCCGGCGAGGACGGCTCGCGGCTGAACCCGGAAGTGCGCCCCTGGCTGGCGTTTGCCGCGGAAAAGCTCGGCGAGCTGCAGGTGCTGGCCAGCGCGCTCGACGGCGGCGAGACGGCGGTGCAGGAGGCGCTGCAGGCCAACGCCGCCGCGTTGCAGTCGCGCCGCGACAACCCGCGCATCACCCTGCCGCAGGTGCGCCGGCGGGTGCAGGAGCTGACCGCGGCCGACTCCCGCCGCGCGTCGCCGTATGCCCAGCGCATCGTGGCACAACGCGCGCGGCTGCACCTGCCGCTGCTGCCGACCACGACCATCGGTTCGTTCCCGCAAACCGCCGACATCCGCGCCGCGCGCGCTGCCTGGCGGCGCGGCGAGTTGCGCCACACCGACTATCTGCAGCGCATGCGTGAGGAAATCCGCAGCGTCATCCGCCGCCAGGAAGACATCGGGCTGGACGTGCTCGTGCACGGCGAGGCCGAGCGCAACGACATGGTCGAATTCTTCGGCGAGCAGCTCTGGGGCTACACCTTCAGCAGCAACGGCTGGGTGCAAAGCTACGGCTCACGCTGCGTCAAGCCGCCCATTCTCTGGGGCGACGTCTGGCGGCCCGAGCCGATGACCGTGGACACCGCGCGCTATGCGCAGTCGCTGACGGACAAGCCGGTCAAAGGCATGCTCACCGGGCCGATCACCCTGCTGCAGTGGAGCTTCGTGCGCGACGATCTGCCGCGCGAAGACGTGGCGATGCAGCTGGCGCTGGCCGTGCGCGACGAGGTCGACGACCTGCAGCGCGCAGGCATCGCCATCATCCAGATCGACGAGCCTGCCTTCCGCGAAGGGCTGCCGCTCAAACATGCGCAGCGGCCGGCGTATCTGGACTGGGCGGTGCGCGCCTTCGGCGTGGCCTCGGCAGTGGCGCACGACGACACCCAGATCCACACGCATATGTGCTATTCGGAGTTCAATGACATCCTGCCGTCGATCGCCGCGCTCGACGCCGACGTGCTGACCATCGAAACCTCGCGTTCGAACATGGAACTGCTCGACGCCTTCGGTGCGTTCGCCTACCCCAACGACATCGGCCCCGGGGTGTACGACATCCACTCGCCGCGCGTGCCCAGCGCGCAAAGCATGGCCGAGCTACTGCGCCGCGCCGCGCAGGTGATTCCGGTGCAGCGCCTGTGGGTCAACCCCGACTGCGGGCTGAAGACCCGCGGCTGGCCCGAAACCGACGCGGCGCTGCGCGAAATGGTCGCCGCCGCCCACCTGCTGCGGCGCGAACTCGAACGCCTTGGCCATCTCGCCGCGCCGCTGCCGGCAACGGCACCTCAGCCCGCAGCCGTGCGCAGCACCTGCTGCGCCAGCGACAGCGCCTGACGCGCGTAGCCGCCGCCGAACAGCAGGGCGTGGTTGAGCAGGTGGTAGAGCTGGTACACCGCGCGTCGCCGTGCATACCCCGGGTGCAGCCCGCGGCCGGCGGCACGGTACGCTGGCCAGAAACCCGGCGGCGGCGCACCGAACAGTTCCATCATCGCCAGATCGGCCTCGGCGTCGCCGATGGCCACCGCGGGGTCGAAAATCACCGCGCTGCCATCGGCCAGCATGCCCCAGTTGCCACTCCACAAATCGCCGTGGAGCAGGCTGGGCTGCGGCACATGGCCGTCGTCGAACAACGCCGGCCAGCGCTGCATCACTGCCTCCACGGCGGCGCACAGCGCGGCATGCGACGGATCGGCAGCCAGCAGCCGCCGGCACATCGCGTCCAGCCGCTGGCCGCAGAAAAAATCCACCCACTCGGCATGCGGGGAATTGCTCTGCGGCGTGGCGCCGATCCAGTTGTCGCGCCGCCAGCCGAAGCGCACGCCCGCCGGCAGGGCCGGCGGTGCCGCCGCGTGCAGTGCCGCCAGCGCCGCGCCCAGCCGCGCGCCGAATCCTGCGTCCGGCGCACGCAGATCCAGCCACTCCAACGCCAGCAGCGTCACGCCCTGCGCTGCGGCGTCGTCCAGCGCGAGCACGGCGGGCACGCGCACCGTGGCAGTGGCCGCCAGCGCGCGCAGACCGTCGGCCTCGGCGTGCAGCACCTCCGCGCGCGCGAGCGGCACCGTCTTGACGAACGCCGCCGCCCCGCTTCCACTCACCCGCCAGGTGGCGCAAAATCCGCTGGCGTGCAGCGGCTGCGCACGCAATCCCCTGCCGAGCACAGGGATTAACCCGCGCTCCAGCCCGGACGGAATCGGCTGCGCAGAACGGTTCGGCATGGCAAGACGCTTTGCGTCAGCGCAAGGTCGCACCGCGGCAGACCGCGCGCCGTCAGGCAAAAAACAGGAAACTGTCGGATAAAACGGTTTACATTGTGCAGAATTGTCAACCTGCCCGACAGGTGCCGACTGTTGCTCCCCACCATGTTGCCCTCCGAAATTTTCCAGTCCTGCATCGACGATGCCATCCAGCGTTCGGATGCGCTGATGCGCTCCGTGGTGCGTCAGGTGATCGAGGCGCTGGAACAGCAGGCAGAAACCGCGAGCAGCGGACGAGACCGGCAGCAGTTTGCCGACCTCAGCCATGCGCTGCGCCAGAACGAGGGCAAGCTGATCCAAGCCTTCGTCGAGCGCTTCCATGCCGTGCTCGACGAGGAAATCCGTGGCAAAAAGCCGGTCGCGCCGCAGGAGCTGCAACTCGAAGCCCTCAGCCTGGTGGACGAAGCCGAGCTGGAGGAAGGTGTCGAAGTGTCGCGGCTGACGCATCTGCTCGAAGCCGAGGCGCAGTGGGAGGTGCGCGATCTGGGCGCCCGGCTCGACAGCCTGCGCGCCGGGGACAGCGCCGCACCGCAGCCCAACCCGCTGCGGCCCGAAGTGTTCAGCAAATCGCTGCACCACGCGCTGGGGGTGGTCGAACTCGGCGCCGAGGAACGGCTCGGGCTGCTACGCGCCTTCGGCAAAGGCATGTCGGCAGCGCTCAAAGACACTTACGCGCTGTACAACAAGCGGCTGGCCGAGCTGCACGTCGAGCCGGCGCAATACCGCCAGCGGGCGCAGCGCCCGCTGGTCGCCGGCAGCAAAGAGGCCGCCGCCGGCGAACTCAGTCTGGAGGCGCTGCAGCAATTGCTCGCCGGCCGTGCCGACGGCGCCGCGGGCGAGGCGGCGGCAGCAGGCGGGGCGGCGGCGCCGTCGGGCTTCGCCTCGTCGTCGCTGTTCGGCCAGACCTTCAGCCTGAACCCGCAGCTGCGCGACGCTCTGGACCGGCTGCTGCTGACCGACCGGCTGGGTTTGCGCGAGGTCAATTGGCGCGAACAGCCCGGCAGCGCCCCGGCAGCAGTCAACCTCATCGAACAGCACCGGCAGGCACTGTACGAAGTCGCCAGCCGGCCGCTGGAACGGCTGACCATCGACGTCGTCTCGCTGCTGTTCGACCACATTCTGGCCGACCCAAAACTTTTGCCTGCGGTCAAGGCGCAACTGGCCCGGCTGCAAATCCCGGTGCTGCGCCTGGGGCTGCGTGACGCCAGTCTGTTCAGCTCGCGCAACCATCCGGCGCGCAAGCTGCTCAACCGCGTGGCCGAATACAGCGCCGGATTCAGCAGCGTGGACGAGCCGGCGGCGCAGCGCTTTCTGCCGTTCCTGTCGCGCATGGTCGAAGCCATCGTCAACGCGGAGGAAGACGACAGCACGGTGTTCGAGCACCAGCTCGGCGACCTGCAGCGGCATATCGCCGAGAGCGCGGCGGCTGTCGAGCAGCAGCAGGCCGAGGCCGTCGACGCGCTACGCCGCGCCGAATTCCGCAGTCTGCTGCACGGCGCGCTCTACCGGCATTTGCACAGCGTGTTCGCGCGGCTGCACACCCACCCGCAGTTGCGCGACTTCATGCTGGAGAACTGGTCCACGGTGCTCGCCGAGTCGGTGTTGCGTTTCGGCGAGGATGCGCCCGATACCCAGACCTACAAGCAGACGGCCAGCGATCTGATCTGGAGTGTGCAGCCCAAGACCGTCGATGCCGACCGCAAGGCGCTGCTCAAGCTGCTGCCCACGCTGGTGCAACGGCTCGGTCAGGGACTGGACCTGATTTCGCTGGCGGACAGCAAGCGCCAGGAATTCCTCACCTGGCTGATGGATGCGCAGGCGCAGGCCATCCGCGGCCAGGGCGAGGCGCAGCAGGCGGTGTCGCGCGATGACGCGTTGCTGCTGCAGCGGGAGTGGTCGCGGCTGCTGCACCCGCAACCCAGCGCCGCGACCTCCAGCGCCATGCCCGAGGCGCTGGTACGCAACGAGGAAAAACTCACCAGCGGCCTGATCGAAGCCAGCGATGTTCCCACGGAAACACAGCCGCAGACACCGGGGACGGCGTCTGCGGCCACCGCCGACACGACAGCGGCAGACGGTGCACTGCTGTCGCCCGCAGAAGTCGCCGGACTGATTGCCTCGCTGGACATCGGCACCTGGGTGCAGTTGCAAATCCAGGGCCGCACCGCGCGGGCACAGCTCACCTGGCGCAGCCCGCAGGGTTTGTTCTACATGTTCTCCAGCAAGGTCGGCGGCCGCGCCCATTCGATGACGCGGCGGGCGCTGGAGCGCATGGCCGCGCAGGGCCTGATCCTGCCGCTGGAGGCGCAGGGCTTGATGGACCGGGCGATGCAGGGCGTGGCCGAGCAGTTGCGCGAACGCCAGTCCGGGCAGACGCCGCCGGCCTGACTGTCGAGCGCCGCCTGCACGTCGGCGCTTTTTGCTGCACTCCTTACGGCTTGAAACACCGCCCGGCAGACGCCTGCGATATATTTTCGCAAACACGTCGCGGCGCTGCCGCTTCAACCCGTTCAAGGAGTGCCCTGCATGCAACGCCGTACCCTGTTGTCGTATTCGCTCGCTGCGGCCGTGCCGCTGGTTGCGCTGACCGTTTGCACCGCGCCGGTGCAGGCGGCGCAACCCGTGCTCAATGTCGCCTACGCCGGGGTCATGGGCCCGGTCATGGACAAGGCGCTCGGCCCGGCGATCGCCAAACAGGAACACGTGCAGTACGAAGGCCAGGGCGCCGGCGCCTACGGCCTGGCGCGGCTGATCGCGTCCAAACAAATCAATCCGGACGTGTTCATTTCCATCACCCCCGGGCCGATCCGCGTGCTGCAAAAAGCCGGGCTGGTGAGCACTGCCGTGCCCATTGCCAGCACGGAAATGGTCATCGCCTACAGCCCGCAAAGCCCGTTCGCCAAAGACTTCGAGGCCGCGGCCAAGGGTGGCGAGCCGTGGTATGCGGTGCTGGAAAAGCCGGGAATGAAGTTTGGCCGGACCGACCCGGCTGTCGACCCGCAGGGACGCAACATCATTTTCACCATGCTGCTGGCGGAGAAGTTTTACAAGCAGCCCGGACTGATGCAAAAAATCCTCGGGCCGATCGAGAATCCGCAGCAGATTTTCACCGAACCGTCGCTGCTGGCGCGCCTGCAGTCCGGGCAGATCGATGCGTCGTCGGGCTATCTGTGCGCGGCGATTTCGCACCACCTGCCCTACGTCACACTGCCGCCGCAAATCAACCTCAGCGACCCGGCGATGGTGAAGACGTATTACGACAAGGTGCACTTCAGCATCAAGCTGCCCAACGGCAAGACCGACACCCTGTCCACCCAGCCGCTGGTGTTCTACGCCGCCGTGCTGAAAAACGCCCCCAATCCGAAGGCTGGTGAGGCCTTCGTCCAGCTCATGACCAGCGCCCAGGGACAATCGATGTTCAAGGACATGGGCTACGGCCCGCCGGTGGGCGCGGCGCTGCAGTGAAGTGAACACAGCCGACACCGCAGCACACGGCAGCCACGCACATGGCCTGGTCCGCAGTTGACACCGTGCCGACCGCCGGCGCCACAGCCCCCCAGCGCCGCGACCGGCAAACCCGGCGTGCCTGGCTGCTGGCGCTGGCCGGGCTGTCTGGCCTGGGGTTTCTGTCGCTGCCGTTCGTCGGGCTGTTCATCAGCACGCCGTGGACGCAGCTGCAGCTGCAGGCGGGGGACGTCGATTCGCTCAAGGTCTCGCTGCTCTACACCGTGGAGGCGCTGCTCATCGTCGTGGCGTTCGGCACACCGGTGGCGTGGTGGCTGGCGCGGCATACGTTTCGCGGCAAACTCCTCGTCGAGCTGTTGGTGCTGTTGCCGCTGCTCACCCCGCCGCTGGCGATGGGCCTGTTGCTGAGCATGAGCTACGGTCCGTACAGCTGGCTGGGCCAGCCGCTGGGCCGGCTCGGGTTGAGCCTGACCAATACCCCCGCAGCATTTCTGCTGGCGCAGATCTACGGCAGCGCGCCGTACTTCATCGTCGCGGCGCGCTCGGCGTTCGAGGGCGTGCCGCGCGAGCTGGAGCTGATCTCGCTCACCCTCGGGCAGTCGCCCTGGCGCACCTTCTGGCGCGTCACCGTACCGCTGGCCGGGCTGGGACTGGGCGCGGGAGTGGCGCTGGCCTGGGTGCGGGCGCTGGGCGAGTTCGGCATCGTGCTCATCGTGGCGTATTACCCGCAGGGCATTCCGGTGAAGCTGTGGGTCAATCTGCAGGACACCGGCCTGCCCGCGGTGTATCCACTGCTGTGGCTGTTTTTCGTCATCGGCCTGCCGCTGCCGCTGATTCTGGGTGCGCTGTCGCGGCGTAAACAGGACCGGCGCTGACCATGGGACAACAGGTTCGACTTTCGCTGCGCGAGCCCATCGCGCTGGACGTGGACTTCCAGGTGCAGGGCTTCACCGCGCTGCTGGGCGCTAGCGGCGAGGGCAAATCCACGCTGATCAAGGCACTGGCCGGACTGGTGCCCAGCGCGGGTGAACCCTTCGGCGACCTGCCGCCGCAGCGTCGCCCCATCGGCTACCTGCCGCAGGGCTATGCGCTGTTTCCACACCTGCGCGCCTGGGAAAACGTGGCCTACGCCTTTGGCGGCGCGCTCAAGGCACACCGGCAGCAGGCCGTCTCGCTGCTCGATTCGGTCGGCCTGGCGGCACAGGCCGATCTGCGCCCGGCGCAGCTCTCCGGCGGGCAGCAGCAGCGCGTGGCGCTGGCCCGCGCCCTGGCGCGCTCGCCGCAGTTGCTGCTGCTCGACGAGCCGACCTCGGCGCTGGACGTCAACACCCGCGACGACATCATGGCCGAGTTGGTGTCGCGCATGCATCAACTGGGCATTCCGGCGCTGGCGGCGACGCACGACGCCGGGCTGGCGGCGATGTCCGACTGGGTGGTGGTACTCGCCGGCCGGCGCATCGTGCAGCAGGGCCCGCCGCGCGAGGTGTTCGCCCGCCCGGCCAGCGTGGCGGCGGCTGCGCTGCTGGGGGTGCGCAACCGCTTCACCGCCACGGTGCTGCGCCATGTCCCCGAACAGGGCTACACCGAACTGCATTGGGAGGAAGCGGCCACGGCGCTGCGTGTACCGCTGCAGCCGGCGACGGCGCCGGGCTGGGCCGTGGGATCGACGCTCGACTGGGCAGTATCGCCCGACGACGTGCGCCTGCCGCCGCTGAAGACCGACCGCGCCGACGATGCGGAAAACCCCATTGCAGGGACGATCGAGCACATCATCGTGCAGGAGGCCAGCGCCACCGCGGCGCTGCGCTGCGGAGGCGCGCGGCTGTGGCTGCGCGCGCCGCTGCGGCTGATCGCGCATCACGGCCTGCGCGTGGGCTCGGCGGTGACGGTGCACGCGCGCGCGACGCAGGTGCAGTGCTGGCCGCGCTGAGAAGCACGGGGTACACCCAGCGACCCGCCCCATGCGGCAGCGGCGCGCCGGGAAACATCAGCGCGTGTGTCACGCGCGTGGATGGGCGCGGCTCAGTCGTGCAGCAGTTTTTCCAGCGTTTCCAGGTCGGCCTGGATGGCGCGCAGCGCCTTGCGCTCCATGCGGCGGTAGATCGACAGCACCTCCCGCCCCAGCGGGGTGAGCTGCGCGCCGCCGCCGCCGGCCCCACCCTTGGAGGCCTCGACCAACGGCTGTTTGTACGCCTGGTTGACGCTGTGGATCAGCAGCCAGGCGCGGCGGTAACTCATGTCCAGCTCGCGCCCGGCGGCAGAAATCGACCCGGTGCGCTCCAGCGCTTCGAGCAGCGCGGCCTTGCCCGGCCCGATCGCCGTTCCCTGCTTGATCTGCAGCCGCACCCGCGGCTGGCTGCGCGGGGGAGAAGATGGGGAAGTGCTGTTCTCATCCATAGCCGATAGCGTAGCGCGTCGGCGCGGCAAGGGGTTGACGTTGCGCTACTGCCGCGCGCGCAGCGCGTCCAGCCCAGGCGGCACCGCCGTCAGCACCTGCACCACGTCCAGGCCGTAGCGCTCGCCCATGCCGAGTTCGACCTGCAGCGGCAGACCGTCGCTGTGCCGTAGCCAGATGCGCAGCGTGGCGCTGCTCTGCTCGCTTTGCGCATCGAGCAGCGTGCAGGCGACGTTTTCGCCCTGCCACGCCAGCTGCACACGCTGCGGCACGATGTGCGCCGTCTGCACCTTGTCGTTGATCAGCAGCGCGACGGTGAACGGTTTGACCGGCAGCGGTCGCTGCAGGTAGCCCCAGGCCAGTGTCAGCGGATCGGTCAGCCCGGCAGGTGCGGGCCGACTGGGCGACAGCGCCGCCGACGCCTGCTGCTGGCCGGTTTGCACCACCATCTGCCCGCCAGTGATGTGCATCCACGTCGTCGGGCCGTCGCCCTTGCGGTTGCTGGCCTGCAGCAACTCCGGCTGGCCGTTGCGCACCTCGCCGCCTGCCGTGCGCACCCAGTGCAGCCGGCGCAGCAACACCGCCAGCGCGCCGCGCGGCGTGAGCGTGCTATCGATGCGGTAAGCGCCGGTGCCATCGGCTGGCCAGGTCAGCGTGTCCTGCGCCGTGGCCACGCCCTCGCTCCCGCCCAGCCCGCCGAGTAGCACCAGCAGCTGCGCGCCGCGATCGTCGCTGCCCTTACCGTCGGCCTGCAGATGCACGCTCCACTGCGCCTGCAGCGTCACCGTGGCCGGCGGCTGCGCCGGCACGGCGCGCGGCAAGGCCAGCAGCGCCACGGCCAGGCCGGCGCCAAGCCGGCGCAGCACGTCCCGCCGCGTCGCGCGCAGCTGCCGGCGGCCTGCCGCCCAAGGCAACAAAACGGATGTCATGTTGATGCAACGCATCGCCCCGCCGGTCGCCGACAGCAGCGACAGGGATTTGTTATCTATTTTTTATGTCGATTTTATAAAAATCAATCGTTTTACTTATTTATGACCGCTGCCTAGCATACGGCATCTGCTCGTCCAACTGTGATCGATTCGTCATGTCGTCGTGGAAACCTCTCAGCCATTTGCCCGCACCGGTCGAACTGGTGCGTCAGTTCACCCCCAACTGGTTCACCGTGAATATGGGCACGGGAATCACGTTCTTGCTCCTGGCGCAGTTCCCCGCGCACATCGACGGCCTGCACCGCCTGGCGCACGGCCTGTTCCTCGCCGATGCGGTGATTTTCGTGCTGTTTTCCGCCTTGTTCGCGGCGCGCTGGGTGTTTTTCACCCGGCACGCGCTGCCGCTGCTCAACCATCCGGTGCAGTCGATGTTCCTCGGTGCGCTGCCGATGGCGCTGATCCCGCTGGTCAACGGTCTGGTGCTGTTCTACCCGGCTGACCCGCTGGCGGCGCAGGCGGCGGTGCAGCTATGGTGGCTCGATGTCGGCCTGTCGCTGCTCACCGGCTGGCTGGTGCCGTGGTACCAGTTCACCACCCAGGATCACTCGCTGGACCGCATGACAGGTGTGTGGCTGCTGCCGGTGGTACCTGCGGAAGTCGCGGCGTCGAGCGCTGGCTTCCTCGCCCAGCACCTGCCCGCAGCGCAGGCGCAGACGCTGGTGGTCGCCGGCTACGCCCTGTGGGGGATGTCGGTGCCCATCGCGTTGGGCATCCTCGCCGTGCTCTACCTGCGCCTGGCGCTGCACAAGCTGCCGCCGAAGGAACTGGGCGTGTCCACCTGGCTGAGCCTGGGGCCGATCGGCACCGGCGCCTTCGCCCTGCTCACTCTGGGCGCGGCGGCACCGCAGGCATTCGCCGCCACGGTGATGGCGCCGGTGGCGGCCGTGGCCGCGCCGCTGGGAGTGATCGGCGCGCTGGTGCTGTGGGGGCTGGGGCTGTGGTGGCTGGTGACCGCCGTCGCGCTGACGGCCATTCAGGTGCGCCGCGGGCTGCCGTTCAACCTCGGCTGGTGGGGCTTCACCTTTCCGCTGGGGGTTTACGCCGCGGCCACGCTGACGCTGGGGGTGCGCACCGGCATGCCGTTTTTCACCGCCTTCGCCGCCATGCTCATCGTTGCCCTCAGCGGCGCCTGGCTGGTGGTGGCGGTGCGCAGCGCCCACGGCCTATGGCACGGCCACCTAGTGCACGCGCCGTGCCTGAGCTGCAAGCCGGCGCTGGCAGCCAAGGGTGAATGACGGGGCTCAGTCGAGCAGATCGAAACCGAGCTGTTCGACCTGGATGAATTCACGGGTAAAGGCGGCGACTGCGCGGTAGAAGCGTGCCTGGCGGTCGCCGTCGATGGCGTCGCACATCGCCGCTACCCACGGCTGGATGTGGCGCTGGAACATGTCGCGCTGGCGGGTGAGCGTGCACACGGCGGGGTCGTCGCCAGCGATGAGGTAGCGCATGGTCTCGGCGAGCACGGCGACATGATCCTCGCTTTCGCCCAGATCGATCCGCCGCGCCAGGCCGATGCGCTGCAGGTCGCCGCGTAGCGCCGCCAGCGGTTTGTCGTGCAGCGCCCCGGCGAGATAGAACGAGCCGTAGACATACACCGCCGGCCGCCCCGGACCGCCGAACAGCGCCTCGAATTCGTCGCGCACGTCGTCGGCAAGCGCCTGCGCCGCGGCCTGACGCAGGCGGTTCCACGCCGCAGACAGCGCAGCCGACGGCGCCTCGTCCTGCGGCGGCAGCGCGGCCAGCTGCCGCAGCGTGTCTGCGCCGGGCGGGGCGATGAACAGCAGCGCCAGCAGCCCCCACAGTTCGGCGCGGGCGGCGTCTTCGTCGCTGCCGGGGGCGGCCAGGGTCAAACGGGTCGGCGCGGTGGCGGACATGGCATGCGGCCCGGTCAGGGAAGGTCGTGGATGGTCATCTCGGCCTGCGTGTGCAGGTCGATCACACGGCAGTCGGCGCACATTTTCAGCCGCTGCACCGCCGCACCGGCGAACGCCGGATGTCCGGACAGGCGGGCGACCATCTGCTCGATGGCCTGCACCGTGCCGAACGTTTTGCCGCAGCGCACACAGCGCCAGGGTTGCGCGGCGTTGAGCACCTGGGGGGTGTTGCGTTGCGACCCCCACTGCAGCCGCGGCTGCAGGGTGATGGCCTGCTCGGGGCAGGTCTTGGCGCACAGGTCGCACTGCACGCAGTTCTGCTCGATGAAGCGTAGTTGCGGCATCTCCGGGTTGTCGGCCAGCGCGCCGCTGGGGCAGGCGCCGACGCAACTCAGGCACAGGGTGCAGCGCTGGGTATCGACGACGATGCGCCCCAGCGGTGAACCGGCGCCGTGCGGCAGGTCGATGGCGCGCTCGCCGCGTGCCACGTCCTGCGCCGGGGCGTGGCGCAGCAGGTGATCGAGCGCCAGGTCGAGGGTCGCGCGTTTTTGCGCGAGCGCACCAAATCCTGCCGGCTCGGCACACACCGCGCCGTCTGCCGCAGCGAGGTTGAGCTGTGCGTCGAGTTCGCGCACGTCGGCGGTTTGCACCAGCCGCAGCCGCACGCCGGTGTAGCCCATGCCGTGCAGCAGCGCCTCGGCCAGCCGCATCTGCGCCTGCAGCGCCAGCAGGTAAGCCGGCGCTTCGGAGCCGTCGGACAGCACGACGATGTCCGCCGCCCCCCAGGCCACCGCGGCCAGCCATAGCTCGATACCCACCGAGGCGATGTGCCACAGCGGCACCGGGATGAGCCGTGCGGGCAGCCCGCGCATGGTGGGGTCGGCAGCGGCGAAGCGGCCGAGCTGGCCGATGAGGTCGCTGCCGCGCTCCTGGCTGTGCAGCAACAGCGCCGGCCGGCGCAACCCGGCGCGCTGCGCGGTGAGCAGCAGCGTGCGCAGCCGCGCCCCCATGTCGGTGGCGCGCGGGTAGGCGTAGGTCAGCGCGCCCGACGGGCAGACCGTGGTGCAGGCGCCGCAGCCGACGCACAGGTGCGGATCGACCTCGATCTGCGCGGCGTGCGGCTTGCCGCGCAGCGCGAGGGGCAGGAGATCGTCCGCTTCGGCGATCGGCGGTGTCTGGTCGGCGCGTAGCCGCGCGCGGCTGTGGATCGCCTGCGCCGAGCAGATGTCGATGCAGGCGTGGCAGCCGAGCAGGGTGTTGCGGCTGTGCGCGCACAGCTTGGCGTCGTACTGGAAAAATCGCGGTTTTTCGAAATCGCCCTTGCGGTCGCGCAGTTCGGCCACCGCGCGCACCAGCGCCAGCGGGTCAGTGCCGGGGGCGGCGTAGCCCTGCGGCGGCTGGTGCAGGGTGAGGGCGGGTTGCGGCTGCAGGTCGAGCACCAGATCGGCGTGCAGGGTGTGCACCTGCGGCGGACGGCCGAAGTCGATCGCGCCGACGGCGCCGCAGGCCTGCACGCAGTCGCGGTGCGCGGTGCAGCGGTCGAGGTCGATCTGGTAGTCCAGACCGATCGCGTCTTCCGGGCAGGCGGCCAGACAGGCGTTGCAGCGGGTGCACACGTCGAGATCGATGGGGTTGCGCGATTCGACCTCCACCTCGAACGCGCCCAGCCAGCCACGCACCTGCCGCACCCGCCCGGCGTACACCGGCTGCTCGTGCTGCAGCGGCAGCGCGTCGGCGCCGCGGCCCGCGGGCCTGCCGGTGAGAACCAGGGTGAGTTCCAGGCTGTCGGCGAGCAGCCCACGCACCAGATCGAGCGAAGCGGCGTCGCCCAGCACGATGCAGCGGCCGGCGCTGTGGTACTGCGCCGTGGGCACCGGCTCAGGCTCGGGCAGCGCGGCGGCAGCGAGCAGCGCCGCCATTTTCGGCCCCGCCGCCCTGCCCTCGCGGCTCCAACCGGCGGTTTCGCGAATGTTGACAAAGCGGATCGGCCGCACGTCGGCTGGCGGCACACCCTCGGTCTGCGCCGCCACCGCGGCCAGCAGCGTGGCCTCCTGCGTGCACGCCACCAGCAGCGGCGCATCGCTTTGCGCGGCGCGCTGGAAAGCGCCGATGTCACGGCGGCAGAGCTGGGTGTGACGCTGCACCGCCTGTCCCGTCGCGGAGGCGAGCAGATCAGGGTCGAGTGTCTGGGTACGGTTGCAATCGCAGACCAGTGTTTTCATGAGTCGGCGGCAGGTGAAGTCGATTGCGGGTCTGGGTCAGCCACCGGGTCGGCCGCGTGGGCGGCGTCGCCCGGTGCCGGATCGAGAGCGGCCAGTTCGGGCGGCGCGTCGGGCTGCGGCGCGGCGGCCCACTGCGGGTTGGCGGGGATGGAGGCGGGCGCGGCATCGTCCAGCCGCTGCCCCACATCGTGCAATTGCTTCAGCCGCGCCAGCAGCCCCGGCGGCACGGCGCTAGGCGTGTTGTAGTCGTCGATATACACGTCCAGCCCGTCCATCACGTTGAACTGCGGATCGGCAAACAGTTTGCGCAGCGCGGCGCGGCGCACCGTCTCGTCCACTCCGCGGGCAACGAAGCGCGTGAGGTCGGCGGTGTAGTCGAGCGCGGCGAGCTCGTCCAGGGTCGGTGGCGGCGCAGCCTCTGCCGCGGCCACGGGCACTGGCGGCTCGGCTGGCAGCGCTGGCTGCGCTGGCTGCGGCTCGGCGACTGGCGGCGGTGCCGGCTGCGCGGTGCGCGACTGCAGTTTGCGCTGCGACCAGCGGGCGAAAAAGCCGCTGCCTTCAGGCGGGGATGGGGACGTCATGGGCAACACGCCGGGGGATCGTCGCCCCGCATCGGCGCGGCGGCGCCATCGCGCTCGGCGGGGGACAGAAAACTCTGTGGCCGGCGGCGTTTGCGCGGCTCGGGGCGGTAGTGCGCGGCGGCAAACTCGGCCAGCCAGTTGGCCACGGCGGCGGGCAACGGGGCGATCTCCACCGTCTCCCCAGCATCCATCCAGCGCGCGGCTTCGCTGTACGACAGCGTGACCGCCTGCACCGCGGGCAGGCCGCGCGCATCGACGCGCGGGTCGTCGCATTCGCCGTCGGCTGCCTGGGTCCACCAGACGAACCAGCTCGGCTGCGGCGACGTGAGGTTGAGGTGATAGCCCTCGGCTTCGTCGCGGAACAGCTGCACGGCGCAGCCGGGGTACAACCATTGCGAGCTCTCACTCTGCCAGCTCAGGCAGCGCGGCGCGCCGGCAGCAGCGGCGGGCGCGGCCTCGGCCGGCAGCACATCGCGCAGGCTCCAGCGCCAGCGCTGCCAGCGGTTGGCGAGCCGGTCGCGCTGCATCAGCACGGCCAGCGGCAGTTCGGCAGCGGCGGGGGTGTTCATGCCGCCACGGGCTGCAGCGGCTCGGCGACGAAACGCTGCGGCGCGGTGTACTGCAGGAAGTGCCGGTTGGTACAGCGCGCAAACAGCGCCATGCCCAGTCGCTCGGCGATGTCGAACCCCATTTGCGTCACCCCCGAGCGCGACACGAGGATGGCCACGCCCATCAACGCGCATTTGATGACCATTTCCGACGTCAGCCGCCCGGTGGTGTAGAACACTTTGCCGGCTCCGTCCACGCCGTGCAGCCACATCCAGCCGGAAATGGCATCGACCGCGTTGTGCCGCCCGACGTCCTCGGTGAACATCAGCAACCGGTCGCGCTCGAACAGCGCGCAGCCGTGCACCGACCCGGCGGATTTGTACAGCGAGTCGTGCAGCCGCATGGTGTCGAGCAGGGCGTAGAGCTCGCTCTGGCGAATTCGCGTATCGGGGTCGAGCGCCGCGCTGCCTACTTCGTCCATCAGGCTGGCGTACACCGTCCCCTGGCCGCAGCCAGTGGTGAGCACGCGCCGCGCACCGGCGCGTTCGGCCAGTCCGGCCACGCCGTGGCGGCTGGTGATCGAACACGCCTCGACGTCCCAGTCGACCTGCACCGCGGCGATGTCGTCGATCGCGCGCACCAGCCGCTGGTTACGCAAATACCCCAGCGCGAGCAGTTCGGGGGCGGCGCCGACGGTCATCAGCGTCACCAGCTCCTGTTTGTCCAGATACAGCGTCAACGGCCGCTCGACGGGAATCGCCACGTCCTGCGTCTGGCCGAATTCGTTGCGTACCTGCACCGTGCGGGTCAGCGCCTGGCGTGCCTGGCTGAGCTGCGGCAACAGCCTCCTGCCCGGTGCGGACTGTGATGCCGGTTGCTGCTCGATCGGCATCATTTCTGCGCCGCGGCCGGCGGGGTAGGAGTGGCAGGAATAGGGGTGGCAGGAGTTGGGCTGGCGGCGACGAACGGCCCCGGATCGACGCACGGCGGCGTCGGCACCGGCGGCTCGGTCGGCTTGCCCGCCGCCTTGGCGCTGGCGTAGTAGAACGCCGCCACCTTGTTTTGCGCTTCGCAGAGCTGGTAGGCCGCGACTTTGTCCGCCCATTTGGCCTTGGCCGCGGCCTCCTCCGCCTTGGCCTGCGCCTCGGGCGATGGCGGCGGCAGCTTGGCCCACGCCACCGCGCTGCACGCTGCGAGCAGCGCGGCACCGATCCACTGATGCATGACTGGCCTCATGGTCGTCTCCTCACGCCTTGGGTTTGGCAACGGGCAGCGGCGGCTGCGCCCCGGCCCCGCTGCGTTGCGCGGGAATTTTGCCGCTGTCGATGTCTTGCAGCCACAGCGCATGGTGCTGCTTGGCCCAGCTTTCGTCCACATAACCGCTGCGCATGCCGTCGAGAGCGCCTTCGGTGCCGATGGTACCGATATAGATGTGGCCGAAGGCCATGGCCATGAGCAGGATGGTCGATGTGGCGTGGACGATTTCCGCCACCTGCATCGCCCCGCGGGTGTACGGGAAATTGGGCACCAGGCGGTCGAGCACCAGGCCCGAGGCGGCGGCAAGCAGCCCGAAAAACAGCACCCCCACCCAGAACCAGATCTTTTCCCCGGCGTTGAACCGGGCCGAAGGCGGCTCGCCGCCGCCGAACAGCCCGCCGCCTTTGGCCAGCCAGGCCCAGTCCACCTTGCTCGGCAGGTTGTCGCGGATGAAGGTCAGCAGCACGACGACCAGCGATAGCGCGAACAGCGGACCAACGAAGTTATGGAGGGTCTTGAGCGCGAAGGTCAGCCAGCCAAACAGCGCGGCGCCGAGGATGGGCAGCAGAAAGAACTTGCCGAACATGATGACGATGCCCGACACCGCCAGAGCGACGAAGGCAAACGCCAGCAGCCAGTGGAAAAAGCGCTCGAACGGGGTGAAGCGCTCGATCTTGCGCCCGGTGCGCGGGTGCGCTAGCCGGATCTGGCCACGGACGAAGTAGAACACCCCGATGCCGACGACCGCCAGGATGAGGATCCAGCCGCCCACCGGGATGAGCAGCAGGTTGCGCGTCTGCCGCCACGCCTCGCCCGCCGAGGTGAACGCCGAGCCGGGGTAGGCGGTCTGCGGCTGGATCAGCACACCCGCTTCCGGATACGGCAGACTGGTGAACCCGGCCTGCTGCTTGATTGAACGCCACATCGGCGCGTTGTTCCCCGGCTGCACCTTTTCACGCTCGCCGTTGTTCTGCTGCAGATAACCCGGCAGGGTGTCAGCGCCGGGCGGCGCTGCCGGCTGTTGCGCCAGTTGCGCCGGAACGCCAGGCTGATCCGCCGCAGGCACGTTGGCCGGCGCGGCCAGCGCACCGCCGCACAGCGCCAGCCCCAACCCGGCGGCGAACATCACGGCACGAAGCCCTTGCATCAGCGATCGGGACATGGCTGCCTCCTAGTGTGTTGTCCCGCAAATAACTGGCATTAGTCTTGCATGCCAGTGCGGTATCTTGGGAACGGAGATACCGCGATGAGAACGGGCAGACCGAAGGCCGAACTGCTGCTGTCGGACGAGGAGCG
>JAJZAQ010000047.1 GCA_021799355.1 Pseudomonadota bacterium
CCCCGCCTTGCGACGGCCCGGCGGCGGGGTGAATGTCGCCCCCACGCTTGCCGCTGCCGCGCCTGCGCTGCCCCCCGAGGGGGCCCACCCCGCCTTGGGACGGCCCGGCGGCGGGGTGAATGTCGCCCCCACGCTTGCCGCGGCTCCCGTGACCGCGGTGTGCCGGCGCATCGAGATCCTGCCCGCGGCACCGGGGCAGCCGTGGTGGCGGGTGCTCGACCAGCGGCCGCTGGCGCTGCGCGACGTCGACGTGGTGCTGATGCGCAAAGATCCACCGTTCGACAGCGAGTACTTTTACGCCACGCATTTGCTGCAGCAGGCCGAGCGCGAGGGCGCGGTGGTCGTCAACAGTCCGCGTGCGCTGCGCGACCATCCGGAAAAGCTGGCGATTCTGGAGTTCGCGCCCTACATCGCGCCGACGCTGGTCAGCCGTCGCGCCGCAGACATCAAGGCGTTTTACGCCGAGCACGGCGACATCATCCTCAAGCCGCTCGACGGCATGGGCGGAAGCGGCATTTTCCGTCTGCGGCAGCAGGCCGACGGCAGTCCCGACCCGAACCTGAACGTGGTGATCGAAACCCTCACCGCGCTGCAGACCCGCACCGTCATGGCGCAGCGCTTCGTTGCCGCCATCGCCCAGGGCGACAAGCGCGTGCTGCTCATCGACGGCGAGCCCGTGCCGTACAGTCTGGCGCGTATTCCCCAGGGCGGCGAAACCCGCGGCAATCTGGCCGCGGGAGGATTGGGCGTGGCCCAGCCGCTGACCGACGCCGACCGCGCCATCGCCGCCGCCATTGGTCCGCTGCTGGCCGCGCGCGGGCTGTTGCTCGTGGGCATCGACATCATCGGCGACGTGCTCACCGAGATCAACGTCACCAGCCCGACGTGTTTTCAGGAAATCACGCAGCAAACCGGTTACGACGTGGCGTCGCATTTCATCGACGCCGTCGAGCGCGCCGCCCGCCGACGCTGACGCCGCAGCGGCGATCTTGGGCGACAATCGGCGCATGATGCCGCCGCCGCAAACCCGTTCCGCCCGCATTCTGCTGGCGGCTTTGCTGCTGACCCTGGCCGGAATCACACTGTCGCTGTCGCTTGCGCTGCATGAGCCCTGGCTGGGGCTGACGCTGTCGGCACACGCCGATTCGCCGGGCCCGGGCATTGCCGTCAGCGCGGTCAGCCGCCGCGGCCCGGCGGCCATGGTGCAGCCGGGATCGCGCCTGCTGGCGCTCGGGTCTGGCGCGCAGACGATGACGCTGCAGCCCAGCGACCTGATCGAAGAGCCGGATTTTTTTGACAGCTACGCGCAGGTCGGGCAGTTTTTCCAGCGTCAGAGCCGCCTGGCCGCGCTGCTGGCGCAGCCGCAGGTGCAATTGCGCTGGATCGACCCGGACGGCGAAGTCGCCACCGCCACGGTCACGCCAGCACGGCACAGGCCGCTGTCGAGCCTGCCGATGGTGTTCTGGTTTCAGCTGCTGTGCGGCAGCGTGGCGCTGCTCGTCGGCGCCTGGGTGTACGCGCTCAAACCCAACCACTGGCCGGGCCGGCTGCTGGTGCTGTCGGGGCTGATGTTCCTGCCCAACACGTTTTCCGCGGCGGTTTACAGCAGCCGCGAACTGGCCCTTGCCGGCACGCTGTTCGAGCAACTCTCGGCGGTCAACCATCTGGGCGGGCTGGGCTTTGGCGGCGCGCTGGCGGCGCTGTTTCTGGTCTATCCGGCGCGTCTGGCATCGCCCAGGATGCTGTGGCCGATTGCGCTGATCGTCCTGGCCTGGTGGGCCGCCGACGTGCTGCGCCTCATGCCCAACGTGAGCTGGGGAATCCGCCTGCCGCTGCTGCTCGAAATCCTGCTCGCCGTGGCGCTGGCCGTGGTGCAGTGGCGGCGCAGCGCGATGCGCGCGGCAGACCGCGCCGCGCTGCGCTGGTTCATTCTCTCGGCCATGCTGGGCGCGTTCACCTTTGTCGTGCTCACGTTCGGTTCGAGTCTGTTCGGCGTGTTTCCGCCGATGCAGCAGGGGTATGCCTTCGGCTTTTTCCTCGCCATGTACCTCGGCCTGGCGCTGGGCGTCGGTCGTTACCACCTGTTCGACCTGGACCGCTGGGCGTACCGCGCGCTGCTGTGGGTGCTCGGGCTGGGCCTGATCGTCGTGCTCGACATGCTGCTGGTGCTGTTGCTGGACTGGCGGCAGGATCTGTCGCTGGTGGTCACCCTGCTGCTGGCCGGATTGCTCTATCTGCCGCTGCGGCAATGGCTGTGGAGCCGCATGGTGCAGGGCCAACTGCCGCCGATCGAAAAACTGCTGCCGGAAATCATTTCGGTGGCCTTCACCCCGCAGTCGCAGGAGCGCGAGCGCCGCTGGCTCGGCCTACTCGACCGGCTGTACCAACCGCTGCACAACCTGCCGTTCGACCCCGAGGCATCGGGCGAAACCATCGGCCTGGCGCAGGACGGTATGGAATTGCGTGTGGCCGCCGCCGGCGGCATGCGCGCGCGCCGGCTGCAGGGGCGCAGCGCCGGCCAGCGCCTGTTCACCGTGACCGACGCCGAACTCGCCGCCTCGCTCGTCACCCTGTTCAACCAGGCCGCAGCCGGGCGTGACGCGCTGGAAACCGGCGTGCAGCAGGAGCGCGACCGCATTGCCAGCGATCTGCACGACGACATCGGCGCCAAGCTGCTCACCCTGCGCCACCTGCTGCACGGCGAACGCGAGCAGGCGCTGCTCATGACCACCATCGACCAGCTGCGCGCCATCGTGCGCGGTTTGCGGCAGTCGGCGCAGCCGTGGGAAGAATTCGTCGCCGACATGCGCTCGGAAACCGCGCAACGTCTGGCCGCCGCCGGAATCGCGCTGGACTGGCCGCCGCCGCTCATCCGCGGCCTGGGCGCGCAGCAACCGGCCAGCCGCGGCCTGACCGCCCAGCCGCCGCAGGACGCCGCGCAGCAATACCACCTGCGCGCGCTGCTGCAGGAAGCGGTGAGCAACGCCATCCGCCACGCCCGCGCCACGCAGGTGTCGGTCCGCCTGTCGCTGGACGACGCAGGGCAGATGCGCCTGGACGTGCGCGACGACGGCATCGGGCTGGACCCCGGGCACGCCGGCAGCGGGCATGGGTTGACGAGCATGCAGATCCGCGCCCGCGCCCTCGGCGGCAGCATCGCCTGGCGACAGAACACGCCGCAGGCTGCCACCGAGGCCCCTGCGCCCGGAGGCGGCGGCACCTGGGTGGAACTGGTCTTTCCCCTGCGCGCCGGGCTGATTTGATCGACCTGTCATCCGCCTGGCATGCCAGACGCGCACAATCGGCCGCTGCGGTCAGCCGTCGCCGTCGTCATACATTTTTTCTAACTATCAGATTGGAACGTTTGATTGGATTGTTCTAGGGGTCATCCCTAAACTTCTTGCTCAACGGCATACCGCCGCGATTTCAACCAAGGAGCCTCAACCATGGAACAAAACACCCCAGCCCCCGGCCTGCCGCGCCTGAACGAACCCGCGCCGCACTTCGTCGCCAAGACCACCCACGGCGACCGCACACTGGCCGACTACAAAGGCAAGTGGCTGATCCTGTTCTCGCACCCGGCCGATTTCACCCCGGTGTGCACCACCGAGTTCATGGGCTTCGCGCGCAACTACGACAAGTTCAAGGCGCTGAACTGCGAGCTGCTCGGGCTGTCGATCGATTCGATCTTCGCTCACCTCGCCTGGGTGCGGTCGATCAAGCAGCATTTCGGCGTGGACATTCCGTTCCCCATCATCGAAGACCTGAAGATGGACGTGGCCCGTGCCTACGGCATGATCCACCCCGGAGCCGCCGACACCCAGGCCGTGCGTGCCACCTTTTTCATCGACCCCAACGGCATCCTGCGCGCGATGGTCTATTACCCGATGAGCAACGGTCGCTCGATCGACGAGTTCCTGCGGCTGCTGCAGGCGCTGCAGACCAGCGACAAGTACGGCGTGGCCACGCCCGAAGCCTGGTGCCCGGGCGACAAGGTCATCGTGCCGCCGCCCAAGACCACGGCAGCAGCCGAGGAGCGCGTGACCGAAGGGCCGAAACAGGGCATGGACGTCACCGACTGGTACTTCTCGAAAAAATCGATCTGACGCTGCACGCGCGCCACGCTCTGGCGCGCATGCCACTGCACGGCCCCGGCTCCTGCCGGGGCTTTTGCATTTGCGCGGCACCGGTGCACAGCAGCGGCGTCCTTCCTTAAGATGTGCATGCCATGGACACCTCTTTGCCCGCTTCGTCGCCCCCGGCCCCGGCCGGGCACAAAATCCCGGTCTCGGTGCTGGTGGTCATCCACACCCCGGCGCTGGACGTCCTGCTCATCGAGCGCGCGCAGCAGCCCGGCTACTGGCAGAGCGTGACCGGCAGCATCGACGACCCGGCCGAGCCGCTGGCGGCCACGGCAGCGCGCGAAGTCGAAGAGGAGACCGGCATCCGCATCGGCACCGCGGAGGTGCCAGCGCATGCGCTGCGCGACTGGCACCTGACCAATGTGTACGAGATCTACCCGCTGTGGCGCCACCGCTACCCGCCCGGGGTGTGGAAAAACACCGAGCATGTGTTCAGCCTGCAGGTGCCCGCCGGCACCCCGGTGCGCCTGGCCGCACGCGAGCACCGCGCGCAGCTGTGGCTGCCGTGGCAGGAGGCCGCGGCGCTGTGTTTTTCCGCGTCCAACGCCGATGCCATCCGCCAGCTCGCGCGCCGCGTGGCCATGAAGTGAGGAAGCCCGCGTGATGGAACTGCGCGTCGCCTCGTACAACATCCACAAGGGCGTGCTCGGCCACGGCCCGGGCAAGCGCGCCAGCATTCTCGATCTGCAGGCGGCGTTGCAGGCTCTGCAACCCGATCTGGTGTTTTTGCAGGAAGTGCAGTTCAGGCACCAGCGTCACGCCCACCGCCTGCGCGGCTGGCCGGAGCAGCCGCAGCACGTGTTTCTCGGCCAGGCGCTCGGCCTGTACGCTGCCTACCGCACCAACGCGGTGACGCGGCACGGCGAGCACGGCAACGCCCTGCTGTCACGCTTTCCGATCCTCGACGTCGCGCACCACGACGTCTCCGACCATCGCTTTGAACAGCGCGGCCTGCTGCACGTGCAAGTGCAGCTGCCGCAGGGCGGGCCCCTGCACTGCATCGTGGTGCATTTCGGCCTGTTCGCCGCCAGCCGCCAGCGTCAGACCGCGCGCCTGCTCGACTACATCGCGGCGCACGTGCCGCCGCAGGCTGCGCTCATCGTCGCCGGTGATTTCAACGACTGGCACGGCCGCATCGGCCCGCAATTGCTGCAGCAGGGCCTGATCGACGTCAGCGAGCCGCCGCTGAAGGCCAACGGCCAGACGGCGTGGCGCCAGCGGGTGCGCACCTACCCGGCGCGGCTGCCGCTGGTGCCGCTGGACCGCATTTATGCCCGTGGGCTGACGGCCACGGAAATCGGCCTGGGCTGGGGACGCGGCTGGGCGCGGCTGTCGGACCACGCGCCGCTGCTCGCCGCCTTGCGCTGCGCCCAACCGCAATGCCCGGACGCGGGCACGCCGGCGGCCCATCCCGAGGATGTCGCGGCGTGAACGGCCCGGCAGATCCGCTTTCCGCGCCGCCTCTGCCCACCCCCGCGTCAGACCCGGCGCTCGACGACCCTCCGCTGGACTGGTACGAGGGCGCCATGCCGCGCCTGCTGCCCTATGGCGCGGCGCTGTTCCCGGCGATGCTGCAGGCCATCGACCAGGCACAGCACAGCATCTGGCTGCAAACGTATATCTTTCACACCGACGAGGTCGCGCTGCGCATCGCCGGGGCGTTGTGCGACGCCGCCCGCCGTGGCGTGCAGGTGCGCGTGCTGGTCGATGGGCTGGGGTCGGCGCGCAGCATTGCGACGCTGTCGCCACGGTTTGCCGACGCCGGGGTCGAATTCATGGTGTTCCGGCCATGGCGCCACTGGACCGACGTGGTGCAGCGCGGACGCTGGCGGCGGCTGCACCGCAAGCTGTGCGTGGTCGATGCCCACACCGCGTTCATCGGCGGCATCAACCTCATCGACGACCGCCTGGACATCCACCACGGCTGGAGTGCGCAACCCCGGCTGGATTACGCGGTGCAGTATCACGGCCATCTGGCGCGGCAGACGCAATGGGTGATGCAGCGCCTGTGGCTGCGCACGGTGCTCACCGGCAGCCTGCAGCGCCGGCTGCGCAACCTGCCCGGGCCGGGGGTGTTCGACACCTCGCCCAACCAGCGGGCCTACTGGCAGGAACTGCTCGACTGGAGCAACTCGCCCCCGCCGGTGGACGAAGACGGCGCGCCGCCGATTCCGTCCTCGCCTGCCGCAGCCCGTCGCCGCACCCCGCGGGCACTGGCCGACAGCCTGGCCGCGCTGGTGGTGCGCGACAATTTTTCGCAGCGCCGTGCCATCGAGCACAGCTACATCCGCGCCATCAACCGCGCGAGCCGGCGGGTGCTCATCGTCAGCCCGTACTTCTACCCCGGGCTGGATTTCCGCCAGGCGCTGAAAAACGCCGCAGCACGCGGCGTGCACGTGGTGCTGCTGCTGCAGGGCCGTATCGACTACCGGCTGGCGGGCTGGGCGGCGCGTGCGCTGTACGGCGAAATGCTGCGCGCCGGGGTGCAGATCTTCGAATACACCCCGGCGTATCTGCATGCCAAGGTCGCCGTGGTCGACGACGACTGGGCCACGGTGGGCAGCTCCAATATCGACCCGCTGTCGCTGCTGGTCAACCTCGAAGCCAATCTGGCGGTGCGCGACCAGGCATTCGCCCGCGAACTGGGCGCGCACATCGAAAGCCAGATCGCCCGTTCGCTGCCGATCGATACCCCCGACCGCCTGCGCACGCGCGCGCCGTGGTGGCTGCGGCCGTTCGTTGCCCTGGCCGCGCGTGCCTTCGTCGCCCTGGCCGGCGGCATCAAGGCTGAATACTGAGGACTGCTGAGACACCGTCTGCGCAGTCAAGCGGCACACCGCGCCGCGCTCAGACGCACACCCGGTCGCGCCCCTGCTGCTTGGCGCGATACAGCGCGCGGTCGGCGCGCAGCAGCACGGCGCTGGCGTCGCGGTCCGCGGCAGTGGTCTGCGTCACACCGATGCTCACCGTCAGGTTCACGCTCTGGCCATCGGGCAAGGCGATGGGCTGCGCCTTGACGCTGGTGCGCAGTCGCTCGGCGATCTCGCCGGCCTGTGCCGCATCGGCGTGGTGCAACAACAGCAAAAACTCCTCCCCGCCCAGACGGCCAAAGGCGTCGTCGCCGCGCTTGTGCCGCTCGACCATTTCGGTAAAGCGTTGCAGCGCGCAGTCGCCGCCGGCATGACCGTGGCGGTCGTTGATGCGCTTGAAAAAATCCAGGTCGAGCAGCAAGACCGCCTGCGGCTGCTGCTGCAGCAGGCGCTGCTGCAGCACGGCGAGGATGCTGCGCCGGTTGTGGATGCCGGTGAGGCTGTCGCGCGTGGCGAGGTCTTCGAGCTGACGCTCCATGGCCTTGCGCTCGGTGATGTCGCGCCAGATGCCTTCGACCCCAGCGAAATTGCCCTGCTCGTCGCGCAGCGCCCGGGTGCTGATGGAAATGTCGATGATCACCCCGTCCTTGCGCCGCATCCGGCCGGGAAAGTCGCGCACCGCGCCGTGCTGTTTGACCGCGGCCACCAGCGCGTCGCGCTCGGCCATGTCGGGGTAAAACGCCGCCGCCGGCAGGCCGATGATCTCCTCGGCGGTATACCCCAGCACATGCTGCACGGCCGGACAGACGTAGCGCGTGATGCCCTGCGCGTCGGTGCGGTAGAACACGTCCTGCATGGTGTTCATCAGCCGCTGGAATTCCTCGTCGGTCTGGCGCAGCCGCTGCTCCATCGCGGCACGCGCCGTCATGTCGAGAAACGTCGCCAGCACCGCGGCCTGCCCCGCCTGCGGCAGCACCGCGCTGCTCATCGCCAGCATCAGCGGCTGGCCGCTACAGGTGTAGGCGCGGATTTCCGTCACCGGGTTGGTGCCTCCGCCTTCGGCATGGCGCAGCCGCGCCAGCACGCGGTGCAGATCGAGGGGATGGACGAAATCGGCCACCGGCCTGCCCAGCAGGTCGCCGGGTTGCTGCGCCTGCACCAGCCGCCGTGCTGCCGGGTTGGCGTAGCGCACGATGCCGGCGACGAGCACGACGACCGCCGCCGGCAGTTGTTCGATCCACGCCGCATCGGGAAGAAGGGGCAACAGCGTTGGCGTCAAGACACTCTCCTCTGCCCGGCAAACGCGGCAGCCGCAGTCCGGGACGCGCTGCAAGCGTAGCACCCCGCCGGCTTTATTTCCGTACGTTGGATCGGTATGACAACTTTGTCGTTCCCTTGGCTCGATGTTTTTCCCAAAATCTGCCGCCATGAAACCCGATCACCCTTCTGCCCATCCGGCCGCACGCTCTGCAGGCGGCGCTGGCCGCTTCCCGCTCCACGATACTGCCGCACCCACGCCGGCACCACACCGGCGCGGCCTGTGGCGCCGGCTGCAGCGCGGCTGCGTGCTGTGCTGGCTGCTCGCCGCCTGGGCGCTGCAACAGGGTGTCAGCGCCGCGCCGCTGCACACCCCGCTGCCGGGACCGCTGATCACCCCGGCGATGCTCGCCGCGCGGCTTGACGCCGTGCGCGTCCTCGACATCCGCGACGACGCCAGCGACGCCGCGCACATCCCGGGGGCAGTGCCCGCGCCGTATGCGTGGTGGCGTGGCCCGGCGGATGATCCCGGCGCGCTGCTGACGCTGGCACAGTTCACCGCACTGCTGCGGCGGCTGGGACTGACGGCGCACACCCCGGTGGTCGTCGTCGCCGCCGGTGGCGACCCGAGCGATTTCGGCGCCCCGGCGCGCGTGTACTGGACGCTGAAGTGGCTCGGACTGCGGCAACTGGCCATCCTCAACGGCGGCATGGCCGCGTGGCACGCCGCCGGTCTGCCGCTGACTCGACAGCCCACGGCGGTGACACCCAGCCGGTTCACCCCGCAGTTGGATGACGCCATTCTCGCCACCCGGGAGAACGTCCAGGCCGCGCTGCACACTCCCGGCACCGTGCTGCTCGACGCCCGGCCGAAGGCGTTTTACCTTGGCCGGGAAAAGGCCGCCGCCGCAACCCGCCCCGGTACCCTGCCCGGCGCCGTCGATTTCGACAATCTGCGCTGGTTCCCCCGGGGTGGCGGGGCGCTGCCCGATCCGGCGGTGCTGCAAGGCATCGCCCGCGACGTGCCGCTGCCGGCCACGACCACGCGCGTGGTCTCGTTCTGCAACACCGGGCACTGGGCAGCGACCAACTGGTTCGTGCTGTCGGAAGTCCTGCACCGCCGCGGCGTGGCGCTGTATCCGGGGTCGATGGTCGACTGGTCCCGCGCCGGGGCGCCGATGGCGCACGTGCCGTCGCGGCTGCAGCAACTCTGGTGGCAACTGGAGCAGGCATGGCAGGCGCTCTGACGTCGACGGCGGCCCCGGCGGCGTCACGCCGTGGTGTGGCGTGCACCGCGCTGGGCACGGGAGCCGTGCTGGCTTTTGCCGCCATCACCTGGCTGGTCGGCTGGCGCCAGGGCCTGCTCTGGCTGATCGGCCTGGGTTACGGCGTGTTGCTGAGCGCGGCCGCATTTGGCTTCACCACCGGCTGGCGGGTGTGGATCACGCGCCGCGATCCGAAAGGGCTGTGGGCGCAATTCGTCGGCATTGCCGTGGCCATGCTGCTGAGCGTGCCTTTGCTTGCGGCGCACCCCGAGCTCGACGCTGCCGACGGGCCGCTGTCGCTCAGCCTGGTCGTCGGTGCCTTCGTCTTCGGCGCGGCGATGCAGGTGGCCGACGGCTGCGGTTCGGGCACGCTGTACAAGGCCGGGCTCGGCCATCCCGTGAGTCTGGCGGTGTTGCCGGCTTTCGTCTTCGGCAGCTTTGTTGGCGCGGCGCAACTGCCCGCCTGGCTCTCGCTCGGCGCCTGGCCACCGCTCAATCTGGTGCAGGCGCTCGGTGCAGGCTGGACGCTGGCTGCGCAGCTGACTGCTCTGGCCGTCCTGGCTGCGCTGCTCTGGCGCTGGCGCGGCACGGCGCCGTCGCGCTGGAGCGGAGCCGCGGTCTGGGTAGCGGCCGTCGGACTGGGTCTGCTGGCGGCGGCCAATCTGGCAGTGGCCGGTCAGCCGTGGGGCATCGTCTACGGTCTGGGACTGTGGGGGGCAAAAATCGCGCAGGCGCTGGGCGTCGATTTGCAGCACAACGCGTTTTGGGGGCAGCCGGTGCAGCAGGCGCAACTGCACGCCAGCGTGCTGGCAGACAACACCAGCGTCACTGACCTCGGACTGCTGCTGGGCGCGTTGATCGCCGCCAGCGCCAAAGGCAAGGCCTGCCCGACGGTGCGCCTGCCGCGGCGGCAATGGCTGGCGGCCATCGTCGCCGGGCTGCTGCTGGGTTACAGCTCACGGCTGGCCTTCGGCTGCAACGTCGGCGCGTACTTTTCCGGCATCGCCACCGGCAGTGTGCACGGCTGGGTGTGGTTTGGCTGCGCGTTTGCCGGCAGCCTGCTCGGCGTGCGGCTGCGGCATCGGCTGGGCATGGCCGACTGACGGAGCAACGCATGCGGCAACGATGGATCGGGGTGCTGGTGTTCTGGGCCGCGGTGCTGGCGCTGCTGTGGGCCGACTGGCATGGCAGCACGCCGCACGACCGTTTTGCCGAGCCGCCGCCGCTGGCGTTGGGCCACGGGCCGGCGGCCGACGCCGGTCACTGTTCTTTGGCGCCGAGTTCGCGGTGACGCAGCAGCACGGTGTAACGCGAACCGAACTCGCTGCTGAGCCGCTCGCTGAGAAACACCGAGCGGTGCTGTCCGCCGGTGCAGCCGATGGCCACACCGACGTAGCTGCGATGGTCGGCCGCCAGGCGCGGCAGCCAACGCTGCAAAAACGCGCTGATGTCCGCCTGCATCTGCAGCACTTCGGGCTGTCGCAGCAAAAATTCGGCCACTGGCGCATCGCGCCCGGTCAGCGGCCGCAGCGCCGGGTCGTAGTGCGGGTTGGGCAACATGCGCACGTCGAACACGTAGTCGGCGTCGAGCGGCACACCGCGCTTGAAGGCGAAGGACTCGAACAGCACCACCATCTGCGAGGCCGGCACGCGCACCGCCTGCTTGATCCAGTCGCGCAATTGCGCCGCCTTCATCTGGCTGGTGTCCACGTGCAGACCGATTTCGGCCACCGGCCGCAGCAGCTCGCGTTCGAGTTCGATGGCTTCGATCAGCGCATTGGCGTAGCCTTCGCCGCGTGCCGCCGCCGGGCTGCCGGCGTGCTGCGCCAGCGCGCGGCTGGTCAGCGGATGACGGCGGCGGGTTTCGGAAAAGCGCTGCACCAGGGTGTCGGTGGCGCAGTCGAGGTAGATGGCATGCACGTCGCAGCAAGCGCGCAGGGTTTGCAGCAGCGCGGGCACGTCGTCCAGCGATGCCGCGCTGCGCGCATCCACCGCCACGGCCACGCGCAACTGCCCGGAGGCCCGGGTCTGCTCGACCAGCGCCGCAATGAGCTGCGGCGGCAGATTGTCCACGCAGTAATAGCCAGAGTCTTCGAGTGCGGCGAGGGCGACCGACTTGCCCGAGCCCGACAGCCCGGAAATGAGCACGAGCTGGTGGGTCGATCGCGGGTCGGGCGGCGGCGGGGCGTGGCTGGCAGGCGGGGTCACATCAGGGCTCCGTGGCGGGCGCCGCGTCCGTGGCGCAGGCGGCCAGCAGTTCGCGGGCATGCTCCAGCGCGGCGCTGGAGCGCGCATGGCCCGCAAGCATACGCGCGATTTCGCTGCGCCGCTGCACCGGATCGAGCACGTCGAGCTGGCTGACGGTCTGGCCGTCCCGGCTGTGTTTGCGCACGGCGTAATGCTGCTGGGCGCACGCCGCCACCTGCGCCAGGTGCGTCACCGCCAGCACCTGACGGTCCCTTCCGAGCCGGCGCAGCAGGCGGCCGACGGTTTGCGCCACCTCGCCGCCGATCCCGGCGTCGACCTCGTCGAAAATCAGCGTACCCACGTCCTGCAGCGCGCTGGTGGTCACGGCCACGGCCAGGGCGATGCGCGAGAGCTCGCCGCCGCTGGCCACTTTGCCCAGCGGGCGCAGTTCGGCGCCGGGATGCGCCGCGACCTGGAATTCAACGGTTTCCGCGCCGCGCGCGCCCACGGCATCGAGCGCAAGGCAGGCGACTTCGAACCGCCCGCCCGGCATCCCCAGCTGTTGCATCGCGTCCTGCACCGCCTGCCCCAGTTGCCGCGCTGCGGCGAGCCGTTTGGCGCTGAGCGCGCGCGCCGCCTGCTGCAGCCGGGCGAAGGCGGCATCGGCCTGTTGCTGCAGCGCGGGCAGATCGGTGGTGCGTTCGAGCCGGTCGAGCTGGCTGCGCAGCGCCTGGTGATGCTGCGGCAAATCGGCAGCGGGCACGCGGTGTTTGCGCGCCAACTGCATCCAGGTACCCAGGCGGGCGTCGACTTCAGCCAGGCGTTGGGGGTCGGCCTCGGTGTGCTGTGCCAGGCGGCGCAAGGCATGGCTGAGGTCGTGCAGGCTGGTCTGCGCCGCGTCGAGCTGTTGCACCAGCGGCTGCACTGCGGGATCGACGTCACTGGCACGCTCGACCGCCTGGCGTGCCTGCGCCAGCAGCGACAGTGCGCCGACATCGTCGCCGTCGAGCGCCGCCTGCGCCGTGGACAAGGCGTCGAGCAGGGTAGTGATGTGCGCCAGCCGCCGCTGCTCGGCTTCGAGCGTGTCCCACTCGCCGGGCTGCGGACGCAGCCGGTCGAGTTCGTCGCACTGCCACTGCAGCCGCTCGCGCTCGGCAGCCAGGCGTTCTGCGCCCTGGCTGGCGTCTTCCAGCGCGCGCTGTGCGGCGTGCCACTCCTGCCAGGCCTGTTCGACCGCACGCGCTTGCTCCTCGGCACCGGCGTAGGCATCGAGCAGACTGCTGGCCACCTCGCGTCGCACCAGGCCCTGGTGCGCGTGCTGGCCGTGGATGTCGACCAGCATGTCGCCGGCGGCCTTGAGTTGCGCTGCCGTCGCCGGGCTGCCATTGATGAAGCCTCGCGACTTGCCCGCCGCGTCGATCACCCGCCGCAGCAGCACGCCGTCGTCCCCGGTGTCGAAGCCCTGCTCCTGCAGCCAGGCCTGCAGCGCAGCGGTCGGGCTGAACGTGGCGCTGAGGTCGGCGCGCTGTGCCCCGGCGCGGACCACCGCGGCATCGGCGCGTTCACCCAGTACGAGCTTGAGGGCATCGATCAAAATCGATTTGCCCGCGCCGGTTTCTCCAGTGAGCACGGTGAAACCTCCGGCCAGGTCGATGTCGAGTTCATCGACGATGACAAAATCGCGCAGGTGCAGGTGCAGCAACATGGGGATGTGTCAGGACACCGGGTCAGCCGTCCGGAATTTCGTGCCAGTGCAGTTTTTTCCGCAGAGTGGAAAAGTAGCTCCACCCAGGAGGGTGCAGGAACACGCAGCGGTACGGTGCGGTGCCGATGTGGATCCGGTCGCCACCGACCATCTCGGCGTAGCTTTGCATGTCGAAGTTGACGCTGACGTCACGCTGCGTCACGACCTCGATGACGATGTGCGCGTTGCCCGGCAGGACGATCGGCCGGTTCGACAGCGTGTGCGGCGCGATCGGCACGAGCACCACGCCATCCACCCGGGGATGCAGGATGGGGCCGTAGGCCGACAGGGCATACGCCGTCGATCCGGTGGGCGTGGCGACGATGAGGCCGTCGGCGCGTTGGACGTACATGAAGCGGCCGTCGACATCGACCTTCAGTTCGACCAGCCCGGACGCGCCGTTGCGGTTGACCACCACGTCGTTGACCGCGATGGCCTGGAAAATCGTCTGCCCGGCACGCTCGACCGCGCCGCTGAGCATGGCGCGTTCCTCGCGCTCGAAAGCGCCCGCGAGCAGACCGTCGATGGCGTCCTCCCAGGCGCTGTCGGCAATGTCGGTCATGAACCCCAGCCGTCCGGCGTTGATGCCGACCAGCGGCACGTTCAGCGGCGCCAGCCTGCGGGCCGCACCGAGCATGGTTCCATCCCCGCCGAGCACCACGGCGACCCACCCTCCCCCGGCGGTGCGCGCAGCCAGATCGGCGCTGCGCAATACCGGGTACGGCAGATCGACATGCTGCGCCGTGAGCTCGCCGACCCACACCTCCACCCCGGCACGGCTGAGGCGCGCGGCAATGTCGCCGAGCAGGCGCTGCGCCTGCGGGGCCTGATATTTGCCGATGAGCAGTGCCTGCTGGAACACTGTGCTGGACATGGATTTGCCTTGGCGGATCTGCGCTTGCGGTACGCGCCAGCAAATTACATCACAGCCGCACGGGTTCGGCCGCCAAACGCCACGCCCTGCAGCCCGTCCCTAAAATATCGGCGCATGGACGAACGTTCCCGCCTGCTGCTCAAGACATTGATCGAGCGCTACATCGCCGAAGGGCAGCCCGTGGGCTCGCGCACCCTGTCGCGCGCCTGTGGACTGGAACTGTCCGCGGCAACCATCCGCAACGTCATGGCCGATCTCGAGGACATGGGACTGATCGCCAGCCCCCACACCTCCGCCGGCCGCGTGCCCACGCCGCGCGGCTACCGCATGTTCGTCGACGCCATGCTCACGGCGCAACCGCCCGTGCCGTCCGAAGCACTGCAGCAGACGCTGCAGCAGCAAATCGACACGGCGCCGCCCCAGCAGGTCATGGCACGCGCCGCGCAGCTCATGTCCAGTCTGTCGCATTTCGTCGGCGTCGTGCTCGCACCGCAGCGCAGCGCGGTGTTCCGCCACATCGAGTTTCTGCGCCTGTCCGAGCACCGCATCCTGATCATCATCGTCAGCCCCGAAGGCGACGTGCAAAACCGCATGCTCCACTGGCCGCAAGCGGTGAGCCAGAGCGAGCTCAACGCCGCGACCAACTACCTCAACACCCATTTCTCCGGCATGAGTTTCGAACAGGTGGCGGAAAAGCTCAGCGGCGAAGTGGAACATTTGCGCGCCGAGCTCGTCGCGTTGATGCAGGCTGGCGTCCAGGCCGGCAGCCAGGCCATGCGGCAAACGCAGGACCAGGTCGTCGTCGCCGGACAACAGCAACTGCTCGGCGTCGACGATCTTTCGGGCAATCTCGACAAGCTGCGGCAATTGTTCGACCTGTTCGAGCAAAAAGCCCAACTGCTCAAACTCATGGACGCATCGGCCAAGGCCGACGGTGTGCGCATCTACATCGGCGGCGAAAGTGAGGCCGTACCCTTCGAGGAACTGTCGGTGATCACCGCGCCGTATGCCGCCGGCGGTCAGGTGGTGGGCACTCTGGGCGTGATCGGGCCGACACGCATGGCGTACGACCGCATGATCCAGATCGTCGACATCACCGCCAAGCTGGTCAGCAATGCGCTGAGCCAACGATAAAAAAGCCGCCTGGCGCCGCTGCGCAAGCGGCGAGACCAGACGGCTTTCAGCAACGCGGGATATCGGGGGCGATGGGGCGGGAGCGATGGGGCAATGGAACGACAAACGACCCAAGGCTTCTTGCCACGCCGCTGCGTATCAAATCACTTCGCCTTTGCTGATCAGGCGGCTGACCACCCAGGATTTGGTTTTGGAAATCGGCCGCGACTCGGCAATCTCGACGACGTCGTTGACGTGATATTGCCCGGCTTCGTCGTGGACACTGTATTTTTTCGATCGCGCGATGAATTTGCCGTAAATCGGGTGCTGGATACGGCGTTCGACGAGCACGGTCACGGTCTTCTGGCGTTTGTCGCTGACGACCCGGCCGATCAGCGTGCGCTGGACTTTTTTCTGTTCAGTCATGGCTTAACCCTTGGCCTTTTTTTCCTGGATCAGAGTACGAACGCGCGCGATGGCCCGTTTGGTCTGCCCCAGCTGCGCCGTGTTTTGCAATTGCTGTGTGCCTTTTTGCATGCGCAGGTTGAAATGCGCCTTGAGCAGGCTGTCGAGTTCGGTTTGCAGCGCCGGGATGTCTTTGGCGCGCAGTTCTGCGAGTTGAGCGGTGGTTTTCAAGTCGCTCTCCTTAAGCGCCAATCTGGCGCGTGACAAACACCGTGCGGAACGGCAGTTTGGCCGCCGCCAGTTGGAACGCTTCGCGGGCGATGGCTTCGGGCACACCTTCGATTTCGTAGAGCACGCGGCCCGGCTGGATTTCCGAGACGTAATACTCCGGGTTGCCTTTTCCGTTGCCCATGCGCACTTCGGCGGGTTTGATCGAAATCGGCTTGTCCGGGAACACGCGGATCCAGATGCGGCCACCCCGTTTGACGTGACGGGAAATGGCGCGACGCGCCGACTCGATCTGGCGCGCGGTGATCCGGCCGCGGGTTGTCGCCTTCAGGCCGAACTCACCAAAAGCCACAGTCGCGCCGCGGGTGGCCAAACCCGTGTTACGGCCTTTTTGCTCTTTGCGATATTTGCGACGAGCGGGTTGCAACATCTTGATTCTCCTTAAGCGTCGCCGCCAGTGCCGGCCTGCGCCGGTTTACGCACGCGCTTGACTGCAACGGTTTTTTCGCCTTCACCGGCCGGGGCAGCGCGACGCGCGGCAGACGGACGCGCGGAGCCGGGGCGACGGCTGCGGCGGTCTTCTTCCGGCGCGCTGGCGGGCTCGGCCTTGGCCGCAGCGGCGCCCTTGGCCGGGGTATCGCCCTTGTACACCCAGACTTTCACACCAATCACGCCATACGTGGTCTTGGCTTCGGAAATGGCGTAATCGATGTTGGCGCGCAGCGTTTGCAGCGGCACACGGCCTTCGCGATACCACTCGGTCCGCGCGATTTCGATGCCATTGAGGCGGCCGGCGGACATGATTTTGATGCCTTGCGCCCCCATGCGCATGGCGTTTTGCATCGCCCGCTTCATCGCCCGGCGGAACTGGATGCGCTTTTCCAGCTGCTGGGTGATCGAATCGGCGATTAGCTGGGCGTCGAGCTCGGGCTTGCGCACTTCCTCGATGTCCACGGCCACGGGCACGCCCAGGCGCTTGGTCAGCTCGGCTTTGAGGTTCTCGATGTCCTCACCTTTTTTGCCGATGACCACACCCGGACGGGCGCTGTAAATGGTGATCCGGGCGTTTTTCGCCGGACGCTCGATGAGCACGCGCGAAACCGAGGCGTTTTTCAGACGCTTGGCTAGGTACTCACGCACCATGATGTCTTCGCGCAGCATTTTGGCGTACTGGGTGCTCGGCGCAAACCAGCGCGAGGCCCAGCCGCGGGTGACTGCCAGGCGAAAACCGGTCGGATGAATTTTCTGTCCCATGTGGCGTCCTCAGTTTCCGACTTGAATGTAGATATGGCAGGTGGGCTTGCTGATGCGGTTGCCCCGGCCTTTGGCGCGGGCTGAAAAGCGCTTGAGCGTGGCGCCTTCCTCCACCATGATCTTGGTGACCTTCAGTTCGTCCACATCGGCGCCATCGTTGTGCTCGGCATTGGCAATCGCCGACTCCAGCACCTTTTTGATGATGCCCGACGCCTTTTTCGGCGAGAACTCCAGGATGTTCAATGCCGAATCCACTTTTTTGCCGCGGATCAGGTCGGCGACCAGACGGCCTTTCTGGGCCGACAGGCGCACGCCGCGGAGGGTTGCACGAGTTTCCATGTGTCTGCCTTACTTCTTCGCCTTTTTATCGGCGGGATGACCTTTGAATGTCCGCGTCAGCGCGAATTCGCCGAGCTTGTGCCCGACCATTTGATCGGAGATATACACCGGCACATGCTGCTTGCCGTTGTGCACGGCGATGGTCAGACCGATGAATTCGGGCAGGATGGTCGACCGCCGCGACCAGGTTTTCACCGGACGCTTGTCCTTGCTGCTGGCAGCGGCCTCGACCTTTTTCAGCAGATGCTGGTCGCAAAACGGACCTTTTTTGAGTGAGCGAGCCATGTGCTATCCCTTACTTCTTGCGGCGCGACACGATCATGCTTTGCGTGCGCTTGTTGTTGCGGGTGCGATACCCCTTGGTCGGCGTACCCCACGGACTGACCGGCACCCGGCCCTCACCCGTCTTGCCTTCGCCACCGCCGTGCGGGTGATCGATCGGGTTCATCGCCACGCCACGCACCGTCGGGCGGATACCGCGCCAGCGCATCGCACCGGCTTTGCCGTACTGGCGCAAATTGTGTTCTTCGTTGCCGACCTCACCAAGGGTGGCGCGACAGTCGATATGGATCTTGCGCACCTCTCCCGAGCGCATACGCACCTGGGCATGCGTGCCTTCGCGGGCGAGCAGCACGGCCGAAGCGCCAGCCGAACGCGCAATCTGCGCCCCCTTGCCCGGCTGCATTTCGATGCAATGGATCGTCGAGCCGACGGGGATGTTGCGGATCGGCAGTGCATTACCGACGCGGATCGGCGCCTCCGGGCCGCTCATCAGCGAGGCCCCGACTTCGAGGTTGCGCGGCGCGATGATGTAGCGGCGCTCGCCGTCGGCGTAACAGACCAGCGCAATGTGCGCCGTGCGGTTCGGGTCGTACTCGATGCGCTCGACCTTGGCGGGAATGCCATCCTTGTCGCGGCGAAAATCGACTAGGCGGTAGTGATGCTTGTGCCCGCCGCCGCGATGCCGCGTCGTGATGTGGCCGTTGTTGTTGCGCCCTGCCTTTTGGTGCTGCGGTTCGAGCAGCGACTTTTCCGGCGCACCCTTGTACAACTCGGGATGCGTCACCTTGACGACGGCCCGGCGGCCCGCCGAGGTTGGTTTGACTTTGACGACGGGCATCAGATCCCCTCCTGCGCGAAGTTCAGTTCCTGGCCCGCCTTGAGGCAGACATAGGCCTTCTTGACATGATTGCGGCGACCGGTGCCCCGCGCGGTGCGCTTGATCTTGCCTTTCACATTGGCGATCTGCACCGACTCGACCTCGACCTTGAACAGCAGTTCGACGGCAGCCTTGATTTCGGGCTTGGTCGCATCACGCAACACGCGGAACACGACCTGGTTGCGCTTTTCTGCCACCATCGTGGCCTTTTCCGAAATCACCGGCGCGCTGAGCACCTGCATCAGTCGCTGGGTCTTGACAGCGTTTGCTGCGACGGCTTGTGTCATGACAGCATCTCCTGGATTTGGCTGACCGCCGCCTTGGTCATCACAATCTTTTTATAAAACAGCAGCGAGAGCGGGTCGGCGTAGCGCGGCTCGACCACCAGCACATTGGGCAGGTTGCGTGCGGCCAGGAACAGGTTTTCATCTGCGCCATCGGTGATGATCATCGCCGAGTCCAGCCCCATCGCCTTGCATTTCTGTGCAACCAGTTTGGTCTTGGGCGCCTCGACGGTAAAGCTGTCGACGACGACCAGCCGTCCTTCGCGCGCCAGCTGCGACAGCAGCGAGCGCATCCCCGCGCGGTACGCCTTTTTGTTGACCTTGTGCGAAAAGTTTTCCTCGGGAGAGTTGGGGAAAATCTTGCCGCCGCCACGCCACAGCGGAGACGACGTCATCCCTGCCCGCGCACGTCCGGTGCCTTTTTGCTTCCACGGCTTGCGCGTGGAGTGCTTGACATCGCCGCGGTCTTTCTGCGCCCGCGTCCCCAGGCGCGCGTTCGCCTGGTAGGCAACGACGATCTGATGCACCAGGTCTTCGTTGAAATCACGCCCGAACACTTCCGGGCTGACGTCATACTTTTCCGCAGGCTGACCCTGCGCGTCCAACATTTCGAGCTGCATCACCGACCTCCTGCCGCAGACTTGACCGCGGGCCGCAGAAACACATAGCCGGAACGCGAGCCGGGCACCGCACCCTTGACCAGAATGAGCTGGCGCGCCTCGTCGATACGCACCACCTGCAAGTTTTGCACCGTGACCGTTTCATTGCCGAGCTGACCGGCCATGCGCTTACCCGGAAACACCCGCCCGGGATCCTGCGCCATACCAATCGAACCCGGTGCGCGCGTTGTCACCGAGTTACCGTGAGACGCCCGGTTGGACGAAAAATTGTGTCGCTTGATCGAGCCGGCAAACCCCTTGCCGATGGAGATGCCTTGCGCATCGACCAGCTGCCCGACCTGAAACAGCGTCACCGGCACGGCGGCCCCGGGCGCGTATTCCGCAGCCTTTTCCGCAGGGACGTCGAATTCCTTGAGAATTTCCGCCGGTTCGACTCCGGCTTTTGCCAGATGACCCGCCTCGGCCTTGGTCAGGCGGGACGGCTTGCGCGTGCCAAAGGCCACCTGCACGGCGCTGTAGCCATCGACTTCCTGTGTGCGCACCTGCGTCACCCGGTTGCCCGAGGCATCGAGCACCGTGACGGCGATGGACTCGCCATCGTCCGTGAACACACGCGTCATTCCGACCTTGCGCGTGACAAGGCCCATTGAATGTGAGCTCATTGTTTTCTCCTACCTGGCTGCGATTGGCCAGGCCCGTAGTCTGTCTGCACACGGGCTGCCGAACGCAGCAACCCGCATGGGCTTTGTTTAGCCTCACTCCACATGTCAGGCTAAACAGAAAATGATACACGACCCGCCACGGTCGTGCCAGAAAAATCCTTTACTGCAGCTTGATTTCCACATCCACGCCGGCGGGCAGGTCAAGCTTCATCAGCGCGTCGACCGTCTTGTCCGTCGGGTCCACGATGTCCATCAGTCGCAGGTGGGTGCGGATTTCGAGTTGATCGCGCGATGTCTTGTTGACATGCGGCGAACGCAGGATGTCAAAGCGCTGCAACCGGGTCGGCAGCGGCACCGGGCCTTTGACGATGGCGCCGGTACGCTTGGCGGTATCGACGATTTCCATCGCCGACTGGTCGATCAGCTTGTAGTCGAAAGCTTTGAGGCGAATGCGGATTTTTTGGTTTTGCATGATGGTCTCGTCAAAGAGCGGCTGCCGGCGCCGGGCCGGCAGGAATCGTCAATCTCCGATTACTCGATAATCTTCGACACCACGCCGGCGCCGACGGTGCGGCCGCCTTCGCGGATGGCAAAGCGCAGGCCTTCTTCCATCGCGATCGGGGCGATGAGCTTGACGGTGATGCTCACGTTGTCCCCG
>JAJZAQ010000048.1 GCA_021799355.1 Pseudomonadota bacterium
GCGCCGCCGTGCACGTTGACGATGTCGTGCGGCAGGTCGAACTCGCGCATCGCCGCCATGGTCACCGCGGCGAAGGCTTCGTTCACCTCCCAAAGATCGACGTCGCGCGGCGTCCAGCCCGCGCGCTGCAGCACCTTGTCAATCGCCCCGACCGGCGCGGTGGTGAACCACTCCGGCGCCTGCGCGTGCACCGCATGCGCGTGGATGCGGGCGATCGGCGTGCAGCCCAGCTTTTCGGCAGTCGACTGCCGCATCAGCACCAGCGCCGCGGCACCGTCGGAAATGCTCGATGAAGTCGCGGCGGTGATGCTGCCATCCTTCTTGAACGCGGGTTTGAGCCCAGGGATTTTGTCCAGCTTGGCCTTGAACGGCTGTTCGTCGCGGCGGATTTCGACGTCACCGCCCTTGCCCGGCACCTTCACCGGCGCGATCTCCCAGTCGAACGACCCGTCCTCGTTGGCCTTCTTGCTTCGCTCGGTCGAGGTGATGGCAAACGCGTCCATGTCCTGCCGGCTGAACGCATACTTGGCGGCGCAGCTTTCGGCAAACACCCCCATCGCCTTGCCGCGGTCGTAGGCGTCTTCCAGGCCGTCGAGCGCCATGTGGTCGTAGAACGCCGTCGCGCCGTATTTCACGCCCTTGCGGATGAAGGCCAGATGCGGCGCATTGGTCATGCTCTCCATGCCGCCGGCCACCATCACCTGCGCGCTGCCGGCGGCGAGCATGTCGTGCGCGAACATCATCGCCCGCATGCCCGAGCCGCACATTTTCGACAGCGTCACCGCCCCGGCCGACAGCGGCAACCCGGCCTTGATCGCCGCCTGCCGCGCCGGCGCCTGCCCCTGCCCGGCCATCAGGCAGTTGCCCATCAGCACTTCGTCGACCTGCTCGCCTTTGACACCGGCGCGCTGCACCGCGGCGGCAATCGCCGTGGCGCCGAGTTCCCACGCAGCGAGGGGGGAAAAATCGCCGAGCAGCCCGCCGATGGGCGTGCGCGCGGCGGAAACGATGACAACGGGGTCGGTCATGGTGCGGTCTCCAGAAGGGGTTGGGAAGGCGCCGGCTGGCGGCTGCCCCGGCAGTCCGGTCGCGGGAAGCGCCGCGACACGTCGTAGGTGAACACGTCGTACAAATAGCCTTCGCGGATGCGGCTTTGGTGCTCCAGCCAGAACGCCGGGTCGAGCAGGTCGGCGTGATACTGCATGAACACCGCGCGCACCTTGGGGTTGCCGAGCAGGAACTGGCCGAAGGTTTCGGGAAAGACGTCGTGCGGGCCGACGGCGTACCAGGGCTCCGCTGCCATTTCGTCTTCTTCGTTGCGCGGCGGCGGCACGCGACGGAAGTTGCAGTCGGTGACGTACTCGATTTCGTCGTAGTCGTAAAACACCACCTTGCCGTGGCGGGTGATGCCGAAGTTCTTCCACAGCATGTCGCCGGGGAAGATGTTGGCCGCCACCATGTCCTTGATGGCGTTGCCGTATTCGATCACCGCGGCTTCGAGCTGGGCGTCGTCGGCTTCCTGCAGGTAGATGTTGAGCGGAATCATGCGCCGCTCGATATAGCAGTGGCGGATGATGAGCGTGTCGCCGTCGAATTCGAGCTGCGACGGGCAATAGCGCTGCAGTTCGTCGATCAGTTCGGGCGAAAACCGGGCGCGGTCGAACGCGACGTTGGAATACTCCAGCGTCTCGGCCATGCGGCCGACGCGGTCGTGCTGTTTGACCAGCAGGTATTTGCTCTTGATTTTGTCGCGCGACGTGTCTTTCTGCGGCGGGTAGAAGTCTTTGATGACCTTGAACACGAAGGGAAACGACGGCAGGGTGAACACCACCATCACCATGCCCTTGATCCCCGGGGCGACGATGAACTGGTCGCTCGAATGCCGCAGGTGGTAGAGAAAATCGCGGTAGAACAGCGTCTTGCCCTGTTTGGCCAGCCCCAGCGCGTTGTACAGCTCGGCGCGCGGCTTGCGCGGCATCAGGCTGCGCAAGAACTGCACATAGGCCGACGGGATTTCCATGTCGACCATGAAATACGCACGGGCGAAGGAAAACAGCAGCAGCATGTCGTCCTCGGTGAGCAGCACGGTGTCGATGTAGAGCTGGCCACAGTCGTTGTGCAGGATGGGCAGCGCCAGCGGAAACTCGGTGAACCCGTTGATCACCTTGCCCACCGCGTAAGCCCCCTTGTTGCGGTAGAATAGCGAGTCGAGCATCTGGATCTGGAAATTGGCGCGCAGCCGCACGTCGCTGCCGAAGCGCTTTTGCACCGCGGCGATGACGTAGCCGATGTCACGGTCCAGATCCTCGAACGGCACGCGCAGCTGGAAGTTTTCGATGGCGCGGCGCAGGCAGCGGTGCAGCGCGTCGTGGGTGTGCGGGTAGTACACACGGAACGTTGGCTTGGCCGCAGGTTCCTCGTTTTCGATGTACTCGGTCGATACGGCGGGGCGGACGAACAGGAACTCGTTGTTGAAGTGCTCGCGGCGCAGAATCTTGGTGGTCACCGAGTTGAAAAACGTCTCCGCCAGTTCCGGCTGATGGTGATTGGTGAGCAGGCCGATGTAATGCAGCTTGGCCTGCTGCCACACTTCCATCGGCTGGTTGCCGGCATCGAGCTCTTTTTGCAGCCGTTCGGTGCCCTCGTCCACCCGTTGGTCGTAAAACGCGATGCGCTCGCGCTGCGCCGCCTGCTGCGCCGCCCAGTCGGCGCGCTCGAAGCGCTCCTTCGCCGCCGCACTCACCTGACGGAACAGGCGGTAATGGCGGTTGAAACCTTCGAGCATGGTGCGCGCCATGGCGAAAGCCACCGGCGAATCCAGGCGGGGCGGAAACTGGTTCATGATGCTGCAGCAGGTCCAGACGCCGCACACTGTAAGCCCGGCCTGGCACGGTGAAAAGCCGAGCAGCATGCTAGGCTTTTCCCCATCGGCGCCCGCCCCGCCGGCGCCCCGCCTTCAGGAGACACCCGATGCCCGCTTTGCTGCCCAACGTCGACCCCGACGGACTGCTCGAATACTCGGTGGTTTACACCGACCGCTCGCTCAACCACATGTCGGCCAGGTTCCAGCAGGTCATGCGCGACCTGTCGGCCATGCTCAAACAGGCCTACGGTGCGCAGGCGGCGGTGATCGTTCCGGGCAGCGGCACGTTTGCGATGGAAGCCGTGGCGCGGCAGTTCGTGCAGCGGCAGCCGGTGGTCATCGTGCGCAACGGCTGGTTCAGCTACCGCTGGAGCCAGATCATCGACACCGGCCACCTGAGCGACAAGGTCACGGTGCTCAAGGCCCGCCGGGTGGCCGAGGCCACCGAATCGCCCTTCGCCCCGGCACCCATCGCCGAGGTGGTGGCCACCATCGCCCGCGAAAAACCCGCCGTGGTGTTCGCCCCGCACGTGGAAACCTCCGCCGGCATGATGCTGCCCGACGAGTACCTGCGTGCCGTGGCCGACGCCGTGCACGCCGTCGGAGGGCTGTTCGTGCTCGACTGCATCGCCTCCGGCGCGATGTGGGTGGACATGCAGTCCACCGGCGTGGATGTGCTGATCTCTGCGCCGCAAAAGGGCTGGAGCGGCCCGCCGTGCTGCGGCTTTGCCCTGCTCGGCAGCCGCGCGCTGCAGCGGTTGGAGCAGACGACCAGCGACAGCTTCGCCTGCGACCTGAAAAAATGGCACCAGATCATGCAGGCCTACGAAAACGGCGGGCACGCCTATCACGCCACCATGCCCACCGACACCCTGGCCGAAGTGCGCGACCAGATGCGCGAGGCCTTCGCCTACGGCCTGCCCGCGCTCAAGGCGGCGCAGATTGCCTTGGGGCAACGCGTGCGCGCGTCGCTGGCGCGCCGCGGGGTGAACAGCGTGGCCGCGCCCGGGTTCGAGGCCCCCGGCGTGGTGGTGAGCTACACCCGCGACCCGGACATCCAGAGCGGCAAAAAGTTCGCCGCGCAGGGGGTGCAAATCGCCGCGGGCGTGCCGCTGGCGTGCGACGAGCCGGCCGACTTCAGGAGCTTTCGCCTTGGGCTGTTCGGCCTGGACAAGTGGAAAGACGTCGACGGCGCGGTGCAGCGGCTCGACGCCGCGCTCGATGCCGTGGGGCTGACATTGCAGCATGCCTGAACGCCCGATACGCAATGCGTCCATCCTTCAGGCCGTTTGCGCGAACAGCTCACGGCCGATGAGCATGCGGCGGATTTCGCTCGTGCCCGCGCCAATCTCGTAGAGCTTGGCGTCGCGCCACAGCCGCCCCAGCGGATAGTCGTTGATGTAGCCGTTGCCGCCAAAAATCTGGATGCCTTCGCCGGCCATCCAGGTGGCTTTTTCCGCGCACCACAGAATCACCGCGGCGCAGTCCTTGCGCACACTGCGGGCGTGGCCGTCGCCCAGCGCGTCGAGGTTCTTGCCCACGGTGTAGAGAAAGCTGCGCGCCGCCTGCAAAGTGGTGTAGAGGTCGGCGAGCTTGGCCTGGATGAGCTGGAATTCGCCGATCGGCTGGCCGAACTGCTTGCGCTCGTGCACATACGGCACGACGTTGTCCAGCACCGCCTGCATGATGCCCACGGGCCCGGCAGCGAGCACCGCGCGTTCGTAATCCAGCCCGCTCATCAACACCTTGACGCCTTCGCCGACCTGGCCGAGCACGTGGTGCGCGGGCACCTCGCAGTCCTGGAACACCAGCTCGCCGGTGTGGCTGCCGCGCATGCCGAGCTTGTCCAGCTTCTGCGCCACCGAAAAGCCCTTGAACCCTTTTTCGACCAGGAAGGCGGTGATGCCCTTGGCGCCGGCATGCGGGTCAGTCTTGGCGTAGACCACCAGCACGTCGGCGTCCGGGCCGTTGGTGATCCACATCTTGCTGCCGTTGAGCACGTAGCGGTCGCCGTGTTTGTCGGCGCGCAGCTTCATGCTCACCACATCGCTGCCGGCACCGGGCTCGCTCATCGCCAGCGCGCCGACGTGCTCGCCTGAAATCAGCCTGGGCAGGTAGCGCTTTTTCTGCTCGGCCGTGCCATTGCGGCGGATCTGGTTGACGCACAGATTGCTGTGCGCGCCATAGCTCAGGCCCACCGACGCGCTGGCTCGGGAAATCTCCTCCATCGCCACCATGTGCGCCAGATACCCCAGCCCGGTGCCGCCGTCGGCCTCGGGCACGGTGATGCCCAGAAGCCCGAGCTCGCCGAACTTGCGCCACAGGTCCATCGGGAACTGGTCGCTGCGGTCGATGTCGGCGGCACGCGGGGCGATTTCCTTTTGCGCAAAGTCGCGCACCGCCTCGCGCAGCGCGTCCAGATCGGCGCCGAGTTGAAAGTCCAGTCCGGGCAGTTGCATGGTGTCTCCTTGCTTGGGCGCAGCTCGCGCATCTCGGTCGCGCACCGGCGCGGTCTGGGCCGGATGTTAACTTCCGTTTACGTCAACGTAAATGCCGCACGCTCTGCCGCATCCAGCGCCTGGCGATGTCGGCGATGTCATAGGGCCGGGCCGTATCCACGGTGATGCTCGCCCGCGCCTCGTCCGCACGCAGCGCACCGGCCTGGACGAGCTGCTGTTCCAGCACCGTCAAGTCGGCCTGCGAGACATCGTCGCCACGGGCGTGGCGTCGGGATACGCGCTCGCGCAGCACATCGGGCGGTGCATGGCAATGCAAAATGCTCCACGGCACCGCCAGCCGCTGCGCCAGGCGGGCGAATGCGTCGCGCTCGGCTGGCTGCAAAAACGTCGCATCGACGATCACGCGGCAGCCAGCGCCGAGCAACACGTGCGCCAGACGCCGCATGCGGGCATAGGTGCGCCGCGACGCCTGCGCAGAATAGAGCGCGGCCCGCGGCAACGGCGCGCCGCGCCCCTGCCGCGCGAACAGCCGCTGCCGCTCGACGTCCGAACGCAGCCGGATCGCCCCGGCCACCTGCAGCAATTGCTGCGACACCACACTCTTGCCCGATCCCGACGGCCCGTAGGTGATGAGCAGCCGGGCGTCGGCCGCTGCACCCAGCCGCTGCGCGGTAGCGAGGTAATCCGGCCCATCGACGGTGAGTCCCTCGGCGCGGCGCAACTCGGCCACCAGTGCCCGCACCAACGCGCGGTACACGCTGTAATAGCGCAGCACCCGCACCCCGGCGTAGTCGCCGGTGATGCCCAGCCAGCGATCGAGAAAGCGCCACGCCAGGTCGGCGCGGCCATGCGCCGTGAGGTCCATCAGCAAAAACGCGATGTCGCTTTGCACGTCGATCCAGCGCAGCCCGGGGTCGAATTCGATGCAGTCGAAGGCCGTGACCTCGTCGCCCAGATCGACCAGATTGCCCAGATGCAGGTCGCCGTGGCCTTCGCGCACCCAGCCCTGCAGCTTGCGTGCGGCAAAGCGCTGCCGCAGCCGTCGCCCCTGAGCCTCGCACCAGGCGCGCAGCGGGTCGAGCGTCTGCGCCTGCACCCGCGCGTGTAGACCGGCGAGCACCTGCGCCGTCACCGCCTCGATGCGCTCCGGCGCGCCAAAACCGCTGGCAGGGTCGGCCGCGGGGATTGCCATGTGAAATGCTGCCAGCCGCGCCGCCAACCGGTCGATCAGCCCGGCGTCGAGCAAGCCTGCGGCCAGCCGCGTGCTCAGCAGCGCGTGGTCGGCGAACTGCCGCATACGCAGCGCGTACTCGATCGCTTCGCCCCCGCCGCCCAGGCGGGGCGCGGCGACGCTGCCGGTGATCGGCTCGACGGCGCGGTAGACCGATGCCGCCAGCCGGCGGTTGAGCCGCAGCTCGTCTTCGCATGCCTGGCGCCGCGCCTGCAGGGTGGTGAAATCGACGAATCCCAGACGCAGCGGCTTTTTGATTTTCCACGCCTGCTCGCCGTCGAGCAATACCCACGACAAATGGGTCTGCACGCAGCGCACCATACGGCCGGTGCGTGCCTGCAGCAGCCGTTGCAGGCCGGCGATGAGCGGATCGGCAGGAACTTGCATGGACGGCAGTGTGGCGGGCGGCACGGTGGGCGTAGCGTAGCGCAGCCGCTGGCCTTGCCACGCGCTGTGCCCAGACCGGCGCCGCCTGTCGTTTTTTGCCGCATAAAAACCAGGTCTGTGACAAATTTCACATCCGATTGCACCGACCGAGCGCGGATAATGCAGGCACTGCCACGCCGTGCGGCGCTCGCCCCGATCCCCGATGCTCTGGTCACGTCCCCTGCCCGCCCTGCCCGCCGACGCGCCACAGCAGCATGGCACCGCGGCGGCCGACCCGGCTCACCCGCTCACCCGCTTGGGTCTGTTCCATCACCAGGCCGACGAAGACGCGTATGTGCGCAGCGCGTGGGCAGACATCGCTGCGCGGCTGCAGCTGCTCGGCCTGGCAGGCGGTGCGGTCTTCGTCCTTGCCAGCATCGTCGACTGGACCAAGCTGCACGGCACGCCCGAGTTCTGGCAGGTGTTGCTGGCACGGCTGGCAGTGCTCGCCCTCGGGCTGCACCTGTGGCATGTCGCCGGCCGACAGGACAGGCAGCCTGCCGCCCTGCGCCGCGCGCTGGTCGCTTTCGAAATCGCCGGCATCGTCGGTTTTCGCCTGGTCAACCTGGCCTACGGCGGGTACTCACCCAACCAGGGCATGTCGGGGCTGCTGATGGTGCTGGCGTTCTACACCTTCGTGCCGATGCTCAGCCGGTGGAATTTCTGGCTGCTGCCGCTGTCCACCGCAACACTGTTCATCCAGTCGGCGTGGTGGTATGGCGCCTCGGCGCGTGACCTTGCCGCGCTGGCGGTGATCGCCCTGTTCGTCCACGCACTGGGCTGGACGGCGGCGGTGCGCAGTGCCCGCAGCAGCCGCCAGTCATGGCTCGAACGCCTGCGGCTGGACCGCGAAATGGACGAACGCCGCGTCGCGGAGAGCAATTTGCGCCATTTGTTCGAAGTCTGCCCGGTGCCACTGGTGCTCAGCCAGCAATCCGACGGCAGCGTGCTGCGGTTGAACCGCGCCGCGCAGACGTTGCTCGACCCGGCGCAGCGCCATACCGCTCCCGGGTCGGCGCGCATGGCCGGCTTTTACGCCGACGAAGCCACGCGCAGCGCCATCACCCAGGCGCTGCGCAGTAGCGGCGAGGCCGGGCCGGTCGACGTGCGCATGCTCACCTCCAGCGGCCAGGGGCTGCACGTGCTGCTGGCCGCACGCGCGCTGCGCTTTGACGGCAAACCCGCCGTCCTCACCAGCCTGGTGGAAATCACCGAGCGCAAGCAGCGCGAGCAGGCACTGGCGCGGCAGACGCAGACCGACGCCCTCACCGGGCTGTTCAACCGCCGCGGGTTTTTCGACCGCGCCGAAGCGCTGCTGCAGGCGCAGCACGGCACGCTGCCCAGCCTGCTTTTGCTCGACGCCGATCACTTCAAGCGGGTCAACGACACCCACGGCCACGCCGTGGGCGACGCCGTGCTGCTGCAACTGTCCAGCCGCATGGCCGCAGCGCTGCGCGAAGGCGACGTGCTTGCGCGCATCGGCGGCGAGGAGTTCGCCGTGTTGCTGCCGGACACACCGCTCGGCCAGGCCCTGCACCTGGCCGAACGTCTGCGCGAAGCCGTCGCTCGACACGCCCTGCGCGTGCACGGTGTCCGCGTGAGCATGAGCCTGAGCATCGGCGTGACCGCGCTGCACCCGGGTGAACGGCGCATCGACGCAGCGCTCAGCCGCGCCGATGCCGCGATGTACCGCGCCAAACAAAGCGGCCGCAACCGCGTGGAGTGCGCCGACGCGGCTGCCTGAACCCGCCGGCATGCAGCCGCAGCCCGTAGATATGCAACTTTTCTAGACCTGACCCCGTTGCTGTTTTTTCAACAACTGCCGCGCCTCGGCCTCGTAAGCGCGGATTTCCTCCAGCGTCGCGCGCAGATCGGCCATACGGCTTTCGATGTCGGCGCGGTGCGCGCCGAGCACTTCGAGGTAGCGTTTGAGCTGCGGCACGGTGTCACGCGGTGATTCGTACATCGTCACCAGCTCCTTGATTTCCGCCAGGCTCAGCCCCAGGCGTTTGCCGCGCTGGGTTAGCTTGAGCCGGGTGCGGTCGCGCTGGGTGTAGATGCGTGCCCGCCCCTGACGCTGCGGGCACAGCAATCCGGCCTCTTCGTAAAACCGGATGGCGCGCGTCGTCAGGTCGAACTCGCGCGCCAGCTCGCCGATGGTGTAGGTCGGCGCCGGGGGCACAACTGCAGGTTTTTGCATGCTTGCCTATACTCGGTGGCACTTGACGTTAACGTCAAGTGTAATGGCCTGCCTGACGGCACCCTGCCCCAATGACACCGTCCATGACCTCCCTGCCCGCCGCCGACGCCCTGTCCTACCCTTACGCCCAGACGCAACCCGCCCGCGGCGCCAGCATCGAACTGCTGCCCGGCGTGCGCTGGCTGCGCATGGGCCTGCCGTTCGCCCTCGACCACATCAACCTCTGGCTGCTCGACGACACCATCGACGGCGTGCGCGGCTGGACCCTCGTCGATTGCGGCATCGACTCGGCGCCGACGCGTGAGGCGTGGGAGCAGGTGTTCGCCGCTGAGCTGCAGGGGCGGCCGGTGCTGCGCGTGGTGGTCACGCACATGCACCCGGATCACGTCGGCCTGGCGCATTGGCTGACGGCGCGCTGGAACTGCCTGCTGTGGATGAGCGCGACCGATTACGCCGTGGCCAGCATGGCCGCGCGCGGCTGCATGACCATCGGCGGCGAGCCGATGGCCGCGCACTTCGCCGCGCACGGCCTGCGCGACGAAACCGTGCTGCAGGCCATCCGCCAGCGCACCGATTACTACACCGGGCTGGTGCCGGCCATGCCGCCGCGGTTCAGGCGGCTGCAGCATGGGGACGTGCTGCGCATCGGCGGACGCGACTGGCGCTGCGTGGTCGGCTTCGGCCACGCCCCGGAGCACATCAGCCTGCATTGCGCACAGGACGATGTATTCATCGCCGGCGACATGCTGCTGCCGCGCATTTCGACCAATGTCAGCGTCAACGACAACGAGCCGCTGTCCAACCCGCTGCAGCAGTTCCTCGACAGCCTGGAGCGCTTTGCCACACTGCTGGACAACGGCACGCTGGTGCTGCCGTCGCACGGACTGCCGTTTCGCGGCGCGCTCACGCGCATCGCGCAGCTGCAGCAGCATCACCAGCAACGGCTGGCGGAGGTGGTCGCCGCCTGCGCCAGCGCACAAACCGCGGCCGACTTGCTGCCGGTGCTGTTCAAGCGCCCGCTGGACGTGCACCAGCTCACGTTCGCCATGGGCGAGTCGATCGCGCATTTGCACAAACTGTGGTTCGACGGCCAGTTGCGCCGCATCGACGACGGCGGCGTGTACCGCTTCGTGCGCTGACGCCATGCCGGGCGCACGGCTGCGCCGTGGCCGTGCCGGCGACTGCGGCGCATTGCGCATAATCGCGGCATGCTCAACATCTTCACCCTCAAAAACGGCCGGCTGGTGCAACAGGAAATCACCGACCCGCAGACGCTGGCCACGCTGCAGCCGGTGTGGGTCGATCTGGAGGCGGCCGAGCCGCGCGAACTCGGCTGGGTCGAGGCGCGGTTTGGCCTGTTCATTCCGCCGGACGTGCTCGACCAGGATCTGGAAGAATCCGCCCGCTTTTACGAGGAGGATGAAGAGCAGCAGCTGCACCTGCGATCAGACTTTCTCATCAACGACGAGCAGCGCGCGCGCAACGAGCGCGTGGCGTTCATCATCCACCGCGGTGTGCTGTTTTCGGTCCACACCCACGACTTGACGGTGTTTCGCCTGCTGCGGCTGCGCGCGCGGCGCATGCCCGGGCTGATCGAAAACGCCACCGACGTGCTGCTCGCGCTGTACCTCACCGACGCCGAGTATTCCGCCGACACCCTCGAAGGCATCTACGACGCGCTCGAAGCCATCGGCGCACGCATCCTCAAACCCGGGCCGAGCGACCAGGACGCCTCCGACGCGCTGACCGGCATCGCCCAGCAGGAAGACCTCAACGGCCGCATCCGCCGCAACGTCATGGACACCCGCCGCGCGCTGAGTTTTCTGCTGCGCAGCCGTCACCTCAGCGCCGAACAGTCGCAGCAGGCGCGGCAGATCCTGCGCGACCTCGATTCGCTCGACGGCCACACCGCGTTTCTGTTCGACAAGATCAACTTCCTCATGGCCGCCACCGTCGGCTTCATCAACATCAACCAGAACAAGGTGATCAAAATCTTTTCGGTCGCCTCGGTGGCCATGCTGCCGCCCACGCTCATCGCCAGCATCTACGGCATGAACTTCAAGGCCATGCCCGAGCTGGAGTGGACGTATGGCTATCCCTTCGCCCTCGGGCTGATGGTGCTGACGGTGATCGCGCCGTTCTGGTACTTCCGCAAAAAAGGCTGGCTGGGCTAAGACTCAGGGTCCGGCGGCGCGCCGGAACGCGCGCACCACGGCCCCGAGCAGCGGCAACGTGGCATAAAACGCGCATGCATCCCAGTAATCGCGGTGCGACGCGATCCGGCCCTGCGCGTCGAGCTGCAGGCGGCTGGCACCGTCGATGCAATGCGCCGCACCGCCGGCGCGCCAGGCGAAATGAAACTCCCAGGTCAGCCAGACGACGTCGCCCTGCGCCACTGCCTCGCGCACGGCAAACCGCGGAGCGTGCAGTCTGGCGTACATGTGCGCGAATTGCCCGGTGATCGCCGCCAGACCCTGCACCCGGGTGAACGGATCGGCAAACGTCGCCTGCGCGGCGTAGATCTGCGCCAGGGTGTCGAGCCGGTCGCTGCGCAACTGCTCGAACACCTGCACGATGCGCTGCACCGCCTCCGATGGGGTGGGGATGGACATGCCCGGCATGGTAGCCGCGGCTTCAAACCCAGCGCGGCAGCAACACCGCGGCCCAGACCAGCGCGGCCAGCAGCAAAGTCAACAGCACTGCGGCACTGCCCAGGTCTTTGGCCGTTTTGCTCAGCGGGTTGCGCTCCAGCGACACGCGATCGACGGTGTATTCGATCGCGGTGTTGAGCAGTTCGACGATGAGCACCAGCAGCACGCTGCCGGCGAGCACCGCACGTTCCGTCCAGCTGCGTCCGAGCCACAGCGCCAGCGGCAGCGCCAGCAGCGCCAGCGCCACCTCCTGGCGAAACGCCGATTCGGTGCGCCACGCCGCGCGCAAGCCGCTGAGCGAATGCAGCACGGCGTGGTACAGGCGGGACAGCCCGGTGCGCGTCTTGTACGGGTTGGCCGACTGCGTATCCGACGGCAGCGGCGCCGGTTTGCGTTGCTGCGCCATGCCCACCTAGCGCACCGCGCCGTTTGCCGCGCCCTGGCGCACGGCATGGCGCAGATGGTCGAGAAACTGCCGCGACGCCGCGTCCCAGGTGAATTTGCGCGCGTGCGCCAGCGCCACGCTGCGCGGGATCTGCAGCGCGCGCAGGCAGGCCGCCTTCAGGTCATGGTCGAGTACGCCGGCCGGGCTGTCGCCGATGACGTCCAGCGGCCCGGTCACCGGGTAAGCCGCCACCGGGCAGCCACAGGCCAGCGCTTCGATCAACACCAGGCCGAAGGTGTCGGTCTTGCTCGGAAACACGAACACGTCGGCGCCGGAATACACCCTGGCGAGCTCGTCCTGCGACAGGACGCCGAGAAAGCGCACACCGGGATATTGTTTGCGGATGCGTGGCAACTCCGGGCCTTCGCCCACCACCCACTTCGTGCCCGGCAGATCGAGCTGCAAAAACGCGTCGATGTTTTTTTCCACCGCCACCCGGCCGACGTACAAAAAAATCGGCGGCGTGCCCTCCAGCCGCTGGCCGTCGCGCGGGTAGAACACGCGGTGATCGACGCCGCGCGACCACAGCCGCACCTGGCGGAAACCCCGCGCCTCCAGATCGCGCTTGACCACCTGCGTGGGCGCGAGCACGGCGCGGCCGGCGTTGTGGAAGCGGCGCAGGTAAGCGTAAGTCCAGCTCAGCGGAATGCGAAACCGCGCCTGCACGTATTCCGGAAAGCGGGTGTGGTACGCCGTGGTCAGCGGAATGTCCAGCCGGCGGGCGATGGCACGCGCGGCGTGTCCCAGCGGCCCTTCGGTGGCCACGTGCACCACATCGGGCATGAAGCGGGTGATGCGCTGCAGCAAAAGCGATCGCGGCCACAGGCTGAGGCGGATTTCCGGATAGGTCGGACAGGGGACGGTACGGAACGCCCCGGGTTCGACCACTTCGACCTCCTGCCCGAGATCGCGCAGATGACCGATGGTGGTCTTGAGGGTGCGCACCACGCCGTTGACCTGCGGTTCCCAGGCGTCGGTGACGATGAGGATGCGCAGCGGCGGCGCGCCGATGGCCATCGGCGCGGGCGTGTCCGCAGCCGGCGCAAGGCGGGTCGGGAAGTCGCCGGTGATCATGCCGTCCCCCCGTGCGCTGTCGCCGCTGGCCGCTGGACCACCCCCTGCGGCTGCAGCTCGGCCAGGACGTGCAATCCAGCGTTCCAGTGCAGCAGTTTGAGGCTGCCGGCGTGGTCTTCGGCCAGGGCCGTGAGGCTTTCCACCCAGTCGCCGCAGTTGGCGTAAATCTGCCCGGCGTCGCCGCGCAGCTCGGCGTGATGGATGTGACCGCAGACCACGCCGTCGCAGCCTTGCCGCCGCGCCTCGTCGCCGAGCAAGGTTTCGAAAGCCGAAATGGTGTTCACCGCCGCCTTGACCTTGTGCTTGAGGTATTGCGACAGCGACCAGTAAGGCAGACCGAGCTTGAGCCGCACGTGGTTGAACCAGCGGTTGAGCTTGAGGCTGAACATGTACGCCGCATCGCCCAGGTGCGCCAGCCATTTGGCGTACAGCACCACGCTGTCGAACAGATCCCCATGCACCACCAGCAGGGTGCGGCCGTCGGCAGTGACGTGCCGCACCTGGTTGACCACCTCGATGCCGCCGAAGTGCAGCCCTTCGTAGGGACGGGCAAACTCGTCGTGGTTGCCCGGAACGAACACCACGCGCGTGCCCTTGCGCGCCTTGCGCAGCAGTTTTTGCACCACGTCGTTGTGCGTCTGCGGCCAGTAAATGCCTTTTTTCTTCAGTTGCCAGCCGTCGATGATGTCGCCGACCAGGTAAATGGTGTCGGCGCCGCAGTACCGCAGAAAGTCGAGCAGCTGGGCCGCCTTGCAGTCGCGTGTTCCGAGGTGGATGTCCGACAGCCAGAGGGTGCGCCACTGGAACTGCGGCTCGGCCTCGACGCCGCCGCCGTGCGCGCCGCAATACGTCGCAGCAGGCAGCGACGCCGTCGCGCCGCCGGGCACAGCCGCCGTGCTGCGCTGCAATCGGGACGAGGTGACTGTGGCCATGCGCGCATTGCATCGGCACAATATGTCAAGCGCATGACCGTCATGCAAACCGTCGCCCCGGCGCTCGACCCGGGTGCTTGTGCGCCGCGCGGCGAACGGTTCCAATGATTCCATCCCGTCGATCTGCCCACCGTCTGTCCGCCATGAGCCAGGAACGTGAACTCAAATTCCGCATCGACCCGTCGCAGCATGATGCGCTGCGTGCGCACCCGGTGCTGCTCAGTCTGGCCGCAGCGCCGCGGAGTCAGGCCCTGCAGAGCTGGTATTTCGATACCCCGGATCACGCGCTGCGCGACGCCGGACTGGCACTGCGCGTGCGTCATGCAGACGGCGCGCCGCGCGTGCTCACGCTCAAGAGCAGCCCGGCGCACGGACTGCAGCTCGAACGCGGCGAATGGGAGTTCGCCATCGACGGCGACGTCCCCGATGTCGCGGCGCTGCAGCGTCTGCAGTCCACCCCGCTGGCCGCGCTGGGCGACGCCGCCGCGCTCGCGGGCAACCTGCGCGCGGTGCTCGGCACCCGTGTGCAGCGCACGGCATGGCAGGTGCCGTGGCAGGGCTCGCTGCTGGAAGTCTGCCTGGACGTCGGCCAGGCACTGGGCGGCACCGCGGCCGATGCCCCCGCCCTGCCGCTGAGCGAAGTCGAAATCGAACTGCTCGACGGCCAGTGGCTGCACGCCTTCGATCTGGCCTGGACACTGGCGCAGGACATCCCGCTGCTGCTGTCGCCGACCAACAAGGTGCAGATGGCGGCACGGGCTGCCGGCATGGCGCCGTGGCAGCTGCCCGAACTCGCCCGCAGTCTCGCGCCGCACGCACGCGGCGGGCAAGCGCTGGCGGCAGCGCTGCAACAGGCTGCCGCCGTGCTCGCCAGCGGTGCCGAGATGCTGCACCATGGCCATGCTCACGCCGACACCGTGCATCAAATGCGGCTGCAACTGCGCCGCCTGCGCGTGTTGCTGCGCCTGCTGCAGACCACCGGCCCGCAGTCGCAGCGCGCCGCGTGCAAATGGCTGCGCGGCGAATGGCGCTGGGCCGGGCAGCTGCTCGGCGCCGTGCGCGATGTCGACGTCTGCCTGCAACAGGCCGCGTCGCTGGCCGAAGCCGAGCGCCCGGCGGTGCACCGCGGCTTGGAACACAAGCGCGCCGCGCGGCTGCAGGCGCTGCTCGCCTACCTGCGCAGCGCGCGCTTCGGTCGCGTGCTGCTGGCGCAGGCGCGCTGGGCGCAGGACTGGAGCGACGCGGAGCTGGCCGCAGCCCGGCAGCCCAGCAGTCAGCTCGCCCGCCGGCTGCTGCGCTTTCACCGCGACGACCTGCAGCTGCACCCCCAGCGCTGGGCCGAGTTGCTGGCCATCTGGCAAGGCCAGACGGCGTCACCTGCCGACGCGCCGTGGGAGGCGCTGCATGTCCTGCGGCTCAAAGCCAAACAGCTGCGGTACGCCCTGGAGTGGCTCGCGCCCTGGGTCGACGAAGTGCTGGGCAAGCAGGGCCGCGCCTGGCTCAAGCTCACCAGCGCACTGCAGGCCGATCTGGGAGACGCGCTGGACACCCTGCGTCTGGCACGCTGGGTCAACGAAACCCGCGCCGCGCACCCGGGGCTGGCCGCAAGCTCCGACGAGGACGGCGTGCGCCAGGCGTTCGACCTGGCCAGCCGCGGCTTGCAACGGGCGTTGCAGGCAGCCCGCAGCGCCAGCCGCTAGGGCGGCGGCGTCAGCCCGTGGCCGGCGCGCGCCCCTCGGGCGCGGGCTGACGCAGCTCAGGCAGCAGGCGCCGCATCGCGCCGGCTCTTGGTCAAATAAGCCACAAGCAACACGATCGAGGCGAGAAACAGCGCGCTGGTGCCCATCGTACCCAGCCCCAGACCGCCCTCGGCACCCGACTTGGACAGCCAATCGCCCACGGTTGCGCCGAACGGGCGGGTGAAGATGTAGGCAACCCAGAAGGTCGCCACGGCGCTGGCCTTCAGACCGAAATACGCCAGCGTGGTCAGGGCGATGACCGCGCCGAACATCGCAGCCGATAGCGGGTAGCCAAGGTGCAGCCTTTCAGCGATCAGGTCGCCACCTGCCGTACCCAGGGCAAAAGTCAGCAGAATCACCGCCCAATAAAACCCCTCGCGCCGCGGCGTGTCGATGCTGTGGATCGACAGCGTGCCCTCGCTGCGCCACCAGGCGGCAAACGCCACCGCCAGCGCAAGGGCGAACAGCGCCGTGCTCACCGGCAGCGGCACGCCGAACCGGTCGGTGAGGTTGTCGGTGAGCAGCGTGCCGACCACGCTGATGAGCGTCACGCTCAGCCAGTACAGCCAAGGAATGTAGCGCTGCGCACGCAGTTGCGCGGCGAGCACGGCAAGGAACAACCCGCTCATCACCACGCTGGTGCCGCCCAGCCCGAGGTGCAGGTCGACGGAGAGAAAGTCGGCGGCGGTTTCACCGATCGTCGTCGCCATGATTTTGATCAGCCAGAAATACAGCGTGATGACCGCCGGAACCTTGACTGCCTGTGCCCAGCCGGGGGCGGTGGCAAGCGTGTTGTGCTGCATGAAGAACCTCCCTGAATACCGTTGTTGTGATCGAGCGTCGTCCACGGACGACGGCGGCATTCTCGGCAGCCCGACTTAGCCCAAGGTGAGCCGGGCGCGGCCCGGTGGTTCAGGGGTTTTTGCGCAGATTCGCCGCAGGGATGCGCAGCGCTTCGCGGTATTTGGCCACGGTGCGCCGCGCTACCTGCACGCCCTGCCGCGCCAGCAGATCGGCCAGCTCGCTGTCCGACAGCGGCTTGGCGCTGTTTTCTTCGGCGATCAGCCGGCGGATGAGCTCGCGTACCGCGGTCGACGAGGTGCTGCCGCCGGTTTCGGTGTTCAGCCCGGAGCCGAAAAAGTATTTCAGCTCGACCGTGCCGAACGGCGTGAGCATGAATTTCTGCGTGGTCACGCGCGAAATGGTCGATTCGTGCAGGCCGAGCTCGTCGGCGATTTCGCGCAGCACCATCGGCCGCATCGCCACCGGGCCGTAGTCGAAAAACCGCTGCTGCCGCTCGACGATGGCCTGGGCCACGCGCTCGATGGTCTCGAAGCGCTGCTGCACGTTTTTGACGAACCAGCGGGCCTCCTGCAGCTGCCCCTGCATCGCCGCGGTGCCGTCGCGCGCGCGGCGCAGCGCCTCGGCGTAGAGCTGGTTGACGCGCAACCGCGGCAGGACCTCCGGGTTGAGGTGCGCCGTCCAGCCGCGCGGGGTTTTGCGCGCGATGACATCGGGGGTCACCGCCTGCGCCGCATCGCTGCGAAACGCGCTGGCGGGTTGCGGATCGAGCTGGGCGATGCGCTGCTGCGCCTGGCGCAGAGCGGTTTCGTCGGCGCCGAGCAGGCGTTCGAGCTTGCGCCAGTCGCGTCGCGCCAGCAGGTCGAGATGGCCGCCACGGCAGATCGCCAGCGCCAGGTCGCGCACCGCACACGGCGGCTGGCGTTGCAGTTGCAGGCACAGGCAGTCGGGCAAATCGTGCGCCGCCACCCCGGGCGGATCGAAACTCTGGATCAGCCGCATCGCCGTGGTCAGGGCGTGGACCACGTCGTCCAGCGTCTGCTCGTCGGCGTCGGGGGCCAGCGCCTGGGCCAGTTCCAGCGGCGTCTCCGGCAGGTAACCGGCGTCGTCGAGCGAATCGATGATGGCCTCGGCGGCGGCCCGCTCGGCCGGGTTGAGCGCCAGCCCGGCGAGCTGCGCGCGCAGGTGGTCGCGCAAATCCGCCTGCACCGCGGCGCGCTCCAGCGGGCTGAAGTCGTCGTCCTCGTCGCGGCCGGCAGCCGATGCGGCGCTGCCCCAGGAATCGGGCTCGGCGTCGGCATCGGCGCCGGGGTCGGTTTCAGCGCCGCTGGCAGTCCAGTCCTGCGCGTCCAGCCGCAGTTCGGCGGCATCCGCCTCGGACTCGACCGCGGCGGTGGCTGTCTCCGCCGCGGTTTCGGCCGGGGCGGCCGGAGAGGCTTCGACCTGCGGCGCAACGGCGGTGTCGTCGGTCTCGTCGGCTTCGAGAAACGGGTTGGATTCGAGCAGGCTGTCGATTTCCTGCGTGAGCTCGACGGTGGAGAGCTGCAGCAGGCGGATGGACTGCTGCAGCTGCGGGGTGAGCGCCAGATGTTGCGACAGGCGCAGATGAAGCGACGGTTTCATCGCGAGGACTACATGCGGAAATTTTCGCCGAGATACACCTTGCGCACTGCAGGGTCGTCGATGATGGCCTGCGGCTCGCCCTGCGCCAGCACCTGGCCTTCGCTGATGATGCAGGCGCGGTCGCAGATGCCCAGGGTTTCGCGCACGTTGTGGTCGGTGATGAGCACGCCGATGCCCTGCTCCTTGAGGAACTGCACGATGCGCTGGATTTCGATCACCGCGATCGGGTCGATGCCGGCGAACGGCTCGTCGAGCAGGATGAACCGCGGCTGCGTCGCCAGCGCACGGGCGATTTCCACCCGCCGCCGCTCGCCGCCGGACAGCGCCGGCGCCGGGGTGTCGCGCAGGTGTTCGACGTGCAACTCGCGCAGCAGATGGTCTTCACGCTCGCGGATTTCGCCGCGCGACAGCCGCCGCCCCTGCGCGTCGCGCTGCAGTTCGAGCACGGCGCGCACGTTTTCCGCCACCGTCATGCGGCGGAAAATCGAGGCTTCCTGCGGCAGATACGACAGCCCCATGCGGGCACGGCGGTGCATCGGCAGGTTGCTGACATCGCGGCCATCGATATGGATGCGCCCGGCATCAGGCCGCACCAGGCCGACGATCATGTAAAACGACGTGGTCTTGCCCGCACCGTTGGGACCGAGCAGCCCCATGACCTCGCCGCAACGCACGCTGAAACTCACGTCGCGCACCACCTGCCGGCCGACGTAGCGCTTTTGCAGATGCTGCACGTCGAGTTCCGGACACGACGCCGTTGCCGCCGTCGCGCGGGGGGGCGCGGCGCCCTGGGCTGCCGTAGACGTCGGCAGCGGGGGTTGCGGCTGCGCGCTCATTGCCCCCCCATGCCGGGCGTCACGCGCAGCGGCAGCGGAGGCTGGGCAGCGGCAGCCGCCGACGTCGCCGCCTGTGGCGTGATCATCACCCGCACCCGTCCACCCGGATTGGTCGGCGAGGCGCCCTGCGCTCCGCCCTCGACGGTGAACACCTCGGTGATCTGGTTGTACGCAATGACGTTGCCCTGGCTGCGGTCGGCGAGCCTGCCGCCGACCAGGCGGCTGAGCATGGCCTGACCGCGCAGCGTCACCACATCGGTCTTGCCGTCGTACTCGATGCGCTGCGCCTGGCCCTGCATGCTTTGCGTCGGCTGGCCCGGGGCGGTGTCGAGCTGCTGCGCGAACGTGGCGAGCTGCCCCGGCGCGGCGATGGCCGTGGCGTATTGGTAGCCGTCGGCCGCCTGCCGCACTTCCACCCGCGCCGCGCGCAACACCATCGAGCCCTTGGTGACGACGACGTTGCCGCTGAACACACTGGTCTGGTGGACGTCGTCGTAGCGCATGGAATCGGCTTCGATGTGGATCGGCTGGTTGCGGTCGGCCTGCGCCGCGGTGGCCGGCGACGCCACAGCGAGCAAGACCAGCCACAGACCGATGAGGGCCACGCCATGCCGCCACATCGGCCTGCCGCCGGGGTGCGCCTGGCGCACGGCGGCGACGCAGACTGCGCTGGGAAGGAGACGGGCCAGTCGTTTCATCGGCATGGGTTTTGCTTGGTTCGGCTCATTCTAGGGCCTGTTGCCGCCGCCGCAACGCGCTGCGGCAAAAAGCAAACTGCCCGCGCGATGGCGGGCAGTCCGGTTGAGGGTCACAGGTTCATTTTTTCGCCGCCTGCACCTTTTTGATCAGGTAATCGACGACCTGCAGCACCTTCTGGTTGTTGTTCGCCTCGGGCAGCGCCGCAGACGTGGTGTACATGCCCTGCACCGCCATCGTCGGCACACCCTGGATCTGGTAGTCGGTGACCATCTGCGTGGCCTGCTTGACCTGGGCGTTCACACCGAACGAGTTGTAGGCGTCGAGGAAGGCCTTTTTGGGAATGCCCTGCTGCGCCAGCCAGTTGGCCATCTGCTCGGGCGTGCCCAGCGGAATGTGCTGCTGGTGGATGGCCTGGAAAATTTTTGCCTGCATCGCATCGTTGAGCTTGCCCAGCGCCTTGAGCGCGTAATAGAGGTGTTGTTGCGGCACGAATTGTGGCGAAAACGCCACCGGCACGCGTTCGAGCACGACGTTGGGCGGCAGTTTTTTCGCCCAGCTTTCGAGCAGGGGATCGAAGTCGGCGCAGTGCGGGCAGTCGTACCAGAAAAACTCCATCACCACGATTTTGTCCGACGGACTCACCGGCTGCGGCACAGGCAGGCGGTTGTAGGCGAAACCTTCATGGAACTGTTCGGCTGCAGGCGCCGCCGGGGTTTGGGCCTGTGCAGCGGCGCCAAGGAATCCCAGTGAAACGGCCACGAGCAGCAGGGAGAGCCAGCGTTGCAACATGTGTCGTCCTTTTCGATCGATGAATCAGAGAGTTGGGTTTATTTGCCGATGCGCACCAGCGCGGTTTGAATCCCGTTGTCGCTGAGAAGTTTCTGCGTCTTCTCCGCAAGCTGCGCCGTGGCGGA
>JAJZAQ010000009.1 GCA_021799355.1 Pseudomonadota bacterium
GTGAACGAAGCCTTCGCCGCGGTGACCATGGCGGCGATGCGCGAGTTCGACCTGCCGCACGACATCGTCAACGTGCACGGCGGCGCCGTCGCCTTGGGGCATCCGATCGGCGCTTCGGGCGCGCGGATCGTCGTCACGCTCTTGGGCGCGTTGCGCCAGCGCGGGCTGAAAAAAGGCGTGGCGGCGCTGTGCATCGGCGGCGGCGAAGCCACCGCGATGGCGATCGAAATGGTCTGAACATCGTCCATCTGCCATGCTGCTGTCCGAAGACCATCGTCTGATCCGCGACGCGGTGCGCGACTACGCGCAGCGCGAAATCGCCCCGCATGCCGCGCAATGGGCGCGCGACGCCCGCTTTCCGCGCGAGGCGCTGCGCGGGCTGGGCGAACTCGGCTGCCTGGGCGTCGCGGTGCCAGCGCAGTGGGGCGGCGCCGGGCTGGACTATCTGTCGCTGGCGCTGGCGATCGAGGAAATCGCCGCCGCCGACGGCGCGACCAGCACCATCGTCAGCGTCAACAACTGTCCCGTTTGCTCGATCCTGATGGCCTGGGGCAACGACGCGCAGAAGGAGCGCTGGCTCAAGCCGCTGGCGCGCGGCGAGATGATCGGCGCGTTTGCGCTGACCGAGCCGCAGGCTGGTTCCGACGCGGCGAACCTGCGCACCACCGCAAGGTATGTGCCCCCGGAAGCCGACAAGTCGGCTTCGCCCCCCGAGGGGGTGCGGCAAGCCAGGGGCGGCCCGGCGCTTGCCGCAGGCGACGGCGGCCACTACGTCCTCGACGGCGTCAAGCAGTTCATCACCAGCGGCAAGAACGGCCAGGTGGCGATCGTGCTCGCGGTCACCGACCGCGCGGCGGGCAAGAAGGGCATCAGCGCCTTCATCGTCCCGACCGACACCCCGGGCTATATCGTCGAGCGGCTGGAGGACAAGGCCGGGCAGACGGCCAGCGACACCGCGCAGATCCGCTTTGACGGCTGCCGAATCCCGGCGGAAAACCGCATCGGCGCCGAAGGCGAGGGGTACAAGATTGCGCTGTCGGGGCTGGAAGGCGGGCGCATCGGCATTGCCGCGCAGGCGGTGGGCATGGCGCGCGCGGCGTTCGAGGCGGCGCTGCGTTATGCGCGCGAGCGCAGCGCGTTCGGCAAGGTGCTGTTCGAACATCAGGCGGTGCAGTTCCGCTTAAGCGACATGGCAACGCAGGTCGAAGCAGCGCGGCAGTTGCTGTGGCACGCCGTCAGCCTGAAAGACGCCGGCCAGCCGTGTCTGAAGGAAGCGGCGATGGCCAAACTCTTTGCCAGCGAAATGGCCGAGCGGGTGTGCAGCGCGGCGATGCAGATCCACGGCGGCTACGGCTACGTCGCGGACTTTCCGGTCGAGCGCATCTGGCGCGATGTGCGGGTTTGCCAGATTTACGAAGGGACGTCGGACGTGCAAAAACTGCTCATCGCCCGCGCGCTTTGACGCGGCTTGACGCCCTGATTTCGGCCAGCGAGAACCCTGCGATGACCGTCAGCCCGATCACGTTTTACTTCGACTTTTCCTCGCCGTATGCGTATCTGGCGAGCACGCAGATCGAGGCCATCGCCGCGCGCTACGGCCGCGATGTCGAATGGGTGCCGGTGCTACTCGGCCCGGTGTTTGCCGCCACCGGCGCGAGGCCGCTGATCGAGCAGCCGCTCAAGGGCGACTATCTGCTGATCGACGTGCCGCGCACCGCGCGGTATCTGGGCGTGCCGTACCGCCACCCGGATGTGTTTCCGGTCGCGACCTACCAGGCCGCGCGGGTGCTCATTGGACTGCAGCGCGAACAGCCCGATCAGGCCGTGCCCTGGCTGCACCGCTGCTTTGCCGCGTACTTCACGCACAACCGCAATATCGCCGAGCTGCCGGTGCTGCAGGCGCTGGCGGCTGAACAGGGCTTGCCGGTCGAAGCGGTCGAGCGCTACACCGGCGATGCGACGATCAAGGCGCAACTCAAGGCCAATGTCGACCGCGCGTTGCAGGCCGGCATGTGCGGCGCGCCGTACATCGTGGTCGATGAGCAGCCGTTTTGGGGTGCCGACCGTCTGCCGCAACTCGAACACTGGCTGGCCACAGGAGGATTCTGAACCGCCGCAACACCAGCCACACCCCGCGCGCAGCCGCGGGCGAAACACAGAGGAGACCCATCATGAGCGACACCCCCGCCACGCTGCAGGCCTACGCCTGCGGCAGCCACGACCAGCCGCTGCTAACGCAAACCATTGGCGATTTTTTCGACGACATGGCGCGACGCTCCGGGGAGCAGGAGGCGCTGGTCGTGCGGCACCAGAACGCGCGGCTGAGCTACGCCGAACTCAAGCGCGAGGTCGACCGTCTGGCCAGCGCGATGTTGCGCAGCGGGCTGCGCAAGGGAGACCGCGTCGGCATCTGGGCGCACAACTGCGTCGAATGGGTGCTGATGCAACTGGCCACGGCCAAGGTCGGCATCATCCTGGTCAACATCAACCCGGCGTACCGCGTCGCCGAGGTCGAGTATGCGCTCAACAAGGTGGGGTGCAAGGCGCTGGTGACGATGACGCGGTTCAAGACCAGCGACTACCTGGCGATGCTGCGCGAGCTCGCGCCTGAGCTGGCAACGGCGCAGCCGGGCGAGCTGCATGCCGCGCGTCTGCCCGAGCTGCGGCTGATCGTGCACTTGGGCGAGCAGAACGAGCCGGGCATGCTGCGCTTTGCCGATTGGATCGCCCGCGGCAGCGCCGACGACCCGGCGGTGGCGCAGGCCGCAGCCGGCTTGCGCGCCGATGAGCCGATCAACATCCAGTTCACCAGCGGCACCACCGGCTTTCCCAAAGGGGCGACGCTGACCCACAGCAACATCCTGAACAACGGCTATTTCATCGGCGAGGCGATGAAACTCACCGCCGCCGACCGGCTGTGCATTCCGGTGCCGCTGTACCACTGCTTCGGCATGGTGCTGGGCAACTTGGCCTGCCTGACGCACGGTGCGACCATCGTCTACCCCAACGACGCGTTCGACCCGCTGCTCACCCTCGAATGCGTGCAGGACGAAGCCTGCACCGGGCTGCACGGCGTGCCCACGATGTTCATCGCGATGCTCGACCATCCGCGCTTTGCCGAGTTCGACCTCTCGACCCTGCGCACCGGCATCATGGCCGGCAGCCCCTGTCCGATCGAGGTGATGAAACGGGTGGTGCGCGATATGCATCTGTCGGAAATCACCATCGCCTACGGCATGACCGAAACCGCGCCGGTGAGCTGCCAGAGCTCGGTCGACACCCCGCTGGACAAACGGGTGAGCACCGTCGGCCAGGTGCAACCGCATCTGGAGGTGAAAATCATCGACCCCGCGACCGGCCAGACCGTGCCACGCGGCACGCCGGGCGAGCTGTGCACCCGCGGCTATTCGGTGATGCACGGCTACTGGGGTGACGAGGCCAAGACGCGCGAAGCGATCGACGCCGAGGGTTGGATGCACACTGGCGATCTGGCGACGATGGACGCCGAGGGCTATGTGAACATCGTCGGCCGCATCAAGGACATGGTCATCCGCGGCGGCGAGAACATCTACCCGCGCGAGGTCGAGGAGTTTCTTTACCGCCACCCCGACGTGCAGGACGTGCAGGTGGTCGGCGTGCCCGACCCCAAGTATGGCGAGGAGCTGTGCGCGTGGATCATCCCCAAGCCCGGCAGTGCGCCGACCGAAGACGCGATCCGCGACTTCTGCAAAGGCCAGATCGCGCACTACAAGATTCCGCGTTACATCCGCTTCGTATCGAGCTTTCCGCTGACCGTCACCGGCAAGGTGCAGAAGTTCAAAATTCGCGAGGCGATGATGGCCGAGCTCGGGTTGCAGGAGCAGCGCACCGCATGATCGCGACAAAGAGGGCATCGTGATGGCTGTTTTGCCGACCCGCATCCAACCGCGCAGCGCCGAGTTTGCCGCCAATGCGCAGGCGATGCAGGCGCTGGTCGCCGATCTGCGCGTCCGGCTCGCGCAAGTGGCGCAAGGCGGTGGCGAGGCCGCGCGTGCCAAGCACACCGCGCGCGGCAAACTGCTGCCGCGTGAACGGGTTGCCGCATTACTCGACCCCGGGTCGCCGTTCCTCGAAATCGCGCCGCTGGCCGCGCTGGGGATGTACGACGACGCGGCCCCCGGCGCCGGGCTGATCGCCGGCATCGGCCGCGTGTCCGGGCGTGAATGCCTGATCGTGTGCAACGACGCCACGGTCAAGGGCGGCACCTACTTTCCGCTCACGGTCAAAAAACATTTGCGGGCGCAGGAGATCGCGCGCGAAAACCGCCTGCCGTGTATCTACCTCGTCGATTCCGGCGGCGCCAACCTGCCCAACCAGGACGAGGTGTTCCCCGACCGCGACCACTTCGGCCGCATTTTTTACAACCAGGCGACGATGAGCGCCGAGGGCATTGCGCAGATCGCCGTGGTCATGGGCTCGTGCACCGCCGGCGGCGCGTATGTGCCGGCGATGAGCGACGAGGCGGTGATCGTCGCCAACCAGGGCACGATCTTTCTCGGCGGCCCGCCGCTGGTCAAGGCCGCCACCGGCGAAGTGGTCAGCGCCGAAGACCTAGGGGGCGGCGACGTGCACACGCGCCTTTCGGGCGTGGCCGACCATCTGGCGCACGACGACGCGCACGCGCTGGACATCGCCCGGCGCATCGTCTCGCACCTGCCGCCGCCGCAGCGCGCGGCGATCGACCGCCGGCCGCCGCGCGAGCCGCTGTATCCGGCCGAAGAGCTTTACGGCTGCATCCCCACCGACACGCGCAAGCCCTTCGATGTGCGCGAGGTCATCGCCCGGCTGGTCGACGGCTCGGAGTTCGACGAATTCAAGGCGCGCTTCGGCACCACGCTGGCATGCGGGTTTGCCCACCTGCACGGCCTGCCGGTCGGCATCCTCGCCAACAACGGCATTCTGTTTTCCGACAGCGCGGTGAAAGGGGCGCATTTCATCGAGCTGTGCTGCCAGCGGCGGATTCCGCTCATTTTTCTGCAGAACATCACCGGCTTCATGGTCGGGCGCAAGGCCGAGAACGAAGGCATCGCCCGGCATGGCGCCAAGCTGGTCACTGCAGTCGCCTGCGCACAAGTGCCCAAGTTCACGGTGATCATCGGTGGGTCGTTTGGCGCCGGCAACTACGGCATGTGCGGCCGCGCGTTTGGTCCGCGGCAGCTGTGGATGTGGCCCAACGCCCGCATCAGCGTGATGGGCGGCGAACAGGCGGCCAGCGTCTTAGCCACGGTGCGGCGCGACGGCATCGAGGCGAAGGGCGGAACCTGGAGCGCGGAAGAGGAGGAAGCGTTCAAGGCGCCGATCCGCGCGCAGTACGAAACCCAGGGCCACCCGTACTACGCCACCGCGCGGCTGTGGGACGACGGCATCATCGACCCGGCCGACACCCGCCGCGTGCTCGTGCTGGGACTTGCCGCGGCGCTGAACGCGCCGATCCCCGAGACGCGCTTTGGCGTGTTCCGCATGTGATGTGTATAATTTTGCATAAACATACACATCGGAGCTTGCGATGCGCACCAATATCGACATCGACGACGAGTTGATGGCCGCAGCGATGGCCGCCGGCGGCTTCAAGACCAAAAAGGAGGCGGTCGAGGAAGGCTTGCGCTTGTTGCGTCGCCGCGCGGTGTATGAGGGTTTGCTTGCGTTGCGCGGTCAGTTGCACTGGGACGATTCGGACGCGGCGTGGGCCGCAGCGCGCGCCGAGCAGGGGCAGGCTCCGCTTCACGTCGCCGAACCGCGCGGCGCTTACGCCGCGATCAAGCCGCGGGGCGCGCGAAAAACCGTGCGCGGCACGAGCGCAGCCGCAGGCAAAGCCAGCCGCTCGCAAGGACGCCGCGGCAAATGATTCTGGTGGACTCCAGCGTGTGGATCGACTTTTTTCGCGGCGAGCGCGGCGGCGCCAGCGGGCTGCTGGCGCGTGCGCTGGGCGATTCCAGCGTCGAGGTCGGCACCGCCGATCTGGTGCTGTTCGAGGTGCTGCGCGGCTTTCGCCCCGGGCGCGCCGCCGACCAGGCCGAGCAGTTGCTGCGCGCCTTGCCGCAAGTCAGCCTCGGTGGCGAGGCGCGGGCGGTGCACGCGGCGCACCTCTACCGCCGGTTGCGGCTGCAGGGCCGCACGGTGCGCAGCCCGGTGGACGTGCTGCTGGCGAGCTACTGCATGACCGAGGGCCACACCCTGCTGCACCGCGACGCCGATTTCGAGGCGTTCAAAATGCTCGGAGATCTGGACACATGGCCGAACTGAACCCGATGCGCGACTATTTCGTCAATCTCGCCCGCTACCATCTGTGGGCCACGCGCAAGTTACTCGACGAACACCTGGCCGATCTGCCCGAGGCCGACTATCGCCGCGACTGCGGGCTGTTTTTCAAAAGCATCCACGGCACGTTGAACCATCTGCTGGTGGTCGAAAGCTTGATCTGGCTGCCGCGCTTTGCCCGCGGCGAAAGCCCGCAGGGCGTGGCGCTGAACGCTGAAGTCGAGCCCGACCGCGCGCGGCTGCGCCAGCGGCTGCTCGACACGGCGCACGCCTGGATCGACTACGTGCAGCAGCTTCCTGCTGCGCGGTTTGACGCGCCGTTTCGCTACACCAACAGCAAGGGCGTGCTGATGAGCCTGCCGTTTGCGCCGACGCTGGCGCATGTGTTCAACCACGGCACGCATCACCGCGGCCAGATCAGCGCGGCGCTGACCGCGATGCGTCGGCACGCGCCCGAACTGGACATCGTCTACATGCTGCAGGCTGAAGTCTCGGCGCAAGGAGCCCGGGCATGAGCGCGCCGGTGCGCATCGAGCACGAAGGCGCGGTCGCGCGCGTGGTGCTAGCGCGCCCCGAGGTGCGCAACGCCTTCGATGCGGCGACGATTGCCGCGCTGCACGCCGCGTTCGTCGAGCTCGGCGCCGATGGTTCGGTGCGGGTGATCGTGCTCACCGCCGACGGCCCGGCGTTCTGCGCCGGCGCCGATCTGCGCTACATGCAGGAGATGGCGCAGTACAGCGAAGCGCAAAACCGCGACGACGCGCTGCGGCTGGCGCATATGCTGCGTGCGGTGGCCGAGTGCCCCAAGCCGGTGATCGCGCGCGTGCAGGGCGATGCGTTTGCCGGCGGCGTCGGGCTGGTCGCGGCGTGCGATCTGGCGGTGGCCGCGAGCAGCGCGCGCTTTTGTCTGTCCGAGGTCAAGCTCGGGTTGATCCCGGCGACCATCATGCCCTACGTGCTGCGCGCCATCGGCGAGCGCGCCGCGCAGCGCTACACCCTGACCGCCGAGGTGTTCGACGCCGCGACCGCGCAGCGCGTCGGGCTGGTGCACGAGGTCGCAGCCGATGCCGCAGCGCTCGATGCGCAGGTCGCGCGCTGGGTGCGGCAGCTGCTGGCCGCCTCGCCGCAGGCGCTGGCTGCGGCCAAGACGCTGATCGCCGACGTCGCCCACCGCCATCTCGGCGACGCGCTGCTGGCCGACACCGCAGAGCGCATCGCTGCCGCGCGCGCCAGCCGCGACGGCCGTGAAGGCATCGCCGCTTTTCTCAACAGACGCCAACCCGACTGGGTCGGTTCGCCCGATTTGACATGACCCCAACTCAAACCACGTCCTGGAACACGCAGCGCATTCAGACCCTGCTCGATCTGCCGCTGCCCGAGCTGCTGTGGCAGGCGCAGCAGGTGCACCGCGCGCATTTCGACCCGACCGAAATCCAGCTCTCCTCGCTGCTGTCGATCAAAACCGGCGGCTGCGCGGAGGACTGCGCATATTGCCCGCAGTCGGCGCATTACGACGTCGGCGTGACCGCGGGAAAGCTGATGGACGTCGATGCCGTGCTCGCGCACGCGCAGGCGGCCAAAGACGCCGGCGCGGGCCGCTTTTGCATGGGCGCGGCGTGGCGCGAGCCCAAGGATCGCGACCTGGACAAGATCGCAGCCATCGTGCGCGGGGTCAAGGCGCTGGGGCTGCAGACCTGCATGACCCTGGGGATGCTGACGGCCGAGCAGGCGCAGCGCCTGGCCGACGCCGGGCTGGACTACTACAACCACAACCTCGACACCTCGCCCGAGTTCTACGGCCGCATCATCACCACCCGCACCTATCAGGAACGGCTCGACACCCTGCAGCACGTGCGTGCAGCGGGCATGGCCGTGTGCTGCGGCGGCATCGTCGGCATGGGGGAGAGCCGCGCCGACCGCGCCGCGCTGCTGGCCGAGCTCGCGGCGCTCGACCCCTACCCCGAATCGGTGCCGATCAACGCGCTGGTGCGCGTGGCCGGCACGCCGCTGGAGCATGCACCCGACCTCGACCCGTTCGAGTTCGTGCGCACCGTCGCCGCCGCGCGCATCGTGATGCCGCGCGCCTGGGTGCGGCTGTCGGCGGGGCGCAAGGAACTGGGCGACGGCATCCAGGCGCTGTGCTTCCTCGCCGGGGCGAATTCCATTTTCTACGGCGACACCTTGCTGGTCACCGGCAACGCCGAGGTCGAGGCCGACCGCGCGCTGTTTTCCCGGCTGGGGCTGCGCGCGCAGGGGTTGCCGCCGGCGGCCGACGCGCCTGCCGCCGGCAGCGTGACGCGCCGCACCATCGCGTTGCAGCCGGAAAACTGACCTGCCGATGCAGCCCCCGGCGCTCGATACCCTGCAACTGCTCGCGCTGGCCGCGGCGCTGGGCTGGGCCAGCGGGCTGCGCGCGTTTCTCGTGCTGTTCGCCGTCGGCGTGGCCGGGATGGCGGGCTGGGTGCAACTGCCCGCCGGGCTGCAGCCGCTGGCCACGCCGGTGGCCATCGGCATCACCGGTTTTTTTGCCCTGCTCGAATTCATCGGCGACAAAATCCCCGGTGCCGACAGCCTGCTCGATTTTGTGTCCACCCTGCTGCGCATCCCCGCGGGGGCGCTTCTCGCTGCCAGCGTGTTCGGGCTGGACCACACACTGGTCGCGGCGCTGGCCGCAGCCGCCGGCGGCAGCCTGGCTGCGCTCAGCCATGGGACCAAACTGTCCACGCGCGCGGCGATCAACACGTCGTCCGAGCCGTTTTCCAATATCGGTGCGTCTCTGGGCGAGGAGGGCGTGGTGCTCGCCGCGCTGTGGCTGGCGCTGGCGCATCCGCTGCTGTTTTTTCCCGCGCTGGCCCTCGCCATCGTCGTCATGCTGTGGTTGTTGCGCAGGAGCTGGCGTTTTGTCCGCGGTCTGCTCGGCCGCATGGTGCGTCTGTTTGGCGGCCGCACGCCGGGCGACGCGCCAGTGCGCAAGGAGGAATGAGCCATGTTGAGCAAAATTCTCATCGCCAACAGAGGAGAAATCGCCTGCCGCGTCGCCGCGACCTGCCGCAAGCTCGGCATTGCCACGGTGGCGGTGTATTCCGCGGCAGATGCGCAGGCGGCGCACGTCGCCGCGTGCGACGAGGCCGTGTGCATCGGTCCGGCCGAGGCGGCGCACAGCTATCTCGACGCCGGGCGCATCGTGCAGGCCGCGCTCGACACTGGGGCGCAGGCCATTCATCCAGGATATGGTTTTCTCAGCGAGAACCCCGATTTCGCGCGGCGCTGCGCGCAAGCCGGTGTGGTGTTCATCGGTCCGCCGCCGCAGGCGATGCAGGCCATGGGGCTCAAGGCCGAGGCCAAACGGCTGATGGCCGCAGCAGGCGTGCCGCTGGTGCCGGGCTACCACGGCGCCGACCAGGACGATGCCCGGCTGCGCGCCGAGGCCGGGCGTATCGGCTACCCGCTGCTGCTCAAGGCCAGCGCAGGCGGCGGCGGCAAGGGCATGCGGGAAGTGCACGCGCCGGCCGATTTCGACGCGGCGCTGGCGTCGTGCCGGCGCGAGGCGGCGGCCAGCTTCGGCAACGATGCCCTGCTCATCGAACGTCTGGTGCGCAACCCGCGGCACATCGAAATCCAGGTGTTCGCCGACGGCTACGGCCACTGTCTGTGGCTGTTCGAGCGCGACTGTTCGATGCAGCGCCGGCATCAAAAGGTGATCGAAGAAGCGCCCGCCCCCGGATTGCCCGACACCATGCGCCGCGACATGGGCGCCGCCGCGGTGGCCGCGGCCAAGGCCGTCGGCTACGTCGGCGCGGGAACGGTGGAATTCATCGTCGAATGCAGCGAAGACGGCGTGCCGCAGACGTTTTATTTCATGGAAATGAACACCCGGCTGCAGGTCGAGCACCCGGTGACCGAGGCCATCACCGGGCTCGATCTGGTCGAATGGCAGTTGCGCGTGGCCGCTGGCGAGCCGCTGCCTCTGGGTCAGGCCGAGGTGCAGGGGCAGGGCCATGCGGTGGAGGCGCGGCTGTACGCCGAACATCCCGAGGCCGGTTTTCTGCCATCGACCGGGCGGCTGGCCTGTCTGCACCTGCCGCCGCACACGGCGTTTGCCGTCAGCCGCGACGCGGGGGGAATCCGCGTGGACAGCGGCGTGCGTCAGGGCGACGACATCACGCCGTACTACGACCCGATGATCGCCAAGCTCATCGCCTGGGGGCCGACGCGCGCACAGGCCGTGGCCCGGCTGCGGCAGGCGCTGGCAGCCACGCGCATCGCCGGGGTGCAGACCAATGTGCAGTTTGTCCACCGGCTGCTCGGCCTGCCGGCGTTTGCCGCCGGCGTGCTCGACACCGGACTCATCGGCCGCGAGCAGGACGTATTGCTCGCCACGCCGTCGATCCCGCTGCATCTGGCCTGCGCCGCCGTGGCCGGGGCCCTGCTCGACGACGCGGCTGCGCGGCAGACCGCCGATCCGTGGTCGGTGAGCGACGGCTTTACCAACGGGGTGATGCCGCCACGCAGCCTGGCGTTCGACAGCCCCTGGGGCGAGCTGCGCTGCACACTGTTTTACCCCGCAGCCGGCCAGCCCCTGCGGCTGCAGGCGCCGGGGCTGGCGACGCCGCAGCCCTTCTCCTGCACGGTGCAGGCGGTGCAGCCGCCGCTGCGTACCCTGGTACTGACGCTGGGGGCGCAACGTGCGCGCCTGGACGTGGCGCCGCTGGGTGAGGCGGGCTGGCAGGTGTTCGCCGCGGGCGAGCAGGTGACGCTGCGCCTGCGCACCGCCGATTTTGCCGCTGCCGGCGCCGCGCACGGCGGAGGACGCCTGACGGCGCCGATGCCCGGCAAGCTCATCGCTGTGCACGTGCACACCGGGCAGGAGGTGCAGGCAGGAGACGCGCTGCTGGTGCTCGAAGCGATGAAAATGGAACACACGCTGTGCGCCCCCGCCGCCGGGCGGGTGAGCGAAGTGCTTTACGCCGTGGGCGACCAAGTGAGCGAGGGCGCCGAGCTGTTGCGCATCGAGGCGCTGGAGGAAACAAGCGCATGAGACTGGCGGTTTGGGACCCGGACGAGCCGTTTCGCCGCTGGCGCGACGCGCTGGTGCAGCACGCGCTGGAAGTCGGGCTGGCGGTCGACGTCATCGACGCTCCTGCCCAACCCGAGGCGCAGGCCGATTTTGCCCTGGTGTGGAAACCGCCGTCGGACTGGCTGGCCGGCCAACTCGGCCTGCGCGCGGTGTTCAACCTGGGTGCCGGGGTCGATGCCATCGCCCCGCTGCTGCACCGGCTGCATCCGGGTGTGCCGTTGATCCGGCTGGAAGACGCCGGCATGGGACGACAGATGGCCGACTATGTCGCCGAAGGCGTGCTGCACGCCTACCGCCGCATGGCCGATTACGCCGAGCAGCAGGCGCAGCAGCGCTGGCAGCCGCTGCCGCTGCCGCCGCGCGCGAGTTTTCGCGTGGGCTTTCTCGGGCTCGGGCAGATGGGCGCGGCGGCGGCGCGCCGGGTAGCGGCGATGGAGTTTCCCATCCTTGCCTGCACCCGCAGCGGAGACGCGCGCGCGGCAGGCGGCCTGTCCTGCCCGGTCTACGCGCTGCAGCAACTCGACGAATTTCTCGCGCAGACCCGCGTGCTGGTGGTGTTGCTGCCACTGACTGCAGACACCCGCGGCCTGCTCGACTACGCTGCGCTGAGCCACCTGCCGCCAGGCGCGCACCTCATCAACGCCAGCCGTGGCGCAGTGATCGACCAGGCCGACCTGCTCGATCTGCTGCACGGCGGGCAGATCGGCAGCGCGCTGCTCGATGTGTTCGCCACCGAGCCGCTGCCGGCTGACGATCCGCTGTGGCGCCATCCGCGGGTGCGCATCACCCCGCACGTGGCGGCGCAAACCCTGGTCGGCCCGGCAGCAGCGCAGGTGATGCGCAAAATCGCCGCGATCGAGCGCGGCGAAACGCCCAGCGGCGTGGTCGACATGCGGCTGGGCTATTGAACCGTGAAGGAGAATCCGCCGATGAACATGTCCTTCAGCCTGCCGGCCTCCGTCCAGGTCGTCGAAGTCGGCCCGCGCGACGGACTGCAGAACGAACCACAGCCCGTACCGCTGGACGTGAAAGTGCAGCTCATCGACCGGCTGTCGGCAGCGGGCTTCGGCCACATCGAAGCCGCGGCGTTCGTTTCGCCCAAATGGGTGCCGCAGATGGCCGGCAGCGCCGATGTGTTGGCGCGCATCCGGCGGCGCGCAGGCACGGTGTATTCCGCGCTGGTGCCCAACCTCAAGGGCATGGAAGCGGCGCTGGCGGCGGGGGTGGACGAGGTCGTGGTGTTCAGCGCTGCCAGCGAAGCCTTTGCGCAGAAAAACATCAACTGCTCGATCGCCGAGTCGATCGAGCGCTTTCGCCCGGTGGCGCAGGCAGCCAGGGATGCCGGAATCCGACTGCGCGGCAGCATTTCGGTGGCGCTGGGCTGCCCGTACCAGGGTGAGGTGCGCCCGGCAGCCGTGGCCGAGGTGGCGCAGCGCATGGCCGACCTGGGCTGCGACAGCATCGACATCGCCGACACCATCGGCGTGGGCACGCCGGGTGCGGTGCAGGCGGTCTTCGAGGCCACCGCGCGGGTGTTTCCGCTGTCGCGGCAGGCCGGACATTTCCACGATACTTACGGCCAGGCGCTGGCCAATGTGTACGCCGCGCTGCAGTTGGGTGTGGCCAATTTCCATTCTTCGGTCGCCGGGTTGGGTGGCTGCCCTTACGCCAGGGGCGCCAGCGGCAACGTCGCCACCGAGGACCTGCTCTACCTGCTGCACGGCCTGGGGATCGACACCGGTGTCGACCTGCACGCCGTGGTGCAGGCCGGCGATTTCATCTGCCGTGCCATCGGCCGCCCGAACAACAGCCGCGCCGGCCGTGCGCTGCTGGCCAAGTGGGCGCAAGGGGATGCGGCCTGACCCAACCCACGACGACCATGCAAACCCTGTCGCCTGCTGCCGCAGCGTATCCCACCTCGATCCAGCGCGTTGCCGACGCCCTTGCCGCGCTCGGCCATGCGCAACAGCCGGTGCTGCTCGACGCGGCGGCGCGCACCGCGCAGCAGGCGGCCGATGCGCTGGGCGTGGCCCTGGGCCAGATCGCCAAGTCGATCGTGTTTCGCCACGTGGGCAGCGGTCGCGCCGTGCTCGTGGTCTGCGCCGGCGACCGTCGCGTCGACGAACGCGCGGTGACCGCGCAGGTGGGGGAGCTGGCGCGGGCCGATGCCGCATTCGTTCGCGCCACCACCGGCTTTGCCATCGGCGGCGTCAGCCCGGTCGGCCATGCGCAGCCGCCGATCGCGCTGCTCGACGATAGCCTGTGGCGCTTCGACCGGATCTGGGCCGCAGCCGGTCATCCGCACGCGGTGTTTGCGCTGCAGCCCGACGATCTGGTGCGTTGGCTGCAGGTGCAGCCCAGCGCCGTCAGCCTGGTGCCGCCGGGAGCGTGACGTGGCCGTGCCTTCGCCCTGTGTGCACGTCTGCACCCTGGATGCCGCCACCGGCCTGTGCCGCGGCTGCTCGCGCACACTGGATGAAATCGCGCGCTGGAGCACGATGAGCGAAGCGGACAGACTGCACGTGTGGGCGCAGATCCGGCAGCGCCGGGACGGATGCGCCACGCGCCCGCCAGCGGCGGAGTCGGCGGGCGGGCGGCGGGAATAGAATCCCGGCTTTGCACAAAAAAGCGGCAGCCGCGGGAGCGGTCCGGCCGCGCTGAGCGCCTTGCCTGCCATGTCCGCCCATCGTCTGCCCGCCGTTTCCGCTGCCGCGCTGCCGGCGCCGCTGCGGCTCGGGCGTTTCGAGCTGCCAAACCGGGTGTTCGCCGCGCCGATGGCCGGGGTCACCGACCGGCCGTACCGGCGGCTGGCGCGGCAACTCGGCGCCGGTTATTGCGTGAGCGAAATGGTGACTGCGCGCGCCGACCTACGCGACACCCTCAAGACCTCGCGCCGCGCCAACCACGACGGCGAGGCCGCGCCGATTGCGGTGCAGATCGTCGGCACCGACCCCGAGCAAATCGCCGAGGCCACCGTCTACAACCTGCAGCGCGGCGCCGACATCATCGACATCAACATGGGCTGCCCGGCGAAAAAGGTGTGCAACCGCTGGGCCGGTTCGGCGCTGATGCAGGACGAAGACTTGGCCGCGCGCCTGGTCGAAGCCGCGGTCGCCGCCGCGCGGCCGTTCGGCGCGCCGGTGACGCTCAAAATGCGCGCCGGCTGGTGCGATGCCGAGCGCAACGCCCCGCGCATCGCCGCCCGCGCCGAAGCCGCCGGCGCGGCGATGATCGTGGTGCACGGTCGCACCCGTGAGCAGGGCTACGGCGGGCAGGCGGAGTACGACACGATTGCCGAGGTCAAGCGTCGGGTGGCCGTCCCGGTGGTTGCCAACGGCGACATCGACTCGCCGCAAAAAGCCGCCGCGGTGCTGGCGCAGACCGGCGCCGACGCGGTGATGATCGGCCGCGCCGCGCTTGGCCGCCCCTGGCTGTTCGGTCAGGTCGCGCGCTTTCTTGCCGAAGGCACGCTGCTGCCCGACCCGCCGCCCGCGCAGTGGCGCGACTGGCTGTTCGCGCATCTGGACGACCACTACCGGCTTTACGGCGAAGCGGTCGGCGTGCGCAGCGCGCGCAAACACGTCGGCTGGTACGTCGCCAGCCTGCCCGGCGGCGAGGCGTTTCGTCGCCATTTCAACACCCTGCAGACCGCCGCCGGGCAGCTCGATGCGCTGCGGCGGTTTTTGCACGATCCACGGCCGCACGCCGCCTTTTGCCTTGCCGCCGCATGAAGCCGACGCACAAAACTCTCGAACAATGCGTGGTCGACAGCCTCGAAGGCTTTTTCCGTGACCTCGGCGGCTCCGAGCCGCACGGCATCCACGCCATGGTCATGGCCGCGGTGGAAAAGCCGCTGCTGGCGACCGTGATGAAACACGCCGGGGGCAACCAGTCGCTGGCCGCGCGCTGGCTGGACATCAACCGCAACACCCTGCGCAAAAAACTCGCCGAGCACAAATTGCTCAAGCCCGGCGAGTGACGACGCACCTTTTCCGGACTTTTCCCTTTTCGCCGCCATGCAAGCCCTGATTTCCGTTTCCGACAAAACCGGCGTGCTCGAACTCGCCCGCGACCTGCACGCTCTAGGCGTGCGGCTGCTGTCCACCGGCGGCACCGCCAAACTGCTGCGCGACAGCGGGCTGCCGGTGACCGAGGTTGCAGACTACACCGGCTTTCCCGAAATGCTCGACGGCCGGGTCAAGACCCTGCACCCCAAGGTGCACGCCGGGCTGCTGGCGCGGCGTGACCTGCCCGAGCACGTCGCGCAGACCCGGGCGCACGACTTGCCGGCGATCGACATCCTGTGCGTCAACCTCTACCCGTTCGAGGCCACGGTGGCCAAGCCGCATACCCTGGACGAAGCGATCGAAAACATCGACATCGGCGGCCCGGCGATGGTGCGCTCCGCGGCGAAGAACTACCGGCATGTGACCGTGCTCACCGACCCGGCGGACTACGCCCGTGTGGTCGACGAACTGCGCGCCGGCGGGGTCAAGCCCGAGACGCGCTTCGCGCTGGCGGTCAAGGCGTTCAACCGCATTGCGCAATACGACGCGGCGATCGCCAATTACCTGTCGGCGCTGCGCGACGACGGCACGCGCGACCCATTTCCGGCGCAGCTCAACCTGGTGTTCACCCGCCAGCAGGAACTGCGCTACGGCGAAAACCCGCACCAGCGCGCCGCGTTCTACGTCGAGCCGGGCGCGCGCGAGGCCAGCATCGCCACCGCGCGGCAGCTGCAGGGCAAAGAGCTCTCCTACAACAACATCGCCGACGCCGACGCGGCGCTGGAATGCGTCAAGCAGTTCGACGGCGCGCCGGCCTGCGTGATCGTCAAGCACGCCAACCCCTGCGGCGTGGCGGTGGGCGAGTCGCTGCTGGCCGCCTACGACCGCGCTTACCGCACCGACCCCGAATCGGCCTTCGGCGGCATCATCGCGGTCAACCGCGAGCTCGACGCCGCCACCGCCCGCGCCATCGTCGAGCGGCAGTTCGTCGAGGTCATCATCGCCCCCAGCGTGTCGGCTGAGGCCAGTTCCATCTGCGCAGCGAAAAAGAACGTGCGGCTGCTGGTCACCGGCTCGTGGGACGCGCAGCCCGGCGCGCGGCTGGACTACAAGCGCGTGACCGGCGGCTTGCTGGTGCAGGACGCCGACCTCGCGCTGCACGGCGATCTGCAGGTGGTCAGTCGCCGCCAGCCCAGCGCCGCCGAACTGCGCGACCTGCTGTTCGCCTGGCGCGTGGCGAAGTTCGTCAAGTCCAACGCGATCGTCTACGCCAAGGACGAGGCGACGGTGGGTGTGGGCGCCGGGCAGATGAGCCGGGTCAACTCCGCGCGCATCGCCGCGATCAAGGCCGAGCACGCCGGGCTGGCAGTCGCCGGCGCGGTGATGGCCTCCGACGCGTTCTTTCCGTTCCGCGACGGTATCGACAGCGCGGCGCAAGCCGGCATCACCGCGGTGATCCACCCCGGCGGGTCGATGCGCGACGCCGAAGTCATCGCCGCCGCCGACGAGCACGGCATGGCGATGGTGCTGACCGGCATGCGCCATTTCCGCCACTGAACCCGCGGCAAAGCGCCGGCAGCGCGGCCATGCGCATCCTCGGCATCGACCCCGGGCTGAACACCACCGGCTACGGGGTGATCGACGCGCAGGGGCAGCGGCTGCGCTATGTGGCCAGTGGCACCATCCAGATTCCCCGCGCCGGCGCGCTGCCGCAGCGGCTCAAAACCCTGTTCGACGGCGTGGCCGAGGTGGCGCAGCAGGCGCAGGCGGACGTGGCGGTGGTGGAAATCGTGTTCGTCAACGTCAACCCGCAATCGACCCTGCTGCTCGGGCAGGCGCGCGGCGCGGCGATTGCCGCGCTAGTCGCCAACGACTTGCCGGTGGTCGAGTACACCGCGCTGCAGCTCAAGAAATCCATCGTCGGCTATGGCCGTGCCAGCAAGGCGCAGGTGCAGGAGATGGTGGCGCGGCTGCTGGCGCTACCCGGGCTGCCGGCGACGGATGCCGCAGACGCCCTCGGGCTGGCGATCTGCCACGCCCATGCGCAGCGCGGGCTGTCGGTACTGGAGCAGGCAGCGCAGCCCGGTGCTGCTGTGGGCAACGCACCGACCGGCGACCGACTGGCCGCGGCACAGCTGCGCGGGCTGCGCACCCGCCGCGGGCGGCTGCTCGGCTGAGCGCCGCGCTCGGCGTGCGCGGAATCAGCCGCCAGCGACGATGCCGTCCATATGGGGGACGGGAAGCAGCGCGCGGTGCGCGATCAACCCTTCTGCTCGGCCTCGAGGTAAGCCAGGCTGATGTATTTGCCGATGTTGTTATCCCAGCCCAGCGTTTCCTTGGCTTTGGACGCCACGCGCGGGTCGGCCTTGGCCGCGGCGATTGCCGCGTCGGGCCCGGCCATGTCGCGTGCGGCTTTTTGCGCGTGCTCCCAAATCGCGGTGAACAGCTCGCGCTGCCACGCCATCACCTCGCGCCCGGCGTGACCGTGGCCGGGCAACCAGTTGCTGCCCGGGATGTTCTTCTCCAGCGCGTCCATGTAAGCCAGGCTGCCGGGGAACGAGCCTTCGTCCATATTGGCAATGCGCCGGTTCATCATCACATCGCCAACGTAGGTGACTTTATCCTGCACCACCTCCATGCACAGATCCGAAGGGGTGTGCGCGGTGCCGTAGTGGTGCAGGCGGATCGTGACGTCGCCGTAGTCGAACGTGTCGCCGTGTTTGACGTCGGTGTTGGGCGCGACGATGCGGGTGCCGGCGGTGGACTGGTTGGTCCACTTGAGCATCGCCTGCTCCCATTCGGTGCCGGTATTGCCGAGGATTTCCTTGCGGGTGTGCTCCATCGCGTAGATCGGCAGATCCTTGCCATAGGCGGTGACGAAGGCGTCGTTGCCCAGCCAGTGGTCGCCGTGGTAGTGCGAGTTGAACACCGCGATTACCGGTTTGTCGGTCACGGTCTTGATCTGGCGGATGGCCATTTCGCCAATCTGCACCGACGCCCCCGAGTCGAGGATGACCACGCCCTTTTGCGTGACCACGAAGGTCACGTTGCTCATCATGCCCTTGTTCGCCTCGGTCGGAAACCCGTCGGCGGCGTAGATCACGTAGGTGTGCGGGCCCAGCCGCGTCGGCGCGACGTCGGGCACCTTGGGGCCGCGGATGAAGTCCGCGGCGTCGGCAGCGAACGCGGCGATCTGCGGGAATGCGGCCAGCGCAGCGGCGCTGCCGGCGCCGAGTACACCCCAGCCGAGCAGGCGGCGGCGCTGCACATCAAACGAGGCGGCAGTCATGTGAAAATCCCGAAAACGAAACGATACATTTTGAAATGTAGCGCCGATCGCCTGGCGGCGACAGGGTGTTTTCACGCAGACACCAGCGGGTGCTGGCGGTCAGAACCCTTCGGTCGAGGTGAACAGGCCGACGCGCAGATCCTTGGCGGTGTAGATTTCGCGGCCGTCGACCAGCATGGTGCCATCGCCGATTCCCATGACCAGCCGGCTGTTGATCACCCGTTTCAAATCGATGCGGTACTGCACCAGCTTGGCCGTGGGCAGCACCTGCCCGGTGAATTTCACCTCGCCGACGCCCAGCGCCCGCCCGCGTCCGGGTGCGCCGATCCAGCCGAGGTAAAAGCCGACGAGCTGCCACATCGCGTCCAGCCCGAGACAGCCCGGCATCACCGGGTCACCCTGGAAATGCACGGCAAAAAACCACAGATCGGGGTGGATGTCGAGCTCGGCGAGGATCTGCCCTTTGCCGTAAGTGCCGCCCTCCGTGGTGATCGAGGTGATGCGGTCCATCATCAACATTTCGCGCAGCGGCAGTTGGGCGTTGCCGGGGCCGAACAGCCGGCCTTCACCGCAGGCGATGAGATCTTGTTTGCTGTAGGAGGAGGGGCGGGTCATAAAAGCGCGTCGCAGGTCAATCGATAAATCTTAGCGGCTGCTACAGTTCGTCCCATGATCGGACGACTGCACGGCACCCTGCTCGACAAATCTCCGCCACAGATCCTGCTCGACGTCGGCGGTGTCGGCTACGAGGTCGATGTGCCGATGAGCACGCTATACGCCCTGCCCACAGTCGGCCAGGCGGTGACGCTGCTCATTCACAGCGTGGTGCGCGAGGACGCGCATCTGCTCTACGGCTTTGCCACTGCCGGCGAGCGCGCCGCCTTCCGCGAGCTGCTCAAAATCAGCGGCATCGGCCCGCGCATCGCGCTGGCTGTGCTTTCCGGGCTGAGTGTGGAGGAGATCGCGCAAGCGGTGACGCAGCAGGACGCGGCGCGCTTCACCCGCGTTCCCGGCATTGGAAAAAAAACCGCCGAACGGCTGCTGCTCGAACTCAAGGGCAGGCTCGGCGCCGATCTCGGGCCGGCGGCGGCGCAGCCGGGTGCCACTGCCGACGTGCTGCAGGCGCTGGTCGCGCTGGGCTACTCAGAGCGCGAAGCCGGCGCCGCGGTCAAAGCGCTTCCCGCAGGCTGCGGGGTGGACGAAGGCATCCGCCTGGCGCTGAAAAACCTGGCGCGCTAGGGAAACGCGAGAGCACGCTGCAAACCGCCCGCGCAGCCATGTCTGCGGCGTTTCCTTGGTGGCAAACGTAACGGCAGGGTATCTTCTGCAACCAGGTGTTGCCAGAGGCTGCCGGGTCATGTAGCCGACATCTGCGCTTCCAACAATCCCTGCCTGGCGCGCAGACGGCTCAGGCCGCTGCCGCGCACGCATCGTCCACATCGACAGGGAGTCACACCATGTTGCGCAAAACCCTTCTGGCCACATCGCTGGCGCTGACCGCCGCAGCCATTGCCGCCTGCGGCGGCGGCTCCAGCGCAGCCACCGTGCCCGGCACCAACTACACCGCCGCGCGCGCCTTTCCCACGGCCACGCCGATCAAGCACCTGGTCATCCTCTACCAGGAGAACGTGTCGTTCGACCACTACTTCGCCACCTACCCCAGCGCCACCAACCCGTCCGGTGAGCCGGCGTTCAAGGCCAATGCGGCTACGCCTGCGGTCAACAACCTGGTCAGCGCCAATCTGCTGACCAACAACCCCAACTTCACCAACCCCGCCAACGGCAGCGACGCGGCCAACCCGTTCCGCCTGGACCGCACCCAGGCTGCCACCGCCGACCAGAACCATGCGTACACCGCCGAGCAGCAGGCGTACGACAACGGCAAGGCCGACCTGTTTCCCAAATACACCGGCAAGGGCACCAGCGGCGGTGTCGGCGCGTTCGGCACCAAGGGGCAGGTGATGGGCTACTTCGACGGCAACACCGTCACCGGCCTGTGGAACTACGCGCAGAACTTTGCGATGAGCGACAACGCCTACACCGACACCTACGGTCCGTCGACTCCCGGCGCGCTCGAAGCGGTGGCCGGGCAGACCAACGGCGCGACCTTCCCGGTGACCAGCAAAAAACCGTTCACCCTTGCGGCTTACAGCTACTACATCGCCGACGGCCAGGGCGGCTACACCGACATCAACGACGTCGATCCGGGCTACGACGTGTGTTCGAGCAAGACCGACCAGATGATGCTCAACGCGCCCAACATCGGCGACCTGCTCAACGCCAAGGGCATTTCCTGGGGCGGGTTCATGGGCGGGTTCAACCTCAGCGTGGTCAACCCCAACGGCACCACCGGCTGCCAGCGCAGCACCTACTCCAACGTCATCGGCCAGCCCATCACCGACTACATCCAGCACCACAACTGGTTCCAGTATTTCAAGAGCACGGCCAACCCGACCCACGCCCGGCCGAGCTCGACGCTGGCGATCGGCCACACCCTGCAGACCGACGGCAAGACCCCCGATCCCGCCAACCACGAATACGGGCTGCAGGACTTTTTCGCTGCGGTCAAGGCCGGCAACTTCCCGGCGGTGGCGTACCTGAAAGCCCCAGCGTTCGAAGACGGCCACGCCGGCTACTCCAACCCTCTCGACGAGCAGATGTACCTGGCCAAAGTCATCAACTTCCTGGAGCAACAGCCGCAGTGGGACAGCACCGCGGTCATCGTCACCTGGGACGATTCCGACGGCTGGTATGACCACGCCTACGCCAACCCCACCAACCCCTCGTTCGACGCCCAGGCCGACCAGCTCAACGGCTCCGGCGTGTGCGGCAGCGGTACGCCGATGAACGGGGTGGGCGGCAAGCCGGTCAACGGCCGCTGCGGCCCGGGCACGCGCATTCCTTTCCTGGTGATTTCGCCGTGGGCCAAGACCAACTACGTCAGCACCCAGCGCATCAGCCAGGCGTCGATCGTGCGCTTCATCGAGGACAACTGGCTGGGCGGCCAGCGGCTGGGCGGCGGTTCGTTCGACGCCACCGCCGGTTCGCTGATGGACCTGTTCGATTTCAGCGGCCCGCAGGGCAAGGCGCCCAAGGTGTGGATCGACCCGAACACCGGTCTGGTGGTGAGCCAACCCCCGGCCGGCAGCACCTCGCCGACCTTCACGACCCCGGCGAACATCAACGTCGCCACGTCGTGACATGGCTGCGCTGCTGAACCCACCGGCAGCGCCCGCCGCGCCGGCCCGCACTCCGCGGCGCCGGCGCTGGCTGGGCGCGGGCGCCGTGGCGCTGCTGGCGGCAACCCTGGGCGGCTTCGCCTGGGGGATGCATGAGCAGCCGTCGATCCCGCCGATAGCCTGGCTGCTGCATCCGGTCGACAGCTTCACCTACGCGCTGGGCGGCAACCCGCACCCCGTGGCGCTGCACCTGCCGCAGAACGCGCCGCTGTCAGCGGTGGCGCAACTCGGCAAGCAACTGTTTTTTGACACCGCGCTGTCCGGTTCTGGCAAGCAGTCGTGTGCGTCTTGCCATGACCCGGCCGCCGGGTACGGCCCGCCGCCGGGCAGCGGCTCGGTGATGCTCGGCGGCCCTGCGCTGCAAACCGCTGGGTTTCGCCCGCCGCCGTCGCTGGCCTACCTCTACCGCCAGCAGAACTTTTCCATCGGCCCGGACAACGACACCAACGAAAACTCCAACCTGACTCAGCTCATCCAGGCCGCGCAGGGCGCCGCACGCGCCACCAAAACCGCCGCCAGCACCGCGCAGACCGCGCAGAACCTGGTGCCGCAGGGCGGGCTGTTCTGGGACGGCCGCGCCAACACCTTGCAGCAGCAGGCCGCCGGCCCCTTGTTCAACCCGGTGGAAATGGACGCCGGCTCGCCCGAGCGTGTGGCCGCAATCATCGCCCGCCAGCCCTACGCCAAGGACTTCGTGCAACTGTTCGGCCCCAATGTGTTCGACGACCCGAAGCAGGTCACGGCCGAGGCCTTGTTTGCGATTGCTCGGTACGAAGTCGAAGACCCGAGCTTTCACGCGTTCAGCAGCAAGTTCGACGCCTGGTTGCAGGGCAAGGCGCGGCTGACGCCGCAGCAAATGCGCGGCTACCTGGCGTTCAACGACGTGAACAAGGGCGACTGCGCCGCCTGCCACCTCGACCGGCCCACGCGCGATCATCTGCCGCCGCTGTTCACCGACACGCAATACGAGGCGCTGGGCGTGCCCCGCAATCCGCACATCCCGGCCAACGCCGACCCGCGTTACTTCGACCTCGGGCTGTGCGGCCCGTTCCGCACCGACCTGAAAGATCAGACGCAGTATTGCGGCATGTTTCTGACGCCGACGCTGCGCAACGTCACCCGCCGCCCGGTGTTTTTCCACAACGGGGTCTACCACTCGCTGCAGCAGGTGCTGGACTTCTACGCCTTCCGCGACGTGCAGCCGGAGAGAATCTACCCCACCGCCGATGACCGGGTGCGCAAGTTCGACGACCTGCCCGCTGCGTACCGCGCCAATGTGGACGTGACCGACCCGCCGTTCAACCGCAAGCCGGGGGAGGCGCCGGCGATGAGCGCGCAGGACATGCGCGACATCATCGCCTTTCTTCGCACGCTCAATGACGGGTGGACGAAGCGGCAAGCGCCGACGGCACGCCAGGCATCGACGCCGCCAGCGCCGGCGGGTTGAGCCGCTGCGCCATCTGCGCCAGAACCTGTGCGGCGTCCGCCTTGGCATGCGCCTGTAAATGGGCGTGCAGGCTGCCGTGCGGCGAAACCCACAGCAGCGTGCCGGCGCGGCGCAGGGCGAACCCGCGGTGCCTGGCGCCTTCGACGATGACCCAGTCGCAACAGTCGTGCGCGTGCAGCAGCGCGCGCCCCAGCGCGACGGCCAGCGCCTGCACGGCGCCGGGCTGCAGCGTCTGCGCGGGGTGCGCGTCGAGAACGCGCTGAATCAGCGGCAGATCGTGCGTGCTGCTGCCGCTGAGCATCTCCCCGTCGCTATGGTGTTCGACCAGCGCATCGGCGGCGTGCAGCCACTGCGCGAGTTGACGAAAATCGGCGTGATCCGGGCTGGATAGTCGCATCGCATCCTCCAGGGTGAGCAGACGAACCGTAAGACGGGCAAAATGCCGCTGCGACTTTTTGTACTCCTGCCAACATGACAAAACAAGCGAGAGCCGGGGCGGCACCCCTCGGGATGGGCGCTGAGTGGGTGCGCTGGCACCGCGCTGGCGATCTGGGCGGTACCGAGCTGCTCAGCGCCCGCTTCGTGCGTCACCGGTTCGCACCGCACGCGCATGACACCGCGGTGATCGCGCTGATCGAAGACGGTGGCGAACGCTTCGTGCACCGCGGGCAGGAGCACGTCGCCACCGCCGGCAGCCTGATCGTCATCGCCGCCGGGGAGGTGCACACCGGCGAGCGGGCCAGCGCCGCGGGCTGGGCGTACCGCGCGTTCTACCCCGGCGCCGGTGTGCTCGACGCCCTGCTCGACGCCCCGAGCGGAGTGCCGCCGGCCGCGCTGGCCTTTCCCCGGCCGGTGCTGCGCGACCCGCCGTTGTTCTCCCGCCTGCGCAGCCTGCACCGGCTGTTGCATGCCAGCAGCGACGCGCTGCACCGCGCCAGCGCCTGGCAGCAGGCGATGGGCGCGCTGCTGCTGCGCCATGCCGCGCGCACGCTGCCGACAGTGGGCGCCGAGCCGGCAGCGGTGCGCCGCGCGCAGGAACTGCTGCGCAACGATCTGGCCGGACGCTGCACCCTGCACGAACTGGCGCGCGCCGTCGGCCTGAGCCCGTGGTATCTCAACCGTGCGTTTTCCCGCGCCGTGGGCATGCCGCCGCATGCCTGGCGGAACCAGTGGCGGCTGGCGCAGGCCAAAACCCTGCTGCGCCAGGGGATGCCGCCGGCTGAGGTGGCGGTGCAACTGGGTTTTGCCGACCAGTCGCATCTGCACCGCCATTTCAAACGCGCATTCGGTGTCACGCCGGGAGTGTTCGCACAGCGCAAAACCGTTCAAGACGCGGCGGCACGGCGTGGCTAAGCTGCGCCCATGGACACCGTTTCCCCCCGGCCAGCCGCCTGCACCGCCTTCGCCCGCGAAGCCCTGCATGGCGCGCGCGACACCGTGCCGCTGCTACTCGGCGCGGCACCGTTCGGTCTGATCTTCGGTGCGCTGGCGGCGGCTTCGCCGCTGGGAGTGGGCGGGGCGCTGGCGATGTCGGCGCTGGTGTTCGCCGGTTCGGCGCAGTTCATCGCGCTGAGCCTGCTGTCGGGCGGTGCAGCCGGCTGGGTGGTGGTGCTCACCACCTGGGTGGTGAATCTGCGCCATCTGCTCTACGCCGCCAGCCTGCAGCGCGGCGTGGCGCGGCTGCCGCAGCGCTGGCGGCTGCTGCTGGCGTTCTGGCTCACCGACGAAACGTATGCCACGGTGTACCACCGCTACCAGCACGACGGCGACGGCGCCGCGTTGCGCCACTGGTACACCGCCGGTTCGGGCGCGGCGATGTACGTCAACTGGCTGGGATGGACGGCCGCCGGTGCGCTGCTCGGCCAGGCCAGCCCGGCGCTGACCCATCTCGGGCTGGAGTTCGCGCTGGTGGCGACGTTCGTCGGCATCGTCGCGCCGCTGCTGCGTCAGCGCACCAGCCTGGCGGTCGCGCTGACCGCGGCGGCCGTCGCACTGACCGCGCGCGGCCTGCCGTACAAACTCGGTCTACTCGCCGCGGCGCTGGCCGGGGTGGCGGTGGGGGTGTGGTTGGACGCGCGCAATGGGAGCGGGCAATGAGCAGCTGGGGCGAGGCGGCGGTGATCGGCGGCATGGCCGCGGTCACTTTCGGTATCCGCTACGTGTTGTTTGCCCTGGGCGGGCGGCTGCAGTTCGCCCCGCGGGTGCAGCAGGCGCTGCGCCATGTACCGGTGGCGGTGCTCACTGCCATCGTCGTGCCCATGGTGCTGCTGCCCGACGGCCAGCACTGGAATCTGGGCTGGCGCAACCCCTGGCTGGCCGGGGCGCTGGGCAGCGCCGTGCTGGCGCTTGCCACCCGCCGGCTGCTCGCGGCGATCGCCGGCGGCATGGCGGTGTATCTGCTGTGGCGTTTCGGGCTGCGGTTTACTTGACCGCGGCCAGGCGTTTTTCCACCTCTTCCTGCGGCAGTGCGCCTTCCATGCGGCTGCCGTCCATGAAAATCAGCGTCGGCGTCGAGGAAATGCCGAGTTTTTCCGCCAGTTCGACGTTGGCCTTGAGCGGATCGGCGCAGCTGGCCGGTGCCTTGGGCGGCTGCACTTCGTTGTTCATCCAGCTCAGCCAGGCTTTGCTGCGGTTGGGCGCGCACCAGATGTCGCGCGCCTGCTGCATGGACTCGCGGCGGATGATGGGCACGACGAACACGTGCAGCGTGACGTTGCCCATTCTTTCCAGCGTGGCCTCCATTTTGTGGCAGAACGGGCAGTACGGATCTTCAAAAATCGCAATCTGCCGCTTGCCGTTGCCGAAGACCAGCGGGAATGAGTCCTTGAACGGCAGGTCTTTCCAGTTCACCCGGCGCAGCTCGTCGATCCGCGCCTTGGTCACGTTGGTCTGGGTTTTGGTGTCGAAAATTTCGCCGGCGAACAAAAACGTGGCGTGCGCGTCGGTGTAGAAAATTTTGCTGCCGACATCGACCTCGTACAGCCCGGCGTAGGGGGTTTTGAGGATTTTGGCGTTGGCCGGCAGGCCGGGCATGACTTTTTCCAACGCAGCCCGGGTTTCGGCTAGGGTTTGCGCCATCGCCGGTACGGCGACGACGGCCAGCGACAGCGCCGCCACGCGCAGCAGACGGGACATGGGACGGAAGGGGTGTGAGTTCATGAACAGGCAAAGGCGCAAAGCGCCGCGTCAGGCAAGATAGGGAAGACCCGAAGCATAGCGGCTGAGCAAGTGCTTGACCGCCGGCAGGGCATTGGTGGCGCGCAGGCCGAGCGCGCGCAGCGGCGCCGGAACCAGGCTGTGCGCGGCGTACAGCCGGGCCAGCGCGTCGGTGGCGGTGGCCAGCGCCAGCACCTGTTCGGCACGGGCGCGGGCGTAGCGCCGCAGCAGCCGCGGGTCGTTCACCGCCTGTCCCGGGCGGCGCTGCTGCAGGGTGTGGGCGAGTGCCTGCACGTCCTGCAGCCCGAGGTTCAACCCTTGCCCGGCCAGCGGGTGGACGCGGTGCGCGGCGTCGCCGATCAGCGCCACGCCGTCGGCGACCAGACGGCGGGCGAGCTGGCGCTGCAGCGGCCACGAGCCGACGCCGCCGGCGGGCTGCAGCGGCGCGAGGTGCGTGGCGCCCAGCGCCGGCAGATACGCCTGCACGCGGGAGGCCAGGGCGTCGGCCGACAGCGAGAGCAGGTCCTGCGCCAGGGGCTGCGGTGCCGACCAGACCAGCGACACCATCGGCTGGCCCTGCAACGGCGGCAGCGGCAACAGGGCGATGACCCCGCCGTCGGCGAACGTCTGGTAAGCCACGCCGTCGGCCGGGGCGGCGCAGACGAAATGCGTCACCAGGCCGCGCTGCACATAATCGTGGGTGTCGGTGGCGATGCCGGCGCTGCGCCGCACCAGGCTGTGTTCGCCGTCCGCGCCGACGAGCAGCGGCGCGCGCAGCGTGCGGCCGTCGGCGGTGTGCACGTCCCAGCCTGCGGCGCTGCCGGGCTGGCGGGTCAGGCGCACGGCGTGCTCCGCGTCGCGGTGCACGCCGCGCTCGAAGCCCAGCGCCAGATCGAGCGCGGCCTCGATGGCGTCGGACTCGACGATCCATGCCAGCGCCTCGACCTGTTCCTGCTGCGCATCGAACTCCAGCCGCGCGCCGTCGGCCTGGATGTGCATGGCGCGCACCGGCTGCACGCGCGCGGCCGGAATCTGCGGCCAGACGCGAAGCTGGTCGAGCAACTGGCATGACGCCGCGTTGATCGCGTACACCCGCAGGGTGTAGGCGTCCGCAGGCAGCGCCGCCACCGGGCGGGCGCCGAGCAGGGTGACGCGCAGACCGGTTTGCGCCAGCGCCAGCGCGCAGGCTTTGGCGCTGAGGCCGCCGCCGCAAATGACGAGATCGGGAGAGAAAGACGACATGAATCGGGGGTGCACGCTGGTGGCGGCAGACGGTTGTGACGGGTTCGGCAGAAGCGGGCGGGCGCCGGTGCGGGTCTGCGGGGGCCGGCAGACGGTGCGCGCGACAGCGCATGCCGCGGCCACGGCAGGCTCCTAGAATCGGCGCATGCCCAATCCACCCTGCATTGTGCCCGCGAAGCCAGCCGGGCGCCGCAAGCCCGGATGATGACTGAGGTCACCGCACCGCAGGACGCAGCCGCGCCGCGCCGGCGCTGGTGGCTGCGTGCGCTGCGGCTGGTGGTGGCCGCGCTGCTGGCCGCGGGCATCCTCGTCGTCGGCGGGCTGAGCATCGCGCTGCTGACCTTCGACCCCAACCAATACAAGACGGCGCTGATCCAGGCGATGAAAGAGCGCGAGCACCGCACGCTGCGGCTGCCGGGAACGCTCGAACTCAAGCTGCTGCCGCCGTTGACCCTGCGCACCGGGCCGTTCACGCTGAGCGAGCGCGACTCGGACGCACCGTTCGCCCGCGCCGACGATTTGCGCCTGCACCTCGATTTGTTTGCGCTGCTGCGCCACCGCCTGGTCGTCGACCGCGTGGTCATGGTCCGGCCACAGGTGCACATCGTGCGCGACGCGCAGGGGCGGTTCAACTTCGACGACCTGCTGCCCGGCGCGCAGCCCGGCGCCGAGTTGAGCCGGCTGGCGCTGCGCCTGTCGGTGCACCGCCTGCAGATCGACCAGGGCGACATCCTGTACGACGACGACAAGGCGCAGTGGCATGGCCGGTTTGCCGCGCTCGACGCCGAAATCGCCGGCCTGGACGGCAGCAGTCAGGGAGCCGTGCGGGTGCAGACCGCCGCGCGCTTTACCCAGCCCGCGATGGACACCCGCCTGGCGCTGCGCGCGCTGCTGCAGGCCGATCCGGCGCAGCACACCGTCACTCTGTCACACCTGGCGCTGTCGGCGCAGGGTGATGCGCTCGGCGCGACGGCACTGCAGGCGCAGCTCAGCGCCGCCGGCATGATGCTGACCACCCGGCCCGCAGGGTCGCTGCAACTGCGGCAGGCCGCGCTGCAGGCCAGCGGCCGCGCCGGCGGCGACGCGTTGAAGCTGCAGGCCGGTCTGCCGGCGCTGGACATCGCCGCCGATGCCGTGCGCGCCGGGGCGGTGCACGCCACCGCCGAGCTGGGCACGGCGCAGCCGCTGCGTGTGCAATTCGACACGCAGCCGGCGACCGGGACGTGGGACGCGCTGCGCGTGGCGGCTGCGCAACTCGACCTGCAGCGTGGCACGCCGGGGCAGCCCGGCGCGGTGCAGCTCGCTGCGGCATCGCCGCTGCAGTGCGCGATGTCGCCGCTGCGCTGCGAACTTCCGGCGCTCAAGCTGTCGGGCCGCATCGACGGGGGTGCGGCAGCGCAAACGCTGGCGCTGCAGGGGACGGCGCAATACGCCGCGGCAGCCCCCGCCGGCGTGCAGGCGCAGTTCGATCTGCGCGGCCGGCTGGCGGGCAGCACACTGCAGCTCGGCGGCGCGCTGACGCGCGCTGCGGCGGCGCCGGCGGCACTGACGCTGAACCTCGACGCCGACCGTCTCGATCTGGACGCCTGGCTGCCGGCCCCAACCGGTGCCAGGCCGCAGCGGGCCGCGGGGTCTGCGGCGTTGCCGGCGTGGCCGCTGCCGGCATTGCACGTCGATGCCCACTTCAAATGTGGCAGCCTGACGCTCAAGGGGACGCAATGGATCGCGGTGCAGGGTCAACTGCGCAGCGACGGCCGCAGCGTGACGCTGCAGCCGTTGAACGCGCAGGGTTTCGGCGGGCGCGTGAGCACCACGCTGCACGCCGACTTGGCGCAGCAGCGCTACACCGTGCAGCAACAGGCCGCCGAGGTCAGCGTGCAGCCGCTGTGGCGCGCGCTCACCGGGCAGGACCTGCTGCTGGGCAAGGCCGGCTGGACGCTGCACCTGAGCGCGCAGGGCGCCACGATGCAGGCGCTGCTCGCCAGCCTGTCGGGGACGGCGCACGTCGAGGTGAAAAACGGCGCCCTCAAAGGCCTGAACCTGCTGCAGCCGTTGCACAATGCCCGCCCGCTGCTGGCCGCGCGCCGCGACAGGCGTCTGCCGCTGACCGCCGGTGAGCAGACCGGCTTTACGCTGCTGCGCGCCAGCTTCACCCTGCGCCAGGGCGTGGCGCAAAACGACGATCTGCTGCTGCAGACCCCGCTGCTGCGCGTGACCGGCGAAGGCTGGTTCGATCTGCCCGCGCAGCGGCTGGATTACGTCCTGCTGCCTGCGGTCAGCGGCGTGCCGACGGCGCGGGACGCCGCCGAGTTCGCCGCCGTGCGCAACCTGACGGTGCCGCTGCGCATCAGCGGCGAATTCGCCAGACCGGTGTGCACCGTGCTGTGGTCGCAGGCGGGCAAACCCGCGCTGCGGCAACTGCTGCAGCCCAGCCTGCAGCGGCAGTTGCCGCCGCCCGGGGCATCGGGGGCGCAGCCGCCGGCCGCAGGTCTGCTCAAGCGCTGGCTGCCTTGAGACGGCGTCGTGCAGGCGCAAGGTATGCTGCGGACGATGTGAATGGATGGCTCCGATGAACTCCGCACCGCCTCCCCAACCCGATCTGGGCGCGCACACCGAACCGCCGCAACACCTCGATTTCGCCGAAACGCAGCATCCGCTCGAAGCGCTGGCGCGTTCGGGCGACGTGACGGCGCAGGAATGGCTGGGCGCGCATTACCACGACCGCAACGACTTCGTCCACGCCGCGCAGTGGTACCGCAAGGCCGCCGATCAGGGCTCTGCGGGGGCCAAATACAACCTCGGCTGGCTGTACGTGCACGGCCACGGCGTGCCGCAGGACGACACGCAGGCGCTGGCGCTGTGGCAGCAGGCGGCGCAGGCCGGTCTGGCGCGGGCGATGAACGGACTGGGGTTTTTGTACGAGCACGGCCGCGGCGTGGCGCGCAGCGACACCCAGGCGCGGCAGTGGTACGCGCGTGCCGCCGAGGCGGGAGACGCCGGCGGACAGTGCAATCTGGGCATTTTTTTGCAGACCGGGCGTGGCGGCCCGGCCGATCTGCCCGGGGCGGCGCAGATGTTTTCGCTGGCCGCGCACCAGGGGCACCGCGAAGCGTGTTACCGCTATGCCCATGTGCTGCTGGCCGGGCAGGGGGTGGCGAAGGACGAGGCGCAGGCGGTCGTCTGGCTGCGCAGGGCAGCGGAAATGAACCTGCTGGCGGCGCAGCGCGAGCTGGCGACGCTGCTGGCGCTGGGTCGCGGCACGCCGCAGGATTACACCCAGGCGGCGGCGTGGTACCAGCGCGCCGCGGAGCAGGGCGACGCCGCGGCGCAGTTCAACCTCGGCGTGCTGTACTGGCGCGGCCTGGGCAAGCTGCAGGACATGGACAAGGCGCGCTACTGGTGGGCCCAGGCGGCGGCGCAGGGCGACGAGCGGGCGCGCCAGAACCTCGACGCGCTGCAGCAGGGCGCGCGTGGCTGAGGGCGCAGGCATGGCGACGCTGGGCGACTTGCGCCGTCTGCGTGTCGAGCCGGGGCAGGCGTTTGACCTGCGCGACCGCGCCACGCAGCTGGACCTGCCCGGTGATCCATCGAAGGAGCAGATCGAAGCCGAGCTCGCGGCGCTGCGCGCGCAGATCGGCGACATCCAGGACCTGCTGTTCACCCGCCGCGAACGGGCGCTGCTGGTGGTGCTGCAGGGCATGGACTCGGCCGGCAAGGACAGTACGACCAAGGCGGTGTTCACCGGGGTGAACCCGCTGGGCATCCGCGCGGCATCGTTCAGCGTGCCCACGCCGCAGGAGCGCCGCCACGACTATCTCTGGCGGGTGCATGCGCAGGTGCCGCCGCTGGGGTGCATCGGCGTGTTCAACCGCAGCCATTACGAGGAACCGGTGATCCGGCGCGTGCACGGCGAACTGAAAAACGGGGAGATGAAGCGGTATTTGCGCCAGATCGCCGATTTCGAGCAAATGCTCGTCGACAACGGCACGGCCATCGTCAAGTGCTTCTTACACCTGAGCTTCGACGAGCAGCGGCAGCGGCTGCAGGAACGCATCGACAATCCGCTGAAAAACTGGAAATTCGACCCGAGCGATCTGCAGGAGCGGCAATACTGGCAGGCCTACCAGACGGCGTACGGCCAGGCGTTGCAGGCCACGTCGACCGAAGCCGCGCCGTGGTACGTCGTGCCCGCCGACCGCAAGCCGGTGCGCAACCTGCTCGTCGCCCGCCTGGTGCTGGGCGCGCTGCAGGCGCTCAAGCCGCAGCCGCCGGCGCGCAAGCCCGAGCTCGCCGGGCTGAAGGTGCACTGACGGCGGCGTCACCACATCCGGCGCAGGCTGGCGTCACGCCGCACCACGGCGTGGTACAGCGCGGCGACGACGTGCACGCCCACCAGCGCGAGCAGCCCCAGCGCCAGCGCCTGATGCGCGTCGCCCAACGGCTCGGCCCAGGCCGGCAGCGGCGGCAGCAAGGCCGGCAGGGCGACGAGCCCGGCCCAGTGCACCGGCCAGTCGCGCGCCGACGCCGCCAGCCAGCCCAGCAGCGGCAGCACGGCAAAGCCGGCGTACAGCAGCAGGTGCGCGGCGTGTGCGGCGCGCGCCTGCCACGCCGGCATGGGCGGGCCGGGCGGCGGCGCCTTGAACAGCCGCCAGAGCAGGCGCAGCAGCATGACGCTCAGAATCACCATGCCCACGCCGACGTGCCACGACGCCAGCGTGCCTTCGGCGGCACCGCGGTGGTCGGTCATGCTCCAGGCCAGGGGATATTCAAGCGCGATGAGCAGCACGGCGGCGGCGTGCAGCCAGCGCGACAGCGGGTGATAACGTTGGGTGGCAGCAGAGGAAGCAATCATCTCCGGAACGCCGCCAGGGGCGGCCAGGTCGTGCAGACGGGAGCAAGCCTAGGCCGCCAGACTTAGCCGCGGCTGAGCCGGGCGGCAGCCGCGCAGCGGGCTTCAGGCCGTGCCGCCGACGGTCATGCCGTCCAGGCGCAGCGTCGGCTGGCCCACGCCCACCGGCACGCTCTGCCCCTCCTTGCCGCAGGTGCCCACGCCGCTGTCCAGCCGCAGGTCGTTGCCGATGAGTTTTACCCGGGTGAGCGCGTCCGGGCCGTTGCCGATGAGCGTGGCGCCCTTGACCGGGTATTGCAGCCTGCCGTTTTCCACCCACCACGCCTCGCTGGCGGAGAACACGAACTTGCCGCTGGTGATGTCCACCTGCCCGCCGCCGAAGTTCACCGCGTACAGCCCGCGGTCGAGGCTGGCGATGACCTCCTGCGGGTCCCTATCGCCGGCCAGCATGTAGGTGTTGGTCATGCGCGGCAGCGGCACGTGCGCATAGCTTTCGCGCCGGCCGTTGCCGGTGGGGGCACGGCCCATCAGCCGGGCGTTGAGCAGGTCCTGCATGTAGCCCACCAGAATGCCGTCTTCGATCAGCACGTTGCGCTGCGTCGGGTTGCCTTCGTCGTCGACGTTGAGCGAACCGCGCCGCCCGGGCAGGGTGCCGTCGTCGAGTACGGTCACGCCGCGCGCGGCCACGCGCTGACCCAGCCGCCCGGCGAAGGCGCTCGATCCCTTGCGGTTGAAGTCGCCTTCCAGGCCGTGGCCGATGGCCTCGTGCAGCAGCACGCCCGGCCAGCCGGGGCCGAGCACCACGTTCATCTCTCCTGCCGGTGCCGGGCGGCTGTCGAGGTTGGTCAGCGCGGTGCTCACCGCCTCGTCGACGTACTGGCCGACCAGGGCGTCGTCGAACAGATCCAGGCCGAAACGCCCGCCGCCGCCCGACGTACCGGATTCGCGCCGGCCGCCCTGCTCGACGATGACGTTGATGCTCAGCCGCACCAGTGGCCGCACGTCGGCGGCGAGCAGCCCGTCGGAGCGCAGCACCAGCATGACGTCGTATTCGCCACCCAGGCTGGCCATGACCTGCACCACGCGCGGGTCTTTGGCCCGTGCCAGCCGGTCGACCTTGTGCAGCAGCGCCACCTTGGCGCTGGAGTCCAGCGCCTCCAGCGGGTCGGCCGCGCCGTAGAGCACGCGCGCCGCGCTGCGCCGGGTGTCGGCCGGGACTTTGGCGCTGCCCTGGCCGGCGCGGGCGATGCTGCGCACGGTGTCGGCGGCTTCGCGCAGCGCCGTCGCGGAAATGTCGTCGGAATAGGCGAAGGCGGTTTTTTCCCCCTGCACGGCGCGGATGCCGAAGCCCTGCTCGATGTCGAAGCTGCCCGACTTGACCATGCCCTCTTCCAGGCTCCAGCCTTCGGATCGGGTGTACTGCAGGTAGACGTCGGCGTAATCCAGGCGGTGCTGAAACACGCGGCGCAGCGCATGCTGCAGCGCGGTTTCGTCGAGCTGGAAGGGGTCGAGCAGGACGCGGCGCGCCTCGTCCAGGCGCCGCAGCGCGGGTTCGGTCAGCAGATTCATGCCGCTGATTGTAGAAAGCGCGGCATGCCCCTGCGCACCATGCGCGTTGCGCCGGGGTGGGTCACGCCGTCCTAGCCGGCGGCGACCCAGTCGCCGGATTTGCCGCCGTGCTTTTCCAGCAGGCGCACGCCGTCGATGGTCATGCCACGATCCACCGCCTTGCACATGTCGTAAATCGTCAGCAGCCCGACCTGCACGGCGGTGAGCGCTTCCATTTCGACGCCGGTGCGGCCGCGGGTTTCGGCGGTGACGGTGCAGTGGATGCGGCTGTCGGCTTCCACCAGGGTGAATTCCACCGCGACGCGGTCGAGTGCGATGGGGTGGCACAGCGGAATGAGGTCGGCGGTGCGTTTGCTCGCCATGATCGCCGCCACCCGCGCCACGCCGAGCACGTCGCCCTTTTTCGCGTTGCCGTCGCGCACCAGCGCGAACGTCGCCGGCTGCATGCGGATGCAGCCGGTGGCCACGGCCACGCGATGTGTCTGCGCCTTGCCGCCGACGTCGACCATGTGCGCCTGGCCCGCGGCGTCGAAGTGGGTCAGACCGGAGGATGCGGGTGTGGAGCTCATGCTGTGGATGGCGTGGCGACGGGATGGGCGAGCTGGTTGATGGTGTCACGCAGGCGGCGGGCTTCGCGCCGCGCGGCGTCGGCGAACTCGCGTCCGCTGCCGGCGTAGAGCACGCTGCGCGAGGCGTTGATGAGGAAGTTGCCGCGCGCTGCGCGTACCGTGGCGGCCAGATCGCCACCCTGGGCACCGATGCCGGGGATGAGCAGCGGCACGTCGGCGGCGATGGCGCGGATGCGTTCGATGTCCCCGGGGTTGGTCGCGCCGGCGACCAGGCCGTTCTGGCCGTGGCGGTTCCAGTCGTTGGCGGCCAGCCGCGCCACGCGCTCGAACAGCAGTTCGGCGCCCAGGTGCGGCGACGGCTGCCCGTCGCCGGCGGCCAGCGGCAGCGTCTGCAGGTCGGCGCCTCCGGGGTTGGAGGTGCGGCACAGCACGAACAGCCCGCGTTCGGGGTAGTGCAGATACGGTTCGAGCGAGTCGAACCCCATGTACGGCGACAGCGTCAGCGCGTCGGCGTCGAAGCGCACGAACGCCTCGCGGGCGTACTGCTCGGCGGTGGCACCGATGTCGCCGCGCTTGGCGTCGAGAATGACCGGCACCCCGGGCGCGGCCTTGCGGATGTGCGCGATCAGCCGGGCGAGTTGGTCCTCGGCGCCGAGCGCGGCAAAGTAGGCGATCTGCGGCTTGTAGGCGCAGACCAGGTCGGCGGTGGCGTCGACGATGGCGGCACAGAAATCGAACAGCCGCAGCGCGTCGAACGTCCACGGCGCGGGAAAGCGCGACGGCTCGGGGTCCAGGCCGACGCACAGCGCCGAGTTGTTGCGCAGCGCGGCGTCGCGCCACTGCGCGGTGAAGGACGGGCGGGAGGTCATGATGCGGCGCATTGTAGGCAGGGGAATTGACACCGACTTGACGCCGGCCCTCTACCATTGCGCTGTCGCCGTCCTTCGTTTTCGCCATGCGTCCCAGCCGTCGCCGCTTTCTCGCTTCCACCCTGGCCCTGACGGGCGCGCCGCTGCTGGCCCGCGCGCAGCAGACTGCATGGGGGAGCAGCGCCGCCTTGCCCGCCGACGTGGCGCAGGCGCTGGACACCGCGCGCATTCCGCTGCAGTCCTGCGCCTTCGTGCTGCAGGCGCTCGACAGCGCCGTGCCGCAGATCGAGGTCAACGCCGCGGCGCCGATGAACCCGGCGTCGGTGCTCAAGCTGGTGACCACGTACAGCGCGCTGCGCATCCTCGGCCCGGCTTACGTGTGGAAAACGCCGGTGTACGCCGTCGGGCCGCTGCGCGCCGGGGTGCTGCACGGCGATCTGGCGTTCGTCGGCAGCGGCGACCCGCACCTGATGGCCGACAATCTGTGGAGCATCGCGCTGCGGCTGCGCGACCTGGGGCTGCGCCGCATCGACGGCGACGTGCTCATCGACCGCCAGGCGTTCGACCTGCCGCCGCACGACCCGGCGGCGTTCGACGGCGATGCCACCGCGCCGTACAACGTCGGCCCGGACGCGTTTTTGGTCAACTTTGGCGTGCTGCGTCTGGGCTTCGTTCCCGATGCACAGGCGCGGGCGGTGCGCGTGACGGTCGAGCCGCCGCTGGCCGGGTTCGACCTGCGCGAGACGCCCAGACTCAGCACCACGGCCTGCGGCAACTGGAAGGACAAGCTCGGTGCCGACTGGAGGCAACCGTTCGCCCCACGTTTTTCCGGCAGTTACGCCGCGGCCTGCGGCACGCAGACCTGGAACATCGCGCCGCAGGTCAGCGACAACGCGTATGTGCAACGCCTGCTCGGCGCGCTGTTTGCGCAGGTCGGCATCGCCTGGCAGGGGCGGGTGCGTACCGCGCCGCTGCCGGCCACGGCCAGCGAGCTGACGGTGTGGGAATCGCCTGCGCTGGCCGTGGTGGTGCGCGACATCAACAAATACAGCAACAACGTCATGGCGCAGCAGGTGTTTCTCACCCTGGCGCTGGCCGCCGGGGCGCAGCGCGCCACCTGGGCCGGCGCGCAGCAGGCGGTGCAGCAGTGGCTGTCCACCCACGGTCTGCCGATGCCGGGGCTGGTGCTGGACAACGGCTGCGGCCTGTCGCGCACCGCGCGGGTGTCGGCTGCCGACCTCAACGCCCTGCTGCGTGCGGCCTGGCACAGCGCGGTGATGCCCGAATTCGTCGCCTCGCTGCCTCTGGCCGGGGAGGATGGCACGCTACGTCGCCATTTCCGCGACGCCGACACGGCCGGCCGCATCCACGCCAAGACCGGCAGCCTCGACGGCGTGCTGACCCTGGCCGGTTACGCCCAGGCGCGAAGCGGCAGGCGCTACACCTTTGCCGCGCTGGTCAACGATCCGCGTGCCGGCGGCGCCTGGCCGGCGCTGCAGGCCTTCGTCAACAGCTTCATGCAGACGGCGTGAAAGGACAGGGAGACGGCGCGATGACTGCATCCCTGATCGACCTGGTCGGCTACTGTGCCGCCGTGCTCACCACGGTGTCGTTCGTGCCGCAAGTCTGGCTGACGCTGCGCAGCCGCGACGTGTCGGGCATTTCGCTCGGCATGTATTCGCTGTTCACCGCGGGGATTGCCCTGTGGCTGCTGTACGGGCTGCTGCAGCACAATCTGCCGATCGTCGCCGCCAACGCCATCACCCTGGTGCTGGCGCTGATCGTGCTGGTGATGCGGCTGCGGCTGCACAAGCCGCAGTCCCCCTAAAATCGGGCGCAAACACAGATCCAGGGCGACCGCGGTGCGGCGGTCCGCCTGGACGGAGGAGGCGAGCGCATGCGTATCCTGATCGCGGAAGACGACCGAGTCCTGGCCGACGGCCTGCTGCGTTCGCTGCGTGCGTTGGGGTATGCCGTCGATCAGGTGGCCGACGGCAACAGCGCCGACGCCGCGTTGCAATCGACGGCCTTCGACCTGCTCATCCTCGACCTCGGCCTGCCGCGCCTGCCGGGGTTCGAGGTGCTGCGCCGTCTGCGCGCGCGCGGTGCCACCGTGCCCGTGCTCATCCTCACCGCCGCCGACAGCGTCGAAGACAAGGTGCGCGGCCTCGATCTGGGCGCCGACGACTACATGGCCAAGCCGTTTGCCCTGGCCGAGCTCGAAGCGCGGGTGCGCGCGCTGTCGCGCCGCGGCATGGGCGGGGCCACGGCCATCATCCAGCACGGGCCGTTGCAGTACGACATCAACGGTCGCATCGTCACCCTCGACGGCGCCGTGGTCGAACTCTCCGCGCGCGAGCTGACCCTGCTCGAAGTGCTGCTGCAGCGCGCCGGCAGGCTGGTGAGCAAGGATCAGCTCGTCGAGCACCTGTGCGTCTGGGGCGAGGAGGTGAGCACCAACGCCATCGAGGTGTACGTGCACCGCCTGCGCAAAAAAATCGAGGTCGGGCCGGTGCGCATCGCCACCGTGCGCGGTCTGGGTTACTGCCTGGAAAAGATCGCTCCGCCGGTGCCGGGCGCCGACGCCGCCAAGCCGCATGCCTGAACGTGCCGCCGCGGACGCCGCCGCGCTGCCCCGGCGCAGTCGCTGGCGCCAGCCGCGTTCGCTGTTCGGCGAAATCCTCGACTGGATGATCGCGCCGATGCTGCTGCTGTGGCCGCTGTCCATCGGCATCACCTATCTGGTGGCGCAGGCCATCGCCGCCAAACCCTACGACGCGGCGCTCGAACGGGCGCTGCAGCAACTCGGCGCGCAGATCCAGACCGCAGGGGTGCGCACCGCGGTGCAGTCGCCGCTGTGGCAGCAGACGTTGCGGCAGCCGCCGGTGGGCGGCATCGCCGGTTTTCAGGTGCGCAGCCGCGGCGGTGCGGTGCTCGCCGGCGATGCCCGACTGCCCGCTGCGGCGAGCCTGCCGCCGGCGCATGCGGGCGGGGCGTGGCAGGTGCAGTGGCGCGACGTCGACACCGCCGGCCAGGGCATGCGTCTGGCCAGCGTCTGGGTGTGGCCGGCGACGGCGTCTGCGCCGGTGCTGGTACAGGTGGCACAGGACACGCAGGCGCGCACCCGGCTGGCGCGCGACATCGTGCAGGGGGTGATCCTGCCGCAGTTCGTCGTCGTGCCGATTTTCATTCTGCTGGTGTGGTTCGGTCTGGGGCAGGGGCTGGCGCCGCTCAACGAGTTGCAGGCGCGGATCCGCCGCCGCCGGGCCGACGACATCAGCCCGATCGACGAGCGCGAGGCGCCGGAAGAAATCGCCCCGCTGGTCGACTCGATCAACAGCCTGCTGGCGCGGCTGCGGCAGTTGCTGCAGGCGCAAAAGCGCTTCGTCGCCGACGCCGCGCACCAGATCAAAACGCCGCTGGCCGGGCTGCGCATGCAGGCCGAGCTCGCGCAGCGGCAGACCGATCCGCAGGAGCTGCGCGCCAGTCTGCGGCAAATCGGCAAAAGCGTGGAGCGCACCACGCGGCTGGTCAACCAGTTGCTCGCGCTCACCCGGGCGGAAAACCAGGGCGGCGCGGCGCGCGCGGTGTTCGAGACCATCGACCTGCGCCAGCCGGCGACCGAGGCGATGCAGGAGCTGGCACCGCTGGCGCTGGACAAGGGGCTGGAGGTCGAATTCGACAGCCCGCAGACGCCGCTGCAGATGCACGGCAACGCGCTGCTGCTGCACGAGCTGGTGAAAAACCTGCTGCACAACGCCATCACCTACACCCCGTCGGGCGGCAGTGTCAGCCTGCGGCTGCGCGCCGCCGGCCCCGAGGCCACGACCGGCGCGCGCGCCACGGTGGTGCTGCAGGTCGACGACACCGGCCCGGGCATTCCGCAGGCCGAGCGCGCCCTGGTGTTCGAGCCGTTTTACCGCATCCTCGACAACGGCAGCGAGGGCAGTGGGCTTGGCTTGGCGATTGTGCGTGAAATCGCCCGGCAGCACGCGGCCAGCATCACGCTCAGCGATCTGTCACCCGGCGCGGTGGCGCCGGGGTTGCGCGTGCAGGTGGTGTTTCCCGCGGCGTGAGCGTGCACACCGTCCGGGCAGGGGGCAGGGGGTCAGTCGGCGGTTTCGCCGCACTGCTTTTTGAGCTGGCCGAGCTGGCCGTAGGTGATCGGCTTGCCGCCGGCGGCAAGCGCCTTCAGTCCGGCGTGCATGCACGGGCTGTCGTCGGCGAGCTGCAGCTGCGCCGCGTCCACCGGCTCGTTGACCAGGCGCTGGCGCAGCAGCCAGAAAATGGCCGCGAGGACGGCGATGCCGATGAGCACACCCAGCAAACCGCTGAGTTGCACGCGCCAGCCGCTGGGCCGGCGGGAAGGGGGGGAGGAGGTGTCGGTCATGCGGTGCGCAGCGCCGGGTTGAGGGTGTAAGTGCCGGTCAGACTGGCCTGCGCCAGCACATGTCCGGCCAGCGCCTGGAGCAGCTGCGCGCCGTTGAACGCGCCGTCCACCGGGCAGCGTGCCACGTCCAGCGCATACAGCGTGAACACATAATGGTGCACCCGGCTGTCGTTCCACGGCGGGCAGGGACCGTCGTAGCCGAAGTACTGCCCGGCCATGTCCTGATCACCGGCGAACCAGGCGGTGTAGTCGTTCACCCCCTGTCGCATGCCGCCGCTGCAGTCTGGCCCGGGTTTGCCGCGCGGCGTGACCTCGTGGCTGAACTCTTTTTCAGCGATCTGGCTGCGCGTGGGCGGGATGTCGACGAGCAGCCAGTGGTAGAAGCTCACCCGCGGCAGGTCGGCGGGAACGACGTGGCCTTCGAGGTTGACGTCATCGGCGCGGCTGGGCACGTCCGGATCGTGGCAGACGAGCGCCAGGCTTCGCGTGCCTGCGGGCACGTCGCTCCAGACCAGCGGCGGGTTGAAGTTCTGCGACAGGGCCACATGGCCGACGACGGCAGGCTTGCAGAAGGCGTACTGCGGCGGAATCGGTTGGCCGTCGGCAAAGGCGGGGCTGGTGAGTTGCATCGTTGTCTCCGTTTCACATCAATGCGGCGTGGGTTGGGCGGGGGGTGGCGGGCAGTTCTGCTCGCCCTGCGCTGCGCCCTGGCGCTCATTTTGCTCTTGCAGGGTTTCCTGCGCTGAGGTGAGCATTTCGATGGTGACGATCATTCCCGGATGCGCCTCGATCAGCGCTTTTTCCACCGCGTAGCGGCAGTTGGCTGCGCGTTGCAGCGTCCAGTGCCCGGGCATGTGCAGGTGCATCGACACGAACCGCCGCGTGCCCGCCACGCGGGTGCGGACGTGGTCGAAACGCATGTCGCTGGAGCGGAAACGGTCGAGAATGGCTTGCAGATCGGCCAGATCGGCGGCGGACATCGCCTTGTCCATCAACCCGTCGACCGAGCGTTTGACCAGCGAAAACGCCTCGGTGAGGATGTGCAGCGCGACGACGATGCCGATCACCGGATCGAGCCAGAGCCAGCCGGTGACCGGCACCAGCAGCACGCCGATGATCACGCCCACGGAAGTCCAGACGTCGGCCAGGAGATGACGGGCGTCGGCCTCGATGACGATGGAGCGCAGCCGCCGGGCGCCGCGCAGCATCCACAGCGCCACGCCGAGGTTGACGGCGGTGGCCAGCGCCGAAATCGCCGCGCCCAGCGGCACGGCGCCGATCGGCTCGGGATGCGTCAGCCGCTGGCCGGCCTCGGCGAGGATGAGCAGCGCGGCCACGGCGATGAGCAGCCCCTCGACCCCGCTGGAGAAGTATTCGGCCTTGGTGTGGCCGAAAGGATGGTCGGCGTCGGGCGGGGCTTCGGCGATGCGCACGATGAACAGCGCGAACGCCGCCGCGGCGACGTTGACGATCGACTCCATCGCATCGGACAAAAACCCCACCGAACCGGTGACTTTCCACGCCAGGAGCTTGAGAACGATGACGACGACTGCGGCCAGCAGCGACGCGCGAAGGTAGGTTCTGGCTTGCATGGCTGCAATTGTGCACGCGCCGCGTGACAGGCAGTGCGCTGTGCGCGGCGTGTCCTGCTGTGTCACCTGGTCTGGTTAGACTAGGGCGGTCGACCTCCCGCCGCTGTCTGCCACCGTATTGCTTTGCCCATGGCCCTGAACTTCCGCCCGCCGCCGCTGCCGGTGCCGAACCGGCGTGATCTGATCGCCCTGCCGCTGATCATCGCGCTGTTTTTCATCGTTGCGCACGCCGGGCGTGAAATGGCGGTGCCGTTCCACCTCGGCCAGACGCTGGACATTTCGCTGTCCCCGGCGGTGCTGCCCGAGTACGGGCTGTACACCGTGCTGCGCATGCTCGCGGCGCTGGCGGTGTCGTTCGTCTTCACCCTGGGCTACGCCTGGCTGGCGGCGCACAACCGCTACGCCGAGCGCATCCTCATCCCGGCGCTGGACGTGCTGCAGTCGGTGCCGATCCTGGGTTATCTGTCGATCACCGTCACCGGCTTCATGGCGCTGTTTCCCGGCAGCCTGGCCGGGGTGCAGCTGGCGGTGATTTTTGCCGTATTCACCTCGCAGGCGTGGAATATGACGTTCAGCCTGTACCAGTCGCTCAAGACGGTGCCGCGTGACCTGCAGGAAGCCGCCACGCTGTACCGCCTCAACGCCTGGCAACGGTTCTGGAAGGTCGAGCTGCCCTTTGCCATGCCCGGGCTGCTGTGGAACACCATGATGTCGATGTCGGGCGGCTGGTTTTTCGTCGTCGCCTCCGAAGCCATCACCGTGTCGAACCAGACGGTGATGGTGCCGGGCATCGGCTCGTACATCGCCACGGCGATCGCGCAGAAAGACCTGCCGGCCATCGGCTGGGCGATCGTCGCCATGATCGTCATCATCCTGCTCTACGACACGCTGCTGTTCCGCCCCATCGTCGCCTGGGCGGACAAGTTCAAGTTCGAGATGACCGCCGCCGGCGACGCGCCGCGCTCGGCGGTGCTGGATTTTCTGCGCCGTACCCGCGTGCTCCGGCTGCTGGCGGTGATCCCCAGCCTGCTGTGGCAAGCCAGCGTGCGGCTGACGCCGCGGGTGCCGCTGCGCGCCGCCGCGCCCGCATCGCGCCGCCGCTGGGCCGACGGGGTGTTTTACGCCATCGTCGCCGTGTTCGCCGTGTGGGCGCTGGCGCGGCTGCTGCAGGTGCTGCCGCGCGATTTCGGCTGGCCGATGGTCGGCCATGTCATTCTGCTGGGGCTGATCACCGGCTTCAAGGTGTTCGTGCTGGTGGCGCTGTCGGCGCTGGTGTGGGTGCCGGTGGGGGTGTGGATCGGACTGCGGCCACGCTGGGCGCAAAAAGTGCAGCCGCTGGCGCAGTTTCTCGCCGCATTCCCGGCCAATCTGCTGTTCCCGCTGTTCGTCGTCGCCATCGTCCACTGGCACCTCAATGTCGATGTGTGGACCGCGCCGCTGATGATCCTGGGCAGCATGTGGTACATCCTGTTTTCCGTGGTCGGTGCCGCCTCGGCGATTCCGACGGACATGCGTGAGGCGGCGCAAAACCTTGGCCTGCGCGGCTGGCTGCTGTGGAAGCGGCTGTACCTGCCGGGCATTTTTCCGGGTTTCGTCACCGGCGCGATCACCGCCAGCGGCGGGGCGTGGAACGCCAGCATCGTCGCCGAGGTGGTGAGCTGGGGGGACAAAACGCTGGTGGCCACCGGGCTGGGCGCCTACATCAGTCAGACCACGGCACAGGGCAAGACCGCGCAAATCGCACTCGGCGTGGGCGTGATGTCGCTGCTGGTGATCCTGACCAACCGCCTGTTCTGGCACCGGCTGTACGACCTGGCGCAGCGCCGCGTGCGGCTGGATTGAGTCGATTGAAGGAGGAAGCTGGCATGGCCGCGATCCAACAGCCCGCCCCGGCAAACGCCGCTGCGGCGCCGCGGGTGGAGATTTTCCGCACCGAGCACCTGCGCAAATCGTTCCGCACGCCCGACGGCGCCGAACTGCTGGTGCTCGACGACGTCAACATGCACCTGCTCGAAGGCGAGATCCTGGTGCTGCTGGGCCGCTCGGGTTCGGGCAAGTCCACGCTGCTGCGCATGCTCGCCGGGCTGGTGCCCAAATCGGGCGGTGTGGCGCTGCACCGCGGCCAGCCGATCAACGGGCCGGTGCCGGGGCTGGCGATGGTATTCCAGAGCTTTGCCCTGCTGCCCTGGCTGACGGTGCTGCAAAACGTCGAACTTGGTCTGGAGGCGCTCAAGGTGCCGCCTGCCGAGCGGCGCGCCCGCGCCATTGCCGCCATCGACCTCATCGGCCTGGATGGTTTCGAATCGGCCTACCCGCGCGAACTCTCCGGCGGCATGCGTCAGCGTGTCGGCTTCGCCCGTGCACTGGTCATCAACCCCGACGTGCTGCTGATGGACGAACCGTTCTCCGCGCTGGACGTGCTCACCGCCGAAACCATGCGCACCGACCTGCTCGACCTGTGGACCGAGCGCAAAATCCCCACGCGGGGCATTTTGCTGGTGTCGCACAACATCGAGGAAGCGGTGCTGATGGCCGACCGCATCATCATCCTGGGCTCCAATCCGGGGCGCATCATCAACGAAATGCGCATCCACCTGCCGCACCCGCGCAACCGCGAGTCGCAGGAGTTCCGCGATCTGGTCGAAGTGATTTACGGCGCGATGACCGCCCGTCCGGGCGGGCGCGACGCCGCGCGCCGGCAGGTGCCGGGAATCGGGTTGCGGCTGCCGTCGCTGTCGGTCAACGCGCTGGCCGGTCTGCTCGAAGAACTCGACGCGCTGGAAAAAAACACCGCCAACACCCGCATCAGCCTGCCCGAGCTCGCCGAGGACATGCGCTTTTCGGTCGACGACCTGTTCCCACTGATCGAGGGCGCCGAGTTGCTCGGCTTTGCCCAGGTCGAAGACGGCGACATCATGCTGCTGCCGGCAGGACGCACCTTCGTCGATGGCAGCCTGCAGGAGCGCAAGCAGATTTTTGCCCGTCACCTGCTCGACCGTGTGCCGCTGGTGGCGCGCATCCGTAGCGTGCTCGACGAGCGTTTCAACCACCGCGCCCCCGACTCGCGTTTCCTCACCGAACTCGAAGACCACCTGAGCGAAGACGAGGCGCGGCGTGTGCTCGACACCGCGATCGACTGGGGACGCTACGCCGAAATCTACGCGTATGACGACAACGCCGAGGTGTTCAGCCTCGACAACCCGCAGGCCGAAGCGTGACCCGGCCCGCGGCGGCACCGCGGCGTGACGGCAACGGCATGACAGGATTATTCTGTCATGCACGCGCAAAACGCGGCCGGTGCCGCGGTCAGGCAGGGCTGAGGATGAAAACCGTCGATTTGATTTATTTCAACGCGGGCGGAGGCCATCGCGCTTCGGCGCTGGCGCTGCAGCAAAGCATCGAGCAGGCAGGCCTGCCGTGGCAGGTGCGGCTGGTCAACCTCACCGAGGTGCTCGATCCGCAGGGCACGCTGCGCAAATACACGTTTTCGCCGGAAGAGTATTACAACGCCCGGCTGGCCCGCGGGCTGACCATCGGCCTGCGCCATGAGCTCAAGCTGTTGCAGGGCGCGCTGCGACTGCTGCATCCCACCCTGCTGAAAATCCTCAGGCTGCACTGGCTGCGCACCGAGCCCGATCTGGTGGTGTCGCTCATCCCCAACTTCAACCGGGCGCTGTACGAAAGCCTGGTGGCGACGCTGCCCGGGGTGCCTTACGTCACGCTGCTGACCGATCTGGCCGATTTCCCGCCGCATTTCTGGATGGAGCCGGGGCAAGACCAGCACCTGATCTGCGGCACGCCGCGGGCGGTGCAGCAGGCGCTGGATGCCGGTTTTCCCGCCGACAAGGTGCACGCCACGTCGGGAATGATCATCCGCCCGGACTTTTACCTCACCCCGGCAGACTTCGACCGCGACGCGCGCCTGCGCGAGCTGGGATTCGACCCGCAGCGTGCCGTCGGTGTGGTGTCGTTCGGCGGGCATGGCTCGCGCAGCATGCTCACCATCGCCGAACGTCTGCCCGACGTGCAGCTCATTCTGCTTTGCGGCCACAATGTGCGGCTGGCCGACAAATTGCGCGCCCTGCCGGCGACGGCGCCACGGCACGTCATGGGATTCACCAGCGCGGTGGCCGAGGTGATGCGGCTGGGCGACTTTTTCGTCGGCAAACCGGGGCCCGGCTCGCTGAGCGAAGCGCTGCATCTGGGGCTGCCGGTGATCGTCACGCGCAACGCCTGGACCATGCCGCAGGAGCGCTACAACACCGACTGGGTGCGCGACAACGGTTACGGTCTGGTGCTGCCGAGTTTTCGCACCATCGGCACGGCGCTACCCGGGTTCGTGCGCGCCCTGCCGCAGTACCGCGCACGGGTGGCGGCGTACCGCAACCGGGCCGTGTTCGAGGTGCCGCACATCCTCGACGACATTCTGCATGCGGCGCAACGCGTCGATGCCGCGGCCGGCACGATGCTCAGCCGCCACCTCGCTGCAGATGCGAAGTGAAGCGCTGCCACCAGCGCTGGCGTGCCGGCTCTGCGGCGTGCAGCGCGACTTCCGCCGTCCAGCGTTCGAGCGCCAGGCTGCCCAGACGCGTCGGCGCTGCCGGCAGCAGCCGCACCCTCCAGGTGCAGCCGTCGTCGTTGCCGCAAAAACAATCCATACCGCAGCGCTGCATGCCGCCGAACGCGGTTTGCAACTGGCGGGCGAACTCTTCGCGCGTGAGCGTCATCTCCAGCCGCGCGCTCGGCGGAGCGCCGGAGATGAACATCAGCCGCCGGCCACCGGTGGCCAGATCGCCAGCGTCTCGCCGTCGCGCAGCACCCGCCGGTCGCGCTGGTCGGGATAGATGTAGACCCCGTCGACCAGCACCAGATGCACCAGTTGCCACGGCAGGCGAAAGCGCTCGACCACGTCCTGTATGGTCGTTCCCGCCGGCAGGGTGAGGCTGATCTGGTGTCCCTGCCGCGGCTGCGGCAGGTAGTCGGTCAGCGTGGCCATCAGCTTGAGGGTGATGTGCACGCTGCCAGAGGGGCTTTCAGCGGGCGGATCGGCAGGCGCGGGAGGGTCGGCGGTCGGCTGGGTCATCGCGGCAGATCGGTTTTTAGTGGTGCACGGTGTCGCCGCGGCGCTGCTGGCCCTGCGCGCAGGCAAGGTAAGCCTCCATCACTCGCGTCGGGTCGCGCAGCAGCGCGTCTTTCCACTCGCCCAGCGGTACCCGGCCTTCGACCAGGCCGCGCAGCACGCCGATGTGCTCGGTGCTGCCGATGCTGTTGGCGCCGATCATCACCTCGCCGTCGAACTGCAGGCTCAGGTGGCGGAACGCGCCGCGGTCGGTCAGCTCCACCCCCTGGCCGCCGGGCTTGCCCTGCCACTGGCCGAAGCTGCTGGAAATCAGCCCCAGGGTGTCGAGTACGTTGATTTGCGTGACCCCGCGCAGCCGGGTGGATTTGCCGGCCATGTTCAGCGCCGCGACATACGCCTGATCGACCGCGTTGGGCTGGATCGCGCTGACGATGGGTTTGCCGTAGACCGCGTCGAACGCCTCGGCGCAATCGCCGGCGGCAAAAATGCCCGGCACATTGGTCTGCATGCGCTCGTCGGTCAGCACGCCCTGCAGGCAGGCGATGCCCGATCCTTCGAGAAAGCCGATGTTGGGCTTGACCCCGGCGGCGGAAATCACCAGATCGGCCGGCAGCCGCTGGCCGCTGGACAGCCGCACAGCCAGCGGCGCGGCCAGATCGGCCGGGTTGGACTCGATCGACTCGATGCGCGTGCCGGTATGCACCGCAACGCCTTTGCCCTGCACCCAGTCGCGGATCATGCCGCCTGCCGTCTCGCCCATCATGCGCGGCACCATACGGTCGCCCATTTCCACCACGGCGAGCTGCACGCGGCGGCGCACCAGGCTTTCCATGATGATGCAGCCGATGAAACCGGCGCCGAGCTGGATCACCCGCGCGCCGGGCACGGCGTAGCGCTCGATGTCGCGTGCGTCGTCCAGCGTCCAGCAGGTGTGCACCCGCTGCGCGTGGATGCCGGGAATCGGCGGCAGCACCGGGGTCGAGCCGGTGGAGATCAGCAGGGTGTCGAACGCCAGGGTGTCGCCGCCGTCCAGCCGCAGGCTGCGCGCGTTGGCATCGACCGCCTTGACCCGCGCGTGCCGCAACGCGATGCCCAGGCGTTTGAAATGCTGCGGGTCTTTGCGCAGCCAGGTGCCGCGCTCGGTGATGTCACCGTGCAGCAAGTAAGGAATGGCCATGCGCGAATACGGCGGGCCGTCCTCGTCGCCGATCAGGGTGACGGTGTCGCCCGGGGCGACCTTGCGCAGTGTTTCCGCAGCGACGACCCCGGCGGGGCCGGTGCCGATGATCACGTGGTGTTTCATGCGGGATGCCTCATTTCATCGCCAAGGTGTCGGCTCGCCCGGGGCATCTGCCCGCTGCGGGCGGTCATACCGCCAACACGCGACCTGAGCGCCGCGCTGCAGCCACCCCAACGGGGGGCACAGCGCGGCGGCTGCCAGCAGTTACAGCCCCAGCCGGGCGCGGGTTTCGGGCTTGAGCGTGCCCTCGGCCGTCCAGCCGCGGATTTCGTAATACTTGGGCAGCATTTCCGGCAGCTTGTTGACCAGGCCCTTGGCCGGGCCGGTCTTGGCGGGTTCGGTGAGCAGCCGCGGCGGCAGGGTGTCGTCCTTGGCGGTGAAACCGGCGCGCAGGTTGAAGTCGCGCTCCATGTTCCAGATGCGCTCGCCGATGGTCGCAAGGTTTTCCATCGTGAAGCTCTCGTCGCAGGCCGCAGCCAGTTGCGGCTGCAGGTCGGCCATGGTCCAGGCGAAGGTGGTGAACACGCAGACCCCGGCCGAGTCGAACACTGCTGTCGCGTCCTGGAAGGCTTTGACCAGTTCGGGCTTGCCTTCGGCAGTCAGCGGGTCGGTCTTGACCGGAATGCCCAGCACTTCCGACGCCACGGTATAGCCGCGCAGGTGGCAGGCGCCGCGGTTGGACGTGGCATACGCCAGCCCCATGCCTTGGATGCCGCGGCTGTCGTAGGCCGGGAATTCCTGGCCCTTGACGCTCATCGACAGGTCGGGGCGGCCGTATTTTTCGGTCAGCCGCTTGCTGCCCAGCGCAATTTCCTTGCCGAAGCCTTCTCCGCGGGCGGTGATTTCGGCAAAGTAGGCCAGCGCCTTGGCCGAACCGAACGGGGCTTCGATGCCCAGTTGCTCCTTGGTCAGCAGCCCGAGGTCGTACAGCTCCATCACCGCGCCGACGGTGGCACCAAACGAGATCGGGTCCATGCCGTCTTCGTTGCAGATGAAGTTGGCGTAGGTCAGCGCTTCGAGGTCGTTGACGCCGTTGGCCGAGCCCAGCGCCCACGCGGCTTCGTACTCCAGCCCGCCCGAGGCGCCCCAGTACTGCGGCTTGTTCTCGACGGTGAAGTGGTGCTGGTCGATTTTGCTGATGCGCCCGCAGGCGATGGTGCAGCCAAAGCACGCCTGGTTGGTGACGAGATTGGGCTTGCCGTCGGTCTTGCGCGGCTCGTGCATCGCCTCGCCGGAAATGTCCTTGGCGCCCTCGAACTGCACGTCGCGGTGGTTGCGTGTGGGCATGGCGCCGATTTCGTTGATCACGTTCATCAGCACCTGGGTGCCGTATTTGGGCAGACCCTGGCCGGTGACGGCGTTGTCGTGCAGCACCTTCTTGCCGGCATTCACCGCGGCCATGAAGGCCTTGGGATCACGCACATGGCCCACGCCCTTGGTGCCGCGAACGGCAATGGCCTTGAGGTTCTTGCTGCCCATGACCGTGCCGACTCCGCTGCGGCCGGCGGCACGGTGCAGGTCGTTGACGATGCAGGCGTACATCACGCCGTTTTCACCGGCGCGGCCGATGGAGTTGACGCGGATCAGCGGATCCTGATGGTGGTTTTTGATCCACGGCTCGGTTTCCCACACCGTTTTGCCCCAGATCGGTGAGGCGTCGCGCAGTTCGGCATGGTCGTTTTCGATGTAGAGGTACACCGGCTTGGGCGATTTGCCTTCGACGATGATCATGTCCCACCCGGCCATCTTGAGCTCGGCGCCGAAGTAGCCGCCGGAGTTGGAGCAGGCGATCGCCCCGGTCAGCGCGCCTTTGGTGATCACCGAATAGCGCCCGCCGGTGGACACCGGGGTGCCGGTCAGCGGCCCGGTGGCGTAGATGATTTTGTTGTCGGCCGACAGCGGGTCGACCTTGGGGTCGACCTCCTCGACGAAATACTTGGTCGCCAGCCCGCGCTGGCCGATGTAGTCGCGCGCCCACTGCATGTTCAGCGGTTCGCTTTGGATGCTGCCGTTGCTCAGGTTGACGCGCAGGATTTTTCCGGCCCAGGTCATGGTGTGTCTCCTTCGGTGTGCGCGGGGTTCAGGCTGCAGCGGCTTGATTGCCGAGCTTGTTGGCCCACTGTTTCATGCGCTCCAGCCCGGTCCAGTCGGCGTCGATGTAGGTGATCGCGCCGGTCGGGCAGGCCTCGGCGCAGGCCGGCTCGCCGCCGCACAGGTCGCACTTCTGCACCTTGCCGGTCTCAGTGACGTAGTTGATGGTGCCGAAGGGGCAGGCAATGGTGCAGACCTTGCAGCCCACGCAAGTATCTTCGCGCACGATCTTCGCGCCGGTGGCCGCATCGAGCACGATGGCTTCGACCGGGCAGGCGTGCAGGCACCACGCCTCGTCGCACTGGGTGCAGGTGTAGGGCACCTTGCGCCCGGTTTCGTGGAAGTCGAACACCTTGATGCGGCTGCGCGCGGTGGCGAACACGCCGTAGTTGTCGTATGAACACGCCATTTCGCACTGCAGACAGCCGGTGCATTTGTCCGGCTCGATGTGCAGGGTTTTCTGCATTTTGCGTCTCCTCGTTGTCGTGACATCCGGCGGCCGGTCTGCGCATTCCACGACCGGGCCGAACCTGCTGCAAAACCGCGTCGATGGTTTGCGACTATAGGCCGTGGCCCGGTCAGCGGGAAGCCCCTGATTTTGATTGTCCGAGTGTGGCGCTCGGGTATGCGGCAGCGGACTGCGCGCTGCCGCAGTTCACGCCGTCATCACCCGGCGGGCGACGCGCGCCAGAGGCCGTTCGACCCACTGTTCCATGCGGTGCGGCAACGCCAGCGGCTTGAGCAGCATTTTCACCGCCTGATCCATCGGCAGCCGCTCGCCGACGCGGCGGTACAGCCGCCGGCAGACCTGGTCGAACGACGGGTCGTTCGTCGCGCCGTCCCGGGCCGGGTGATACGCCCACACGTAGCGCAGCGCGATGTCCGAATCGCTGGTGCGCAACTCATGCAGCCGGCGTCTGAGCGCACCCAGGACGCGCACGCGCGACAGTTTGCGCTCACCGTCCAGTTGCTTGAAATAGTGGTAGAAATGCTTGTAGTGCTGCACTTCGTCGACGCGGATACGTTCGGTCAGGTCGCTGAGGACCGGCTCGTTGGTCAGGTCGCGTAGCGTCTGGTAGTAGGTGGCGGTGCCGGTTTCCACCACGCAGCGCGCCACCAGTTCCAGCGCGCGGTCTTCTTCCAGTTCCTCGACGGTGCACAGCCGGGAATACTCGGCAAAAAACGCAGCGTAGGCGCTGTCCCAGTCGAACTCGGGCCAAACCGTCTGCACATAGGTGCGCAACGCGCGACCGTGCTGCAATTCTTCCGGCTCCCATTGCCCCTGCAGCCAGTCGGCAATCTGCGGGTAGGCGGTAAAGTGCTCGACCAGGTTGCGCGTGTAGGTGTCAGAGCCCGACTCGATGAACGATGCGCTGACCAGCAGGTAGAACAGGTCTTCGTTGTCATGTACGTCGGCGACGCGGATGCGGGAGAAGTCGATCCAGTCCAGCGTCCAGTGCGCCTTGCTTCCCACGTTGCGTTGCGGGGTGCCGGGCGCTGCAGAAGGGGCGGAAAATGTTTGGGTATCCATCTTGGATATGCATGCCGTGGTCACAACCCAAGATTAGACTGAAAAATTTGCGCCGTGCCCGGTCTGGGCGGGATCAATCCGCCTAAACTTGTCACAAAGCATGACACCGCATCGTCGTTGTAGGAGAGGGATCATGAAGTACCGCAAATCGTTCGCCGTGGTCGCGTCCGCAGCGTTGCTGGCGACCGCCCTGGGTGGCTGCGCCAATATGACCGAATCACAGAAAAGCACGGCGCAGGGTGCGGGAATCGGCGCGGCTGCCGGTGCGGTCATCGGCGCACTCACGGCTGGAGGCAATCCCGGCAAGAGCGCGCTCACCGGTGCCGCCGCCGGCGCCGCGGTGGGCGCCTTGGGCGGGTATTTGTGGAACCAGCATCTGGAGCAGCAAAAACAGCAACTCCAGGCCCAGGCGCAGGCTTCAGGCACCGGGGTGCAGGTGACGCAGACGCAGGACAACCGGCTGAAAATCAACGTCCCGGCCGACGCCGGGTTCGCCACCGGCAGCGCTTACCTGAATGCGCGCATGTACCCGATCCTGGAAAATCTCGCCACCGGCCTGATCCAGCATCCGGAAGAAAGCGTGCAGGTGTTCGGCTATACCGACAGCACGGGCAGCGATGCCATCAACTACCCCTTGTCGGAAAATCGCGCGCTGACGGTGAAAAATTTTCTGGTGTCGCGCGGTGTGGCGCCGCAGCGCATCACCACGCAGGGTCTGGGGCCGCAAAACCCGGTGGCGAGCAACGCCACGCCCGAAGGCCGCGCCGCCAACCGCCGGGTGGAAATTTACATTTCGGTACCGGCCAAGCCCTGACGCACCCCGGCCCGGCTGTCGCACCCCCGCGGTGCGGCAGGTTGGGGCAGGGTGGGGGCGTGACCGCGCAAAATGCGCGTGGATCGGCCGTGGCGGCCGCAAGCGGGGTGGTGCGCGCAAGACATGCTGCGCCGACGGGTTTGCCCCCCTCCCTACAATAGCGCTTTGCCCTTGCGGTCCGCCGTGGACCGTCGTTCCCGATGAACGCCCCCGTTTCCCCTGTCCCCCACCTGTTGGCGACGCTGCCGGCTGGCGCAGACGACGCGCCGGCGCGGTTGCGCGAAATCCCGTACAACTACACCTCGTTTTCCGACCGTGAAGTGGTCATCCGCCTGTTGGGCGAGCAGGCGTGGGACTGGCTCAACCAGCTGCGGCAGGAGCGGCGCACCGGGCGCTCGGCGCGCATGTTGTACGAGGTGCTCGGCGACATCTGGGTGGTGCAGCGCAACCCGTTTTTGCAGGACGATCTGCTGCAAAGCCGCAAGCGCCGTGCCGCGCTGATCGGCGCGCTCGAACACCGTCTGCGCGAAATCGACCGGCGGCGCAGCGCCAGCGCGCAGGGCGATGCGGCCGACGCGCAGCGCGACGCGCTGGTGCGGCAATTACTGGATACGGCACGTGCCGCGGTGGCGGCATTCGCTGCCTGGTTCGACGAGGCCGCGGCGCTGCGGCAGCGCGCACGCAAGGTGCTGGGGCGACACAGCGCGCAGCATGCCATCCGCTTCGACGGCATGGCGCGGGTCAGCCACGTCACCGACGCTACCGACTGGCGGGTGGAGTACCCCTTCGTCGTGCTCTGCCCGGACACCGAAGAGGAGATCGCCGGACTGGTGCAGGGGTGCATCGAACTCGGCCTGACCATCATCCCGCGCGGCGGCGGCACAGGATATACCGGGGGCGCGGTGCCGCTGGTGTGGAAAAGTGCGGTCATCAACACGGAAAAGCTCGATCGCATCGGCCCGGTGGAATACGTCGAACTGCCGGGGGTGCCGCATGCCGTGCCGACCATCCGCACCCCGGCGGGGGTGGTGACGCAGCGCGTGGCCGACGCCGCCGAGGCTGCAGGGCTGGTGTTCGCCGTCGATCCGACTTCGGCCGATGCGTCGTGTGTCGGCGGCAATGTGGCGATGAACGCCGGCGGCAAAAAGGCCGTGCTGTGGGGCACGGCGATCGACAACCTGGCGTGGTGGCGCATGGTCGATCCGCAGGGCCGCTGGGTCGAAGTACAGCGGCTGGAACACAACCTGGGCAAGATCCACGACGTCGATGTGGCGCGGTTCGACATCCGCACCTTTGCCGCCGACGGCCACACGCTGCTCGATTCGCGCGTGCTGGAAATCCCCGGCGCGCAGTTTCGCAAAGCCGGTCTGGGCAAGGATGTGACCGACAAATTTCTCGCCGGCCTGCCCGGTGTGCAGAAAGAGGGCTGCGACGGCATCATCACCAGCGCACGCTGGGTGCTGCACCGCATGCCGCCGCACATCCGTACCGTCTGCCTGGAGTTTTTCGGCCAGGCGCGTGAAGCGATTCCGAGCATCGTCGAAATCAAGAATTACCTGGCGTCGCGCCCGGGTGGGGCGATTCTGGCCGGGCTGGAGCATCTCGACGACCGCTACCTCAAAGCCGTCGGCTACGCCACCAAGAGCCGCCGCGGCAGCCTGCCGAAAATGGTGCTGCTCGGCGACATCGTCGGCGACGATGAAGCCGCCGTGGCGCGTGCCGCCGCCGAAGTGGTGCGCATCGCCAACGCGCGCGTCGGCGAGGGGTTCATTGCCGTCAGCGCCGAGGCGCGCAAAACATTCTGGCTCGACCGCAAACGCACTGCAGCCATCGCTCGTCACACCAATGCGTTCAAGATCAACGAAGACGTGGTCATCCCGCTGGAGCGCATGGGCGAATACGTCGATGGCGTGGAGCGCATCAACATCGAGCTGTCGCTGAAAAACAAACTGGCGCTGCTGGCCGAAATCGACCATCTGCTGCGCGGCAACCTGCCGCTGGCGCGCAACGAGGAACTCGCCGAGGGCGAGGCCGCCCTGTCCGCCGAGGAACTGCAGGCCAGGCGCGTGCAGGCGCTGGAACTGGTGGCGCAGGTGCACGCGCGCTGGTCGTTCTATCTCGAACGGCTCGACACGCGTTTGGCGGCGCTGCCGGCGCAGGGCGTGGGGCTGTCGCCGGCGCTGCTGGCCTTGGCGCCGCAAACCGCCGCCGACGACGGCCGCACGCTGTTTCACCTCCTGCAAGACCACAGCGTGCGCGCCTCGTGGAAGGCCGAAGTGCGCAAACCGCTGGCCGCGGTGTTCTCCGGCGGCTTGTTCGAACCGCTGCGCCGCAGCCTGGACGCCGTGCACCAGCGCGTGCTCAAGAGCCGGTGCTGGGTGGCGCTGCACATGCACGCCGGCGACGGCAATGTGCACACCAATATCCCGGTGAACTCCGACGACTATCTCATGCTGCAGCAGGCGCACGACGCCGTGGCGCGCATCATGCACCTGGCACGCAGCCTGGGCGGGGTGATTTCCGGCGAGCACGGCATCGGCATCACCAAACTCGAATTTCTCAGCGACGCCGAAATCGGCGCCTTTCGTGCCTACAAGCGCCAGATCGACCCCGAAGGCCGGTTCAACAGGGGCAAATTGATGGCCGATCCGGCGCTGCCGGCGGATTTGCGCAACGCCTATACCCCGAGCTTCAACCTCATGGGGTACGAGTCGATCCTGATGCAGCAAAGCGACATCGGCGCCATCAGCGCATCGGTGAAAGACTGCCTGCGCTGCGGCAAATGCAAGAGCGTGTGTGCCACGCACGTGCCGCGCGCCAATCTGCTGTACTCGCCACGCGACAAAATTCTCGCCACATCGCTGCTGATCGAGGCGTTTCTGTACGAGGAACAGACGCGGCGCGGCGTGAGCATCCGCCACTGGGAAGAATTCGAGGACGTGGCCGACCATTGCACCGTGTGCCACAAGTGCGTCACTCCTTGCCCGGTGAACATCGACTTCGGCGATGTCACCATGAACATGCGCAATCTGCTGCGCAAAATGGGCAAAAAGAGCTTCAAGCCGGGCAACGCCGCGGCGATGTTTTTCCTCAACGCCACCAAGCCGCAGACCATCAAGCTGGTGCGCAGCGCGATGGTCGGCGCCGGCTTCGGGGCGCAACGTCTGGCCACACGGCTGCTGCGCCCGCTCACCCGGCCGCAGACCGCGCACCCGCCGCTGACGGTGGGCAAACCGGCGGTGCGCGAGCAGGTCATTCACTTCATCAACAAACCGATGCCCGGCGGCCTGCCGAAAAAGACCGCGCGCGCCCTGCTCGACATCGAAGACAAGGAATTCGTCCCCATCATCCGCAACCCGGCCACGACCACGGTGGACAGCGAGGCGGTGTTTTACTTTCCCGGATGCGGCTCGGAGCGCCTGTTCAGCCAGGTCGGTCTGGCCACGCAGGCCATGCTCTGGCATGCCGGACTGCAAACCGTGCTGCCGCCGGGTTACCTGTGCTGCGGCTATCCGCAGCGCGGCAGCGGGCAGTACGACAAGGCGGAAAAAATCATCACCGACAACCGCGTGCTGTTCCACCGTGTGGCCAATACCCTGAACTATCTGGACATCAAGACGGTGGTGGTCAGTTGCGGCACCTGCTACGACCAGTTGCAGGGATACGAATTCGACAAAATCTTTCCGGGATGCCGCATCATCGACATCCACGAACTGTTGCTGGAAAAGGGCTATTCGCTGGCCGCGTCAGGCTCCGGCGCGGCGGTGAAATACCTCTACCACGACCCCTGTCACACCCCGCTGAAACAGCAGGAGCCGATGAAAACGGTCAAGGCGCTGCTCGGCGACGGTGTGGTCAAGAGCGAGCGCTGCTGCGGTGAAAGCGGCACGTTTGGCATTTCCCGCCCGGACGTCGCCACCCAGGTGCGGTTTCGCAAGGAAGAGGAAATCCGCAAATCCGAGCTGGCGCTGCGTGCCGACGGGTTTGCCGGAGACGTGAAAATCCTCACCACCTGCCCGTCGTGTCTGCAGGGCCTGAGCCGCTACGCCAACGATTTGCAGCACGGTTTGCTGCAGGCCGACTACATCGTCATCGAAATGGCTCGGCAGATCCTGGGCGAGAACTGGATGGCCGATTACGTCAAGGCGGTTAATGCCGGCGGTATCGAGCGCGTGTTGGTCTGAAGGCCGCTGACGCCGCCGCGGCTGGCTGGCCGCGGCCCGGCCAGCCAGCGCGGGATCAGTGTGGCTGCGCGCCCGGCATGCCCTGGGCGGGGGAGGGATGCGGCTCGTCGTCTTCGTAGCCGCGGATCATCGCCTTGATGTGCGCCAGCGGCGTATGGCCGGTGGTCGTCAGGTAGACATGGACGATGAAAAACATCAGCATCATGTACGCACCGATGGTATGCGCCCACGCAACCGTTTGCAGGCTGATGCCCCATTGCTTCCAGATCGGCCAAGTTCCCCAGTCGGCGAAGAACAGCAGGTAGATCCCGCTGATCCAGATGATCGGGTTGATCATCAGTTTCACCCAGAGGTAGGCCAGGCGCTGCAGCGGGTTGTGCTTGCGAGCCGGGGTTTGATGGTAGGGGTGGCTTTCCCCGCGGAACATGCCCCAGGCGTAATGCCGCGCGACGAGAAAAATTTTGTCGAAGGTCGGCACGTATTGCTTCCATTCGCCGGTGGTGAAATGCCAGAAAATGGCAAACACCCATAGCACGACGAGCGACCAGGCCGCCACCTGGTGGATGCGCAACGCGGTGAGAAAGTCGATGCCGAGCTGGTACAGGCCGTGGATGCGAAAGCCCGAGAACAGCAGGGTGATGATCAGCGCCGCCTGGCTCCAGTGCCAGAAGCGCTCGAAGCGTTTGAACAGGATGACGTGTTGCGTCTTGGCCATGATGCAGATCCTCGAAAGCGGAGAAAACCCGCGGGACGGTAGCGGTCGCCGGCGTCGTCCCGTCGGGCGTGTTCAGTGTTTTTGCCCACCCGGTTTGCCGCGGCGGCGCAGCCACAGCATGCTGCGGATACCGGCGTGCGCCATCACCCCGGCCAGGCTCAATCCAGCCAGGCCCAGACCGATGGTTTCGATCCACGGCTGATGGTCTTTGCTCCGGCCCGGAATGTAGACCCCGTCGATTTTTTCCAGACGTCCGTGGTCGGTGTGGCACTGCGCGCACTGCAGCGCCTTGTCTTTGGGCGCGACCATGTGGGTGATCGGCCAGGTGGTCGTGGTTTTGACGAAGGTGTATTTGCCCGACCATTCCAGCCCGGCGGCTTTCATGCCGGCGGCGATGGACTTTTGCCAGTCCATGGTGTGCCAATACGCGGCATCGTCGAAACCGGCGTTGTGGATGGCCAGCAAGCGGTGCATCTCCGGGTCGTAGGGCTGGGTGCCTTTCATCGTTTTCACCGGCCAGATGCGCGACTTGCCATCGGTCGGGCTGCCGCCGTACTGGTTGATGGCGATGACGCCGTCCTTGTCCGGCACGGCGTTTTCGCCGATGTTCATCCACTTCACCGTGCCGTTGAACCAGGTGTAGTCGGGGACGACGTCTTTACCGAGCTTGAACTGCCCCTTGATGCCCGTATAGATCGGGTGGCCGTGTTCGTCCTTGATGACCAGCGGTTTGCCGTCCGGGCCGCGCTGTCCGGCCTTGGAGTAGTCCCACTCCATTTTGGTCGGCACGCCGCCGCGGGCGAACTCGGGGATGTGACAGGTTTGACAGGCAATGGTGTTGGTGTGCATGTTCAGGTCCTGCGCCAGACTGCCTTTGTGCGGGGTGTCGCCGTGGCACGACTGGCAGCTGGCGGCGCTGCCCATGTTGTGCTGGCTGCCGCGCACGTATTGCCCGCCGAGGTGTTTGGCGTCGAGTTTGTAGTGGCCGCCGCTGACCTGATGGCCGCCGGTGACGTGGCAGGTTTCACACTGGAAATTCAAGCCCTGCGCGTCCATGTGCACGTCCAGCGCCTTCGACGGCTTGATCAGCGAGCTGTCCAGATCGCCGTGCTTCACGCCGTCGCCGCCGCCGCCGTTGAAGTGGCAGGTGCCGCAGTTCGCCCGTGACGGCGCGCCGACGTGCTGGGAGATGGCTGCCAGGTCGATCGGTTCGATGAATTTGCCCGATCCGGGAGGCATCTCGATCCGGCTGGTGGGCGGATTGCCCGACTGGTAGGGCGCTTTTTTGTATGTTCCGGTCTGATCGTGGCAGACCAGGCAGTCGACGTCGGTGTCCGGACGTTTGCTGAACGCGGTGAATTCGGCGCTCTTGGCGTCACCGTAGCCGACGTGGCATCCGGTGCAGAACTTCTCGTTGCTCGGCACCGAGACGCAGAAGTTGTTCATCACCTTGCTTTTGCCGACGATGCGCTTGGAATCCTGCTCGACCTGCTCCCACTTCCAGTGGATCGTGCCCTTGATCTGCTTGGCGGCCTCGGTGTGGCAGCTCAGGCAGGCGGCAGTAACTTCCGCGCCGCTGTGAAACGGCCCCTGCAGTTCCTTGAATTTGCTGTGATCGGCGGTTTTCGTGCCGCTGGGGATTTTGGGGACCACACGGTACCCCGGTTGTAGATCGACGGTGGCCACGGCGGACTGCGGCGCCGGTGCCGGGCTGGCGGCAACCGCCACCGGCAGTGACATGGCGGCGCACATCAGGGCTGCGCGGCGCCAGCGGCCGGGCGGAAAAAAGCGGACGACAGGAAGCAAAAACGGCATGGCAACGCTCCCGGTAATGGGGTGATGTCAACGAAGTCGGCATGGTCACAGATACAACATGTTGCAAATGTGACAAGACGCAAAAAATCGGCCAGGCCATATGCCGGAATTGCAATCTCTTGATCTGGAATAAACGTGCCGCTGCCGCGCAGGGCGGCGCCAGATGCCGCAAGCTGCCTGCGGCAGAACCGGTAAGATGCGTCACACTGTCCCCACCGCGTCGCTGCGTACCGTCATCAGGATGAAACCGTTTCCCGTGAGCCCGGCGCCGGCTGGCGCCGCCGCAGCCTGTGCGCTCTGCCAGACGGCTGGCGGCACCACGGTGTGGCGCGGCAGCGACTTTCGCCTGGTGCGTGCAGCCGAGCCGGCGCTACCGGCGTTTTACCGCGTCATCTGGCAGCAGCATGTGGCCGAGTTCACCGACCTGACTGCGTTGCAGCGTCTGAGCTGCATCGATGCGGTCGTGCTGGTCGAGCAGACGCTGCGCGCCCAGATGCAGCCGGACAAGATCAACCTGGGCAGTCTGGGCAATGTCGTGCCGCACCTGCACTGGCATATGGTAGCCCGCTGGCAGTGGGATGCGTTCTGGCCGCAGTCACCCTGGTCCGCGCCGCAACGCCCGGTCGACGACGCCCGGCTGCAGAAGGTGCGCGAGCATCTGCCGGCGCTGGACGAGGCGATGCAGCACGCGTTTGCCGCGCGGTTCGGCGCATCCCGGCCCGAGCCCTGAGGCGCCGGCCGTCGCCGCGATCCTCAGGCGAGGTACTCGCCCTTGCTCAAATCGTGTTCTCCACGCTCGTGGATGAAATTGGCGCGGCCGACGATGAGGTTGTCCACCTCCCCGATGCGCTCCACGTCTTTGCCGGTATACGGCAGTGAGTGCAGGACGTAGCGCATGGCGTTGAGCCGGGCGCGTTTTTTGTCGTCCGACTTGACCACCGTCCACGGCGAATCAGCCGTGTCGGTGTGGAAGAACATGGCTTCCTTGGCGCGGGTGTACTCGTCCCATTTGTCCAACGACGCCATGTCGATGGGCGAGAGTTTCCACTGCTTGAGCGGGTGGACCTGGCGCTCCTTGAAGCGCCGACGCTGCTCTTCGCGGCTGACGGAGAACCAGAACTTGATGAGGTGGATGCCGCTGCGCACCAGATTGCGCTCGAATTCGGGAGCCTGGCGCAGAAATTCGTTGTACTCGGCCGGGGTGCAAAAGCCCATCACGCGCTCCACTCCGGCGCGGTTGTACCAGGAGCGGTCGAACAGCACGATCTCCCCGGCAGTCGGCAGGTGCTGCACGTAACGCTGGAAATACCACTGGCCGCGCTCGATTTCGCTGGGTTTTTCCAGCGCTACGACGCGGGCACCGCGTGGGTTGAGATGTTCCATGAAACGTTTGATGGTGCCGCCCTTACCGGCGGCGTCGCGCCCCTCGAACAGGATGATCAGGCGCTGCCGTGTTTCCTTGACCCATGCCTGCAGCTTGAGCAGCTCGGTTTGCAGGACGAATTTTTCGCGCTCGTAGTCGCGGCGCAGCATTTTGTACTTGTACGGGTAGCCGCCTTTGCGCCAGTCGTCGGTGAGTTCGTCGCTGGTGCGCCGCGGCATGGTTGACGCCGGGGGCAGGCCGAGCGCGGCGCGCATGACCTGGGCGTCGTCCGGGGCGTCGCCTTCGAGAATGGCCTGCACGCCGTCGCTGTCGACACGGGCCGGCGGCGGTCCCTTGAGGATGGTGTCCAGCGCCGCCAGCTCGGCCTGTTGCGCGGCCTGTTGCGCCTGATCGACGACGTAGTTGCGCACGCCGGCAGGAGTCAGCCGCGGCGCGATATCGCCCTGCGCGACTTTGTCGTGCGCCGCGCGCTTTTTCGCCGCGGCGGGAGATGCGGTTTTGTTGGTGTGGGGTGCGTCGTTCATGGCAGGTTCCTCCTCAGAATCTGTCTTTATAGGCCCGCCCTTCGACGGCGCACAATGACAATCGGCAAAAGCGCAGACGGTCTGCGCTGCGCCGCGGGCTCAAGCGGGTGTGGCGCCGTTCCATTCCTCGCCCAGGTCATGGGCAATGCCCAGTTGGTCGAGGACGCGACCCAGGCTGGCGTCGATCATGGCTTCGATACTCGCCGGGCGCAGGTAGAACGCCGGCAGAGGCGGGAAGATCACCGCCCCCATTTCGGTCGCTGCCGTCATATTGCGCAGATGCGCCAGGTTCAGCGGCGCTTCACGCGGCAACAGCACCAGTTTGCGCCGTTCTTTCAGACAGACGTCGGCTGCGCGGGTGATGAGGTTGTCGCAAAAGCCGTGCGCGATGGCCGCCAGCGTGCGCATCGAACACGGCGCGACGACCATGCCGATGCTGGCAAACGAGCCGCTGGCCAGGCTCGCGCCGACATCGCCCACGGGGTGGACGACGTCGGCCAGCGCCTCGACCGCTTTGCGCCCCATGCCGAGTTCGACCTGGAGGTTGAGCACGCCGGCGGGTGAAACCAGCAGGTGCGTCTGCACGCTGCCGAGCCGGCGCAAATGCTGCAGCAGACGCACGCCGTACACCACGCCGGTGGCACCGGTGATGGCAACGATGAGCCGCGGGCGCGCGGCGGTAGCCACGGGCGAATCCGGTGTGGGGTTCAATCGCGTTTGCCGACGATGTCAGCCAGCAGTGCCTGCAGCTCGCCGCTTTGCACCATTTCGGCCATGATGTCCGAGCCGCCGATGAATTCGCCCTTGATGTAGAGCTGGGGAATGGTCGGCCAGTTGGCGTATTCCTTGATGCCCTGACGTAGGGCTTCGTCCTGCAGGACGTCAATTGCCTTGATCTGCGTCACACCGCAGGATTTGAGCAACTGCACCGCGCGGCCGGAAAAACCGCACAGCGGAAACTGCGGGGTGCCTTTCATGAACAGCACCACGTCGTTGTTTTTGACGATTTGATCGATTTGCTCGCGCACGCTGGACATGGCGGGTCTTCCTCTTTGATGACGGTCAGACGATTTTAGAGTCCGCGGCAAACCCCGGCGGTTGTGGGCACTGCCCGGCGGTGACGCGTTCGATTCCCGCCAGATCGCGGCTGCTGACGATCCCGCCATAACCATGCGCGTGCAACAGGTTGCGTACCGACGCCGCCTGGTCGTAGCCGTGTTCGAGCAGCAGCCAGCCGTGCGGCTGCAAAAAGCGCGGGGCGGCGCCGACGATGCGCCGGATGTCGCCCAGCCCGTCGGCGTTGGGCTGCTGCCCGACGAGGGCCAAGGCCGGCTCGTGGCGCAGCGCATCGAGGTGCGGGTCGTGCTGCGCAACGTAAGGCGGATTGGACACGATGCAGTCGAAGCGTGGCGTCGCGTCGTCCAGACCAGCGAACCAGTCGGAGACGGCGAAGTGGATCGGCCCTCCGGGGCGGGCGGCATCCACCAGCCGCGCGGCATTGCCGCGGGCGACGTGCAGCGCCTGCGCGCTGGCGTCCACCGCCCACACCTGGACCTGCGGACGCGCCTGCGCCACGGCCACGGCGATGGCGCCGCTGCCCGTGCCGAGGTCGAGCAGCCGCGGTGTCGCCGTGCTCGGCAGGGCGTCGAGGCGTTGCAGCGCCAGATCGACGAGCAGCTCGGTCTCCGGGCGCGGAATGAGCACCGCAGGCGTGACCTGAAAGGACAAGCCGTAAAACTCGCGCTCGCCGGTGACGTAGGCCAGCGGTTCCCCGGCGCGCAGCCGCGCGGCCAGCGCGTCCAGCCGCGCCACGGTCTGGGCGTCGAGAGCACGCTCGGGGTGGGCGAGTTGCTGCGTCCGGTTCAGTCCCGACACGTGGTGCAGCAGCACCTGCGCGTGCAGCCGCGGCAGGCCGCAGGTGTCGAGCCACTGCGCCAGCGTCGGCGGCTGTGGGATGGGGTCTGCCGGTGTCATGCTAGGCGGCAGCGAGCGCGGCAAGCTGCGCCGCCTGATCTTCGGTTTGCAGCGCGGTGATGAGCTCGTCGAGATCGCCGTCGAGGATGGCGTCGATTTTGTACAGCGTCAGATTGATGCGGTGTTCGCTCACGCGGCCCTGGGGAAAGTTGTAGGTGCGGATGCGGTCGGAACGGTCCCCGCTGCCCACCAGGCTTTTGCGCGTCGCCGCTTCGGCCGCGGCGCGTGCCTGCCGCTCGCGCTCGGCCAGACGGGCGGCGAGCACCGACAGCGCGCGCGCCTTGTTGCGGTGCTGCGAGCGCTCGTCCTGGCACTCGACGACCAGCCCGGTGGGTAAATGGGTGATGCGGATGGCCGAGTCGGTTTTGTTCACGTGCTGCCCGCCCGCGCCCGAGGCACGGAAGGTATCGATCCGCAGATCGGCGGGGTTGATCTGCACCGCCTGCGCCTCGTCCATCTCGGGCATGACGGCCACGGTGGCCGCGCTGGTGTGGATGCGTCCCTGCGTTTCGGTTTTGGGCACGCGCTGCACGCGGTGCCCGCCGGATTCGTACTTCAGCCGCCCGTACACGCCGTCGCCGGCGATGCGCAAAATGACCTCTTTGTAGCCGCCGAGGTCGCTCGGGCTGGCGCTGACGACCTCCGTGCTCCAGCGCTTGCGCTCGGCGTAGCGCGTGTACATGCGCAGCAGGTCGGCGGCGAACAGTGCGGACTCCTCGCCACCGGTGCCGGCACGGATTTCGACGAAGGCGTTGCGCGCGTCGTCCGGGTCGCGCGGCAGCAGGGCGAGCTGAAGTTGCTTTTGCAGCTCGGCCAGTTCGGCGCGGGTGTGCTGAATGTCCTGCTGCGCCAGTTCCTTCATTTCCGGATCGTCGAGCAGGGCCTGCGCCTGTGCCAGTTCGCCGGTTTTGGCCTGAAAGCGGGAGAACAACGCGACGATGGGCTGGAGCTCGGCCTGCTCGCGCGTCAGGCTGCGGTAACGCGCCAGATCAGCCGTGCTGTCGGGCGAGGCGAGCAGGGCGTCGAGCTCGTTGGCGCGGCGCCGCAGTTGCTCCAGTTTGTCGAGCAGGGTCGGGTTCATCGGGGTAGTGGAATCGTCGATGCCGCCGGGGGTGCGGCACGCGGCAGGCACGGGAAGCGCCGTGGCGGTTTCTACGCCGCCGCGTCGGCGGAGGTCTCCGGGTCACCGCGGTGCGGGCAGAGAAACACCCGCTCGACAGCCTGGGCGACGGCCTGGCGGTGTGCCGGGTCGCCGTGGTGCAGTGCAGCGAACGCGCCGTGGAGGAATTTGTGCGACAGCCCACGCGCCAGCGCATCGAGCACCGCCTCGGGCGGTTCGCCACGGGCGAGCAGGCGGCGCGCGCGTTCGACTTCGTGCGCCTGCCATTGCTCGCTCTGGCTTTGCAGGCGCTGGATCAGCGGCACCTGCGCGCGCAGATCCAGCCATTCGAGAAAACCGTGGACGCGCGTCTCGATGATGGCTTCTGCCTGCTCGATGGCTGCCTGGCGTTTTTCGGTATTGCTGCGCACCAACGCGGACAGGTCGTCGACCGAGTACAGATAGACGTCGCGCAGTTGCGCCACTTCGGGTTCGATGTCGCGCGGCACGGCCAAATCGACCATGACCACGGGCTTGTGCCGCCGCTGCTTGATGCTGCGCTCGGCAGCACCCAGACCGATGATCGGCAGGCTGCTGGCCGTGCTCGTGACCACCACGTCGAACTCCGCCAGCCGCTGCGGCACGTCGGAAAGACGGATGGCCTGCGCGCCGAACCGCTGTGCCAGGCGCATGCCGCGCTCGACCGTGCGGTTGGCGATGACCATGCTCTTGGGCTGCTGCGCGGCGAAATGCGTGGCGACGAGCTCGATCATGTCGCCCGCACCGATGAACAACACGCGGCACTCGCGCAGGCTCTCGAAGACCGTCTGCGCCAGATGCACGCTGGCGGCGGCCATGCTGATCGAATGCGCTCCGATTTCGGTATTGGTGCGCACCTCCTTGGCCACCGAGAAGGTGCGCTGGAACATCTGGTTGAGCGTGCTGCCCAGCGCGCCGGAATCGGCGGCCACGCGCACGGCCTCCTTCATCTGTCCGAGGATCTGAGGTTCGCCCAGCACCATCGAGTCCAACCCGCTGGCCACGCGGAAGGCATGACGCACCGTGCCGTCCTGCACCAGGCGGTAGCTGTGACCGGACAGGTCGTCCAGCTGCACATGGCGTTCGTTCGCCAGCCACTGCAGCAGGGCGTCGCGCGGATCGTGTTCGGCGGCGCAGTAAATTTCAGTGCGGTTGCAGGTGGATAGAATCGCCGCCTCGACCGGACTGCCGTTGCGTGTGGGACGCAGCGCCGCGCGAAGGCGCTGGAGCGCGTCGACCAGGGTATCGGTGGAAAATGCCAGTCGCTCGCGCACCCCGACGGGGGCGGTCTGGTGGTTGAGTCCGACGGCGGCGAGCAACATAATCAAATCGTGATTTTAAGAACTGTGGTGGTCCTGGCCACCTGATTTCGATCAAATCAGGAATGCGCCAAGGGGAACTGCGGTTGACGGCGTCGTACTCCGTACAGTATCCGAAGCCTCCAGCCGCCGGCATCCGGATTAACCGCAAGTGCGACGCAGCACACACTCCCTGGACAACCTGTCTTTCTAGCACGTCCGACGATGTCGATCTTTTTACTGTGGTTTGTGCAAACCAGTGTGATGCCGCTGTGCGTCGGCGCGGCAACCGGGGCGCTGGCCGGTGTGGCCTGGCGGGGCGGCTGTGCCGCGGGCTGGGCGCGGCGCGCCGGTCTGGGTGCACTGGCGTCCTGGGGCGTGCATCTGGCGCTGGTCGGCGGCGGTCTGCTGCGCGAGGGCTCGGTCTGGGATTATGCGGCGGTGGTCGTGGCTGGCGTGACTGCCAGCGAATGGGTCTGCCGCCGGGCCGCGCATCACTGAGTGCCAAAGCGGCTCTTGGCATGCCTTGACAAGGCTTTGGACTGCAGGCACAATGACACGCTTACCTTTTACCGCTGAGCAGATCTGGTCTGGTGTGCTGGTGACTTTTAGTCGGGTACGGCACTGGGCAGATCGCACCGGGGTTGCAGAGTCCCGGCTTTGGCTGGCGGAGAAGGTGAACTCCACAGGTCAATTCCCGCACCAGGGATCCAAGACTGGCGTGCGCCGCGCGCTAAGTTGGGTGAAGGAAAATACATGATTCAGACGCAATCCAGACTGGATGTGGCCGACAACACGGGCGCCAAATCCGTCATGTGTATCAAGGTGCTGGGCGGCTCCAAGCGCCGCTACGCCGGCGTGGGCGACATCATCAAGGTCAGCATCAAGGAAGCCGCGCCGCGGGGCCGTGTGAAAAAGGGCGAGGTGTACAACGCCGTGGTGGTGCGTACTGCCAAGGGCGTGCGTCGCACGGATGGCTCGCTCATCAAGTTCGACGGCAATGCCGCGGTGTTGCTCAACTCCAAGCTCGAACCCATCGGGACGCGTATTTTCGGCCCGGTGACGCGCGAACTGCGTACCGAGCGCTTCATGAAAATCGTTTCGCTGGCGCCCGAAGTGCTCTGAGCGTGCGAGAAAAGGATTTGTGATGAACAAGATTCGCAGAGATGACGAAGTGATCGTCATTGCCGGCAGCGACAAGGGTCGCCGTGGCCGCGTGGTTGCGCGCGTCGACGCGCAGCACATCATCGTCGAAGGCGTGCGCACGGTGAAAAAAAACGTCCGTCCCAACCCGATGCGCGGTGAGGCCGGCGGCGTGGTGTCGCGCGACCTGCCGATCCACCAGAGCAATGTCGCCATTTACAACCCGGCCACTGGCAAAGCCGATCGCGTGGGTTTCAAGATTCTGGCTGATGGCAGCAAAGTGCGCGTCTTCAAGTCCAGTGGCGAGCAGATTAAGGGCTGACCGGAGGATTTATGTCGCGCCTGCAAACGGTTTACAAAGAAAAAATCGTGCCCGAACTGATGGCCAAATTCGGCTACAAGTCGGTCATGGAAGTGCCGCGCCTGACCAAAGTGACGCTCAATATGGGGGTGTCCGAGGCGGTGGCTGACAAAAAGGTCATGGAACACGCCGTCGGCGATTTGACCAAGATTGCCGGTCAAAAGCCGGTGGTGACCCGCTCGCGCAAGGCCATTGCCGGGTTCAAGATCCGGGAAAATCTGCCCATTGGCTGCATGGTGACCCTGCGCGGGGCGCGGATGTACGACTTTCTCGACCGCTTCGTCACCATCGCCCTGCCGCGTGTGCGCGATTTCCGCGGCATTTCGGCGCGTGCGTTCGATGGTCGTGGCAACTACAACATCGGGGTGAAAGAACAGATCATCTTCCCCGAAATCGAGTACGACAAAATCGACGCGCTGCGCGGGCTGAACATCAGCGTCACCACGACGGCGAAAACGGACGAGGAGTGCAAGGCGCTGCTCGCGGCATTTCGCTTCCCGTTCAAGAATTGAGGTCATCATGGCAAAACTGTCGCTCATCAACCGCGAAAAAAAGCGCGAAGACCTGGTTGCGAAATTCGCCGCCAAGCGCGCCGAACTGCAGGCCATCATTGCGGATTCGTCCAAATCGTTCGAGGAGCGCTACGAGGCGCGCCTGAAGTTGCAGCAGTTGCCGCGTAACTCCTGCCCGACGCGTCTGCGCAACCGTTGCGCCATTACCGGGCGGCCGCGCGGCACGTTCCGCCGTTTCGGCCTGTCGCGCAGCAAAATCCGCGAGCTGGCGTTCCGCGGGGAAATCCCCGGGGTGACCAAGTCCAGCTGGTAAGCAGCTGCCAAACCGCTGGTGAACACACCGGGTCATTGTTCAGACAAACTGTCAATCGAGTGCGGTTTGCCCCTGCGGCCAGACGCCAACAGTTTTTAGGAGAGTATTGATGAGCATGAGTGATCCCATCGCCGACATGCTGACGCGGATTCGCAACGCGCAGATGGTCGAAAAGGCGAAGGTAACGATGCCCGCTTCGAAAATCAAAGCGGCAATCGCTCAGGTCCTGCATGAAGAGGGCTATATCGACGGCTACCAGATCCGCCGCGAAAGCGATGCCAAGGCGGATCTCGAAATTTCGCTGAAGTATTACGCCGGCAAGCCGGTGATCGAGCGCCTGGAGCGGGTCAGCCGCCCAGGGCTGCGGGTCTATCGCGGCAAGGAAGAAATTCCACAGGTGATGAATGGGTTGGGTGTGGCGATCGTGTCCACTCCCAAGGGCCTGATGACAGACCGCAAGGCGCGCCAGGTCGGCGTCGGCGGTGAAGTCCTCTGCTACGTGGCTTAAGGAGAACACGCATGTCACGTATTGCAAAATATCCCGTGCAGATTCCTGCCGGCGTCGAAGTGAGTCTGAGTGCTGGCAGCATTGCCGTCAAGGGCGGTCTGGGGACGCTGCAGCGCGCGCAGTTTGACGGTGTGCGCATCGCCCAGGAAAACGGCGCCCTGACCTTTGCCCCGACCAACCCGTCGCGCGAAGCGCATGCCATGTCGGGCACGATGCGCGCGCTGGTGGCTGGCATGGTGCAGGGGGTGTCCAAAGGTTTCGAGCGCAAACTCACCTTGGTTGGCGTGGGCTTCAAGGCGCAGGCGCAGGGCAACAAGCTCAACCTGTCGTTGGGCTTTTCTCACCCGATCGTCAAAGAGATGCCCGAAGGGATCAAGGTCGAAACCCCCTCGCCGACGGAAATCGTCATCAAGGGGGTGGATAAGCAACTCGTTGGTCAGGTGGCCGCGGAAGTCCGCGCGTATCGGCCGCCCGAGCCGTACAAGGGCAAGGGAGTGCGCTACGCCGATGAAGTCGTGGTGATCAAGGAAACCAAGAAGAAGTAAGGGCCAGGATCATGATCAGCAAAAATATGTCCCGTCTGCGCCGTGCGCAAGCCACCCGCCGCCGTATCGCGCGCCTGCGCGCCGTGCGCCTGGCGGTGCATCGCACCAACCAGCACATTTACGCCAACATCATTTCCGCCGATGGCGACCGCATTCTGGCTTCGGCCTCGACGGTAGAGCCGGAAGTGCGCACCCAGCTGGCGGGCCGTGGCGGCAACGTGGCGGCGGCTGCGGTCGTCGGGGCGCGGATTGCCGAAAAGGCCAAGGCCGCAGGGATCGAAGCCGTGGCGTTCGACCGTTCGGGTTTTCGCTTTCATGGGCGCATCAAGGCGCTCGCCGAGGCTGCGCGTCAAGCCGGCCTGAAGTTCTGAGAACGAGCACATCATGGCCAAAGTTCAAAACAAGTTTGCCAACGAAACGCGCGATGACGGCCTGCGCGAAAAAATGATTGCGGTCAACCGCGTGACCAAAGTGGTCAAGGGTGGCCGGATTCTCGGCTTTGCCGCGCTGACCGTGGTCGGCGATGGCGATGGGCGCATCGGCATGGGCAAAGGCAAGGCGCGCGAGGTGCCCGTTGCAGTGCAAAAAGCCATGGAGCAGGCGCGGCGCAATATGATCAAGGTGCCGCTGAAAAACGGGACGCTGCACCACAAGGTCACCGGCCAGCACGGCGCGGCCAACGTCATGATGCTCCCGGCGGTGCAGGGCACGGGGATCATCGCCGGCGGCCCGATGCGCGCGATGTTCGAAGTGCTGGGCATCACCGACATCGTCGCCAAGAGCCACGGCTCGACCAACCCGTACAACATGGTGCGCGCCACGCTCGATGCACTGGGCAATATGAAGTCGGCGCAGGAAATTGCCATGAAGCGGGGCAAAACCGTTGAAGAGATTCTGGGCTGAACATCATGAGCGATAAAAAAACCATCAAGGTCAAGCTGGTGCGCAGCGTCATCGGCACCCGCGAGTCACACCGCGCAACCGTGCGTGGGCTGGGGCTGCGCAAGCTGGGTAGCGTGCGCGAGCTGGAAGACACGCCGGCGGTGCGCGGAATGGTGCGCAAGGTCAACTATCTGGTCGAAATCTGCGGCTGAACGCCGTCAGACCAGCGTCGGGCCAACGCAAACCAGCGACAAACCAGCGAAAGGCGTGTGGTTCAACCCCGCGCAGGGCAACACAATTTGCGAGACGGACTATGCAACTCAATACCATCAAGCCGGCTGAAGGTGCCAAGCATGCCAAGCGTCGTGTCGGCCGCGGCATCGGCTCGGGCCTGGGTAAAACGGCAGGGCGTGGCCACAAAGGCCAGAAATCGCGTGCCGGCGGTTTTCACAAGGTTGGCTTCGAAGGCGGTCAGATGCCGCTGCAGCGTCGTCTGCCCAAGCGTGGCTTCAAGTCGGCGCTGGCGCAGTACAGCGCGCAAGTCACCCTGCGCGACCTCGACCGCCTGCAGGAAGACGAAATCGATCTGTTGGTGCTCAAGGCGCACGGCCTCGTTCCGGAGCTGACCCGCACTGCCAAGGTGATCGCCACTGGCACGATCGGTCGCGCCATCAAGCTGCAGGGGCTGCTGGCGAGCAAGGGCGCGCGCACTGCGATCGAGGCGGCGGGTGGCAGCATCGCCCAGCAGGCCGCAGCCTGAGCGGAATCCCCGACATGGCCACGTCAACCACGGCACAGCAGGGCAAATACGGCGACTTGGGCCGCCGTCTGTTCTTCCTGCTCGGCGCGCTGGTGGTCTACCGCATCGGTGCGCACATTCCGGTGCCAGGTATCGCCCCAAGCCACCTCCAGCAGTTGTTCAAGAACAACTCGGGCGGGATTCTTGGTCTGTTCAACATGTTTTCGGGCGGCGCGCTGGCCCGCTTCACCGTGTTCGCACTGGGGATCATGCCTTACATCTCGGCATCGATCATCATGCAGCTGCTCACCTACGTCGTGCCTTCGCTCGAAGCGCTGAAAAAGGAGGGTGAGGCAGGGCGGCGTAAAACCACGCAGTACACGCGGTATTTCACCCTGGTGCTTGCCATTTTCCAGTCATTCGGCATCGCCGTGGCGTTGCAGGCCTCTCCCGGGCTGGTCATCAACCCGGGAATCGGCTTTCAGCTGTCAGCCGTGCTCACCTTGACGTCCGGCACGATGTTTTTGATGTGGCTCGGCGAGCAGATTACCGAGCGGGGCCTGGGTAACGGGATTTCGATCATCATCTTTTCGGGCATCGTTGCCGGGCTGCCTTCGGCGATTGCCGGTTTGGCCGAGCTGGTGAGCACGGGGGCGATGAGTGTGCTCGTCGCGCTGTTCGTCCTTGCCATCGTCGTTCTGGTGACGTATTTCGTCGTTTTTGTCGAACGTGGGCAACGCAAGATTCTGGTGAATTACGCCCGGCGCCAGGTGGGCAACAAGGTGTACGGCGGGCAAAGCTCGCATCTGCCTCTCAAGCTGAACATGGCTGGGGTGATTCCGCCGATTTTCGCTTCGTCGATCATTCTGCTGCCGGCCACGGCAGTCAGCTGGTTTGGTGCTGCCAAAGGCATGGGCTGGCTCAAGGACATCGCCGGTGCATTGTCTCCCGGACAGCCGCTTTACATTCTGCTGTACGCCGCCGCGATCATCTTCTTTGCGTTTTTCTATACCGCATTGGTGTTCAACAGCCGTGAAACGGCCGATCAGCTCAAAAAGAGCGGTGCCTTCATCCCCGGGATCCGTCCCGGCGAGCAGACTGCCAAATTCATCGACAAGGTGCTGATGCGCCTGACGCTGGTCGGGGCGATTTACATCACGCTGGTCTGCCTGCTGCCGGAATTCCTGGTGCTGAAGTACAACGTGCCGTTCAGCTTTGGCGGGACGTCGTTGCTGATCATCGTCGTGGTGACGATGGACTTCATGGCGCAGGTCCAGGCTTACGCTATGTCGCATCAATACGATGCGCTGCTGAAAAAGGCCAACTTCAAATCCGGCCTGGGTGGCGTGCGTTAACGGAGTCTTATGGCCAAGGACGATGTCATTCAAATGCAGGGGGAGATTCTCGAAAATCTCCCCAATGCGACCTTCCGGGTCAAGCTGGAAAACGGTCACACAGTGTTGGGGCACATTTCCGGAAAAATGCGCATGCACTATATCCGGATTCTTCCCGGCGACAAGGTCACCGTGGAACTGACGCCCTACGATTTATCACGCGCACGGATCGTTTTCCGCGCCAAGTAAGAGCAAGAGAGGATCATCATGAGAGTGAGCGCATCAGTCAAAAAAATGTGCCGTCATTGCAAAATCATCCGCCGCAACGGTGTGGTGCGGGTGATTTGCACCGACCCGCGTCATAAACAGCGCCAAGGGTGAGCACAATTCATTTTTTGAGGTTCGAGGTTATCAATGGCACGTATTGCTGGTATCAACATTCCACCACATCAACACTCGGAAATCGGCCTGACGGCGATTTACGGTATTGGCCGCACCACGGCGCGCGCCATTTGTGATGCTTCGGGCGTCCCCTACGACAAGCGCATCAAGGATTTGTCCGATGCCGAGTTGGAAAAAATGCGCGAGGCCATCAGCAAATTGACCATCGAAGGCGATTTGCGGCGGGAAATTTCCGTCAACATCAAACGGCTGATGGACCTGGGCTGCTACCGCGGGTTCCGCCATCGCCGTGGGCTGCCGGTTCGCGGGCAGCGTACCCGCACCAATGCGCGCACGCGCAAAGGTCCGCGCAAGGGCAGCATCACGCTGAAAAAATAAGTAAGGACAGAATCAATGGCTAAACCATCCTCGCAAAGCAGCGCGGCGCAGCGCACACGCAAAAAAGTCCGCAAGAACGTCTCTGACGGCATTGCCCACGTGCACGCGTCGTTCAACAACACCATCATCACCATCACCGACCGGCAGGGCAACGCGCTGTCTGCCTCGTCGTCCGGCGCGCAGGGTTTCAAGGGTTCGCGCAAGTCCACGCCGTTCGCTGCCCAGGTGGCGGCCGAGCAGGCCGGCCGGGTGGCACTCGAATACGGCATCAAGAACCTGGAAGTGCATATCAAAGGTCCCGGCCCGGGTCGCGAGTCGTCGGTGCGCGCGCTGAACAACCTCGGCATCAAAATCACCCTGATCGAAGACGTGACGCCGATTCCGCACAACGGCTGTCGCCCGCCCAAACGCCGCCGCGTTTGAGTTGCGTCGTGTCGTCTCCCGGCGGTGGCGTGTGCGCTGCCGCCTTGTCGAAGCCCACTGCCCGGACACCGGGCTCCCATGCGTTGGATGGCATGGCAGTATTGAAAGGATGAGCAAGTGGCACGTTTTATTGGTGCAAAAGGTAAATTGACGCGGCGTGAAGGCGCCGACCTGTTTCTCAAGAGCGCACGTCGCGGGATCGACTCGAAAGTCAAGCTCGAAACCAAGCCCGGGCAGCATGGCCGCACCTCGGGTGCGCGCACGTCGGACTACGGCAAACAGCTGCGCGAGAAGCAAAAAGTCAAACGCATGTATGGCGTACTCGAACGCCAGTTCCGCCGCTACTACGAAGAAGCCCAGCGTCGTTCGGGCAATACCGGGGGCAATTTGCTCAGCTTGCTCGAGTCCCGCCTGGACAACGTCGTCTACCGCATGGGTTTTGGCTGCACCCGCGCGGAGGCCCGGCAGTTGGTCAGCCACCGCTCGATCACGGTCAACGGCAGGACGGTGAGCATTCCGTCGGCGCTGGTCAAGCCCGGAGACGTGGTCGCGGTGCGGGAAAAGTCGCGGCAGCAGACCCGCATCCAGGAGGCGGTGAAGCTGGCCGAAGCCAACGGTTTCCCCGCCTGGGTGCAGGTGGATCCGGCAAAAATGGAAGGGGTATTCAAAAAGACTCCCGACCGTGACGAATTCGGCAGCGACATCAACGAATCGCTCATCGTCGAGCTGTATTCACGTTGATTCTGGCTTGACCACGTCCGGGCGACGCCCCGGACGTGTCTGTCCTGCGGCATGGCAACATGCCGCGATTGCTCACCTCGGCCTTATCCGCGTAACGAGCGGAGGGTATTGAACAGGAAGCTCCATGCAAACTGCACTCCTTCGTCCGAAGTCGATTCAGGTCGAATCGCTCGGTCACAATCGTTCCAAAGTCGTTCTCGAACCGTTCGAACGCGGTTACGGGCACACGCTGGGCAACGCGCTGCGCCGCGTCATGCTGTCGTCTCTGGTCGGCTATGCCCCGACCGAGGTCAGCATCAACGGCGTGCTCCACGAGTACTCCGTGGTCGACGGACTGCAGGAAGACGTCATCGGGGTGCTGCTCAACCTCAAAGGGGTGGTCTTCAAGCTGCACAACCGGGACGAAGTCACGCTGTCGCTGCGCAAGGAAGGCGAGGGCGTGGTGACCGCGGCCGACATCCAGACCCCGCATGACGTGGAAATCATCAACCCGGAGCACGTCATCGCCCACCTGTCGCAGGGCGGCAAGCTCGACATGCAGATCCGCGTCGAGAAGGGCCGTGGCTACGTGCCCGGCACGCTGCGCAATTACGGCGATGAAGGCGGCAAGAGCATCGGCCACATCGTGCTCGATGCGTCGTTTTCCCCGGTGCGGCGCGTCAGCTACGCCGTAGAGAGCGCCCGTGTCGAACAGCGCACCGACCTGGACAGGCTGGTGATGGAAATCGAGACCAACGGGGCCATCAGCGCGGAAGAGGCGATCCGCGCCGCGGCGCGCATCCTCGTCGAGCAGCTCACGGTGTTTGCCAGCCTCGAAGGCGCGGAAACCACCGAGACTGCAGAGGCGGCCGCCGGGGCGCAGACCTACGACCCGATTCTGCTGCGCCCGGTCGACGAGCTCGAACTCACCGTGCGCTCGGCCAACTGCCTCAAGGCGGAAAACATTTACTACATCGGCGATTTGATCCAGCGCAGCGAAACCGAGCTGCTCAAGACCCCCAACCTCGGTCGCAAGTCGCTCAACGAAATCAAGGAAGTCCTTGCGGCCCGCGGCCTCACACTGGGGATGAAGCTGGACAACTGGCCGCCCAGCGGGCTGGACAAACGCTGAGCAGACACTCAAACCACAGCGCCCCTGCCTCAACGTTACATCAAGGTTTGGCCGGGCAGTTTCGCCCGGCAGTGCACGGCCAGTACCTGATCCGGCTGGCCTGATCGATAAGGAAAGGAAAGCACCATGCGTCACGGAAACGGACTCCGCAAACTCAACCGCACGTCGAGCCATCGCAAGGCGATGTTCCGCAATATGGCCAATGCGCTGATCGAACACGAGGCGATCAAAACCACGCTGCCCAAGGCCAAGGAGCTGCGGGCCGTCGTCGAGCCGCTGATCACCCTGGGCAAAAAGCCGTCGCTGGCCAACCGCCGTCTGGCCTTCGACCGCCTGCGTAACCGCGACTCGGTGACCAAGCTGTTCGACGTGCTCGGCCCGCGTTATGCCAACCGCCCGGGGGGCTATACCCGCACCCTCAAATTCGGCTTCCGCGTCGGTGACAACGCACCGATGGCGTTGATCGAGCTGGTCGATCGGCCGATGGACGAAGCAGCGGCGCCGGCGGCGGACAACAAGGCCGAATAACACCCTCCGCGGTCTTTGCAAGCGCCAGCCATCCGCTGGCGCTTTGCATTTGCGCCGCCACTTGCCGCCCGCCAGCGTGCTGACCTCTGCATCGAGCGCCTCTTCGCCGCCGCCTGCAGCGCAGGCGGCGCCACTGCTCGAACTCATCGCGGTGGACAAAAGCTACGGCGGCCTGCGAGTGGTCGATGGATTGAGCCTGCGGCTGCAGCCGGGAGAATGCCTGGGCCTCATCGGCCCCAACGGTGCGGGCAAAACCACCACCATCCAGCTTTGTCTCGGTCTGGCGCAGCCCGATGCCGGGAGCATCCGACTGATGGGGCGGGCGGTGCCCGACATGGCCCGCCAGGCCAGGCAGCACGTCGGTGTGGTCACACAGTTCGACAGTCTCGACCCGGATTTCACCGTCGAAGAAAATTTACTGGTCTTCGGTCGTTACTTCGGTTTGCGCGATGCCGAGCTGCGCCAGCGCCTGCCGCGGCTGCTGGAATTCGCTGCGCTCCAGGCCAAGGCCAAGGCGCGGATCAGCGAGCTCTCCGGCGGGATGCGGCGACGGCTGAGCCTAGCACGCGCGCTGGTCAACGATCCGGCGTTGATTTTTCTCGACGAACCCACGACCGGGCTCGATCCACAGGCCCGGCACCTCATCTGGGAGCGGCTGAAGCTGCTGACCGCGCAGGGCAAATCCCTGCTGCTGACGACGCATTTCATGGACGAGGCCGAGCGTCTGTGCGACCGCATCCTCGTGCTCGACCACGGCCGGCGCATTGCCGAAGACTCGCCGCGCGCGCTCATCGCCGCCCAGGTGGAAGCCGAAGTCATCGAAATCGATGGCGACGGCCTGGACGCTGCCGAGACGCTGCTGCGCCCGCTGGTCAGCCGGCTGGAGCGCAGCGGAGACGGGCTGTTTGCGTATAGCGATCATGCCGCTGCGGCCCTGCACGCCCTGCAAGCCCTGCCGGGGCTGCGCGTGATCCACCGCCGCGCCAACCTCGAAGACGTGTTTCTCAAACTCACCGGGCGGCAGCTGCGCGATTGACGCGCGGCCTGCTGCGATCACCCCATGCTGCCCACCGACTCCGCCGAACGCCACAGGCTGCGCTTCGTCGCCGTCTGGCGGCGGAACTTCCTCGTCTGGAAAAAGCTCGCGGTGCCCAGCCTGGTCGGCAACATCGCCGAGCCGCTCATCACCCTGGTCGCGTTCGGTTTTGGCGTGGGCTCGCTCATCGGGCAAGTGCACGGCGTGCCGTACATCCAGTTTCTCGCGTCGGGGGCGATCTGCATGAGCGTGATGATGGCGGCCAGTTTCGAGGCGCTGTACTCGGCGTTTTCGCGTATGCATGTGCAAAAAACCTGGGATGCGATCCGGGTGACGCCGACCTCGCTCGACGATGTGCTGCTGGGTGAACTCACCTGGGCGGCGAGCAAGGCGCTGCTCAGCGGCGCGGCCATTCTGGCCGTGATCGTGGCGCTGGGCATCAGTCGTGAATGGACCCTGCTGCTGGCCTTGCCGCTGCTGCTACTCACCGGACTGGTGTTTTCCGCCATCGGCCTGATCGTCAACGCCAGGGCGCGCGGCTATGACTTTTTCACCTATTACTTCACCCTTGTGTTGACGCCGATGACCTTTCTGTCCGGGGTTTACTTCCCGCTGTCGGCGCTGCCCATCCCTTTGCAGTGGCTGGCGCAGGCGCTGCCGCTGCACGCCGCGGTCGAACTCGTGCGCCCGCTGTTTTTCGGCCACTTCGACCGGCATGCGCTGCCGCATCTGGCGGTGCTCGTCGCGGAATTGCTGCTGGCCTGGGGGCTGGCGCGCGGTTTGACGCGGCAGCGCTTCCGCGCCTGAGACGACGACCCGATGCAGTGCAGGGCAATCGCCGACAGATTCAAATATGGTTTCAGACTTATATTTCGTCACCGGCCGCTGCAACCAAGCGGGAAGACGCCGCTTCCACGCCGCCGTGCGGCGCGGCATACAACACCCCAGGAGACTGCCCATGCGCTCATGCGCTCTGATGACCCTGCGCCAGATGGCGTTGCCGCGTCTGGTCACCCGCCTGCTGCTCGGCCTGGCGCTGCTGTGGACCGTGGCTTTACCGCTGGCGCAGGCGCAACAGGGAGATTTTTTGCCGCCAGACGAGGCGTTTCAGTTCAGCGCCAAAGCGCAGGACGCCAAGACGCTGCTGCTGCAATTCAAGGCGCACGACGGCTATTACATGTATCAGGAGCGGTTTCACTTCGAACCGCAGACCCCAGGCGTGCAACTGGGCAAGCCGGATTTTCCGCCGGCACATGTGATTTTCGACAAAAACCTCGGTCACGACGTTGCGCACTACCGTGGCCTGGTGTCGATTCCGCTGCCGGTGACCCAGGCGCCGGCGAGCTTCAAACTGCTGGTGACCTACCAGGGCTGCGCCGACGCCGGGCTGTGCTATCCGCCGATCGAAAAACTCGCCACCGTCAGCCTGAGCGGTTTCGGTGGCAACGGTACGGTGAGCATTTCCGAGCCGGATGAACAGGCTCCCGCTGCTGCTGCCGGCGGCGGCAGCGCCAGCGGCCTGGTCGCCGGACTGCTCGGCCAGGGCGGGGCGGCCAAGGGGGCGTCGGCTACGACGGCGCCGCCGGCAGCGTCTGCGACGACGGCAGCGTCTCCAGCGTCGGCACAGCCAGCCGTGGCACAGGGCGCGGAGTCGTCGCGTATCGGCGCGGCGCTGGCCTCGGGCAGCCTGATCACCATCATCCCGATGTTCCTGGTGTTTGGGCTGCTGCTCGCGTTCACCCCTTGCGTGCTGCCGATGATTCCGATTCTGTCGAGCATCATCGTCGGCCAGGGCGAGAAGGTGTCGCGCGGCCGGGGTTTCCTGCTGGCGGTCGCATATTCGCTGGGCATGGCCATCGTCTACACCGCGTTCGGCGTCGCTGCCGGGCTGCTCGGTCAGGGGCTGGCGGCCACGTTGCAAAATCCCTGGGTGCTGTCGGTGTTCGCCGCGCTGCTGGTGCTGCTATCGCTGTCGATGTTCGGTTTTTACGAACTGCAGGTGCCCAGCAGCTTACAAAGCAAGCTGTCGTCGACGTCCGACAAGCTACAGGGCGGCCATTTCGTCGGCGTGTTCATCATGGGCGGCATCTCCGCGTTGATCGTCGGGCCGTGCGTGGCAGCTCCCTTGGCCG